>SMYQ01000187.1 GCA_007050885.1 Candidatus Bathyarchaeota archaeon
ACAGCAAGGGGAAGTTTGCTTGGATCCATTTTCTTCATTTGCTTCACCTAAAATGCCCAGTCAAGCACAGGGGGAGCTGAACCAGCTTTAACTTTTCGGTCTATCCATCTCCTTTCTCTTCAAGCTCAGCAATAGGTTCAGCATTCTGAAGTTCTCGGTAACCACGGCCCATAGTGGCAATAGAGGGAGCCCCTAAAATTGTCAGACCAATGATGTAGACTAAGGCGTCTAATAATGCAATACTAGCTGCTGCAGCGATGCCCCATCCTTCAAGGGCAAGACCTATGGTGACAGTCTGAGTTATGAAAATGCTAATCCCAGCGGGAAGAAGAATAGCAAGAATGTGCCCTGTCATATAACTGATACCGAGTACAAACAGGGACTGAGGTAGTGTAACGACTTGGCTGAATATCATCGCAATGAAGACGAGTTTAGCCGTTTCTAGTATCCAAATCGGAACGCTCAAGAGAAATGCCCACCCCGAGGTCCAACTTCCGATATCCGTACGTAAATCAAGAGCAAAGTTTTCAACAAAAGAGGGAACTTCATCTTTCAGACGCTCAGACGGTTTAAACAAGCGACCAGCAATTCGTGACATAAAGCCAACGAAACGGTCATTTCGAATGAGAATGAAGAACGCAATAAATGCTAGTGCTAATAATACTCCGGATAGAAGATAACTGAATACCTGTCCCGTTATTACTCCAAAGATTAGAAAGCCTGAGACGATAATAATTAGGATTAGAGCTGCGAAATCTAACACCCGCGCCCAAACAATCGAGGCTAGCCCTGCGGTGAATCGTGTTCCTTGTTTTTCCCTCAACCAGTACGGTGTTGCAAGATCACCTGCACGGAGTGGAGCTACATAGGTGAGGAATATTCCTCCAACAAGCATAGGGAATTGATTTGCGGGATTTCCCTTGTTCTGAAATGGTCGAAGGAGGACCCACCATCTAACAGCACGCAGAATATACGCAAGCCCGAAGAGACCAAAGGCAGGAAGAATCCAAAACATTACGTTTGTCGGATTTGTGAGGATAATGACAATTGCGAAAATCCCACCTATCGGGAGTAAGGCGAGGTGAAGCCAAAGAACGATGAGGATGAGGCTGACGATACCAATCATGTAATATGTACGGGCTCGCAAAGACAACCACCTGAAGGTGTGGATTTGAATGCACTTCCTCATGTCTATAGCCTAAAAACGCTATTGGTTACAAAAATTTCCAAACCATTCTTCATACGATTGTTTTTATCAGCAGGTAAGTTTTTGTAATCTAACAACACGTTGAAAATCCTGTATGCCTCCGAAATTTGCTGTGATTCCTGCTGCTGGTGAAGGGAAACGTATTCGTCCCTATTCTGAGAAAGTGCCAAAACCCATGATCCAGGTCTTTAACCGTCCGATTCTTGCTCATGTAATCGATCGTTGTCAAGATGCGGGAATCCTGAATATCATTATCGTCGTTAACCCCCAATCGGATGCTGTGAAAAATTACTTCGGTGATGGAAGCGAGTTTGGAGTTTCTATCGAGTATGTGGGGCAACGCAAACCTGAGGGAATTGGCCACGCAGTTGGTTTGACCGAGGGGGTTATTGAGACACCCTTTGTTGTGTACTTGGGGGATGAACTATATATCGATTCAGATCATCGCGGGTTCATTCAATCATTCGAGACCAGCGGATTTGCAGCCTCGATTGGGATTATGCGGGTCGAAGATGAGAGCCTGATTCGTAAGAACTACTCTGTTGAAATTGATCTGGAGACCCACATTATCCAACATCTCGTAGAGAAGCCTGTTAAATTGACTAACAATATTCTGGGGTGTGGGTCTTACATCTTCAATGAAACCGTGTTTGAAGCAATCCGTCACACTCCACGCTCGAAAAAGAAAAATGAAATCGAAATTACTGATACCCTCAACACTCTTCGGGAATTGGGGTACACTGTCGGGGGGTATTTTCTTGGTGGTCACTATCTTAATGTGACGTACCCAACAGATATTACTAAAGCAGAAAAACTGCTTAGCCGGGACCAGGACCGAATTTTATAGATTCAAAATGACCTTGATCATTTGAAGACCATTTCGGAACGCCTTCACCTTGGAGGTCGTAATTTTGGCTTCTCCCACACGGGTCAAGTAATGGACTGGAATTTCCTTCATCTTCCCACCATACCGGAGGACTTTCACAATCATTTGCGGTGAAAATGATGCTCCTTCTGCATTTAATTCTGGAAGAATCGCTTCCAGCATTTCACGTCGAATCACTCGAAGCGTGCACCCGACATCTGTTAGTGGAGTATACCCATGAAGTAATCCAAGAAGTTTGGCCACTGCTATATTCCCGACGACCAGAAATAACCCCATGTTGGCCCCTTCTTCAAGATAAGGAGTTGCCGTACGGGTCCCAACAGCAAA
>SMYQ01000182.1 GCA_007050885.1 Candidatus Bathyarchaeota archaeon
ACTGCGAAGTGGTCTGGTGAAGATATCAAACCATCAATATTTATGAAAACGTTTATTCACATTGGCAAGGCCACCTCCACTGCCAGCCCAGACCAATGAGCAGAACAATGTGAAACGACAGCAATTGGTCGTTCCAGGGCACTCATCTACGAAGGTTCGAAACCCCTTTTTATACAAAAAAACAATAGCCCACGAGGAAAAGAGGTTGCAGAAATGAAAACTCAAAATAGTGTGTTAAAAATCGGGAAACTTTGGCAAGAGCCCGTGCAGTTCAACATTACAGTAGTTAAGGAGGGGGCATGTCGTGCTGACCATCATTTAGGAGAAACCTTTGAATTTTCCTGGAAGACACCAGAGGGTATGTGTCCGGAAAGTTTTGTGGGTATGTATCCACTCCTGCAGTCTCTCCGGGTCCTGGGCGATATGCGGGAACTGGGAAGCCCCCGAAATCGTGTGTCTTTTAAAACTAGTAGTTAAGAAAGACAGCTAACATTCGAATAAAAAAGAGGGAGGGGAGCGTGTATTTACGGCTTCCTTCGTCGTCGGTAGAATAGAATTATCACTACCACGATTACTGCTACTACTCCCGCAATGATGAGCAATTCCCATGGAAATCGCCCCTCCCCATTACCATTTCCATTTTCACCGTTTTGCACATTTGGTAAGATTATGTAGGTCTTTCCTATGTTAGTAGTGGTGGTATCAAAATCGGGGGCACCAATAGCAAAGTCGTTGAAGTTGTCATTGTTGACATCGCCAATTCCTTGTATATGGAAGCCAAAGCCTGAATGAACTTGTTCTGATGTATAGATTAAATCAGCTTCAGCCAAGGATGTGTTTATTTTCCATGTACCTGTCGAGTTACCTAAAAAGAGGTAGACATGTCCTGTATTATCGGATCTTGCGGGGAAGGTTATTCGTGTCGGAGCACTAATGGCGATATCTGCAAGAGAATCACCATTGACATCACCTACACCATCTACGCACCAGCCGCAATAGTGATTTGCCGAAAGACCCACAAAAGATGCATTAGCAGTTGAAAAAGCCATATCGTGAGTCCACCTTTCAGTTGGGCGTCCAAAGAACAGATAGGCTTGTCCAGACTGTTGGGCACCCACATCTTCTTCATAGGCACCAAAGAGTACATCGTCAAAGCCATCGCCATTAACATCCCCGGCTCCAGAAATCCAATCCACAGAGAGCGCGATACTGGCAAGGAATGGGTCAAATTCCCCAACAAGTGAGGCGTTTGATTGTGATATCGGTTGGTTCATTGACCAATTCACGCTATCAGAACCAAAGATGAGATACACCTTCCGTTGCACAATACCAATATTGTAAAAGGCACCAACCGCAAAGTCGCTAAATCCATCATTGTTGATATCTCCAACGCCAGAAGCATCGACAGCAAGAGCATCATCTGTTGTTCCAAGCCAAGATGCATTGGCATTAGCAGCAGAATAGGTGCTTAACCATTGGTTTTGAGGTCGACCATAAAAGAGGTAAAGCTGTCCAGCATCGGTTCCTCCATCGTCATTCCAGAATGCAGAGAGGATAAAATCATC
This sequence comes from Candidatus Bathyarchaeota archaeon, assembly GCA_007050885.1. The sequence continues at coordinate 1,566 of SMYQ01000182.1, forward strand.
ATAGCCATCACCGTTTGTGTCTCCAATACCGTAAATTCCATGTCCTGATCGATCTCCTCCAGCTTCACCGGTAATAGTTACATTGGCCTGCGTCGCAGAAGTGCCAATCGTCCAAGTGTCTTCTGAACGTCCAAAGAAGAGATAGGATTTGCCTGCCTCTGAGCCCGCTTCATCGTTCATCATTGCGGATACGGCAAAATCTGCATAACCATCACCGTTTACATCTCCGAGTTCGGCTGTCCAACGGCCAAACCAGTCGCCATCTGATTCCCCAACAATTGAGGCTTGTGCATCTGCTAATGTAAGATTGGTCCAAGCGGTGTTAAGCCGCCCATGGAACAAGTAAACTCTTCCCGCCCCGTGGGCACTTGCCCCGATAACAAAATCGTCGATCCCGTCACCGCTTATATCACCCACTCCTGAAAAATAGCAGCCACACGCCCCACCTTGTAACGTTCCAATAATCGCATATCCCTGTCCACCTTGTACTGGATATCCTATGTTGACAAGCAACAAACCATCTTTGAATGGTAAAAACATCAGTATTAGTGAAATCATGAGAGAAATGGCTAACGCGGTATTCACACTTCTAATTCGTTTCATTGCAAAAACCCTCTAATGTATTTTTCAGCATATCGCCTCCCTAGTTAACGCGAATACGCTAACAGAATTAACCTAATTATGTTAACTATTTGTAATAAATCATTCGGTGTCAAGCAAGAAAAGCAAAACCCCTCTTGTTTTCAGGAGAAAAACATGAAATCAACGCTCTCGTCCACCTTTGATGAGCTCTTCAACTCTTTATTTTGTTATACTATCCCGGAATT
>SMYQ01000153.1 GCA_007050885.1 Candidatus Bathyarchaeota archaeon
CTAACATCAAAAACCACTTCCGACGACAATTCATTGGTAGCTACTGGGCCAATACCCACTGGAATCCATGACACATTATACCAGTAGGTTACGCCATTGACAACGTTGGTATCCGTAAAAGTATTTCCTGTGGTTGTTCCAATCGTATAGGATTTGTCCGTCATGTTACTGGTAGAAAATCTATTGATTTTGTATCCAAATTGATTGCTATACCCATTCCACCACCACAAATCAACACTCCCATCATTTCCTGTCAAATGAAAAGAGTAAACATTTGTCGAATCTGCATTTGTGGACGTTGTAATGTCAGGCGTAATTGATAAAAGCGGGGTTCGTGAGGCCACATAACCACGATCCTTTGTATTCACCACAACATCAACTTGACCATAAACATCTGGTTTACTGAGAAGAACCAACTTTCGAATATGATCGTCAATTGAAACAACTGTTGCAATATCCAAGAGGTTGGTACTGACGGAAACTCCTTCAACAAGATCAGAGGCAGCTTCTTCGAAATCGTCCACTCGAAATGGGACGGTCATTTGAAATGGAGCCGAGGCGGCAAAAACTGCCGTTGCCACAAACAAACTACACAGTGTTAGCCAGCGTTTCTTCATATTACAAATTGGCGGATAGTTGAGGTCTCGATCCCCAAGCTGTTACGCTCCATCTGTTTTCGAAACAGTGACGGCACGCCTGTCCGCTTAACTATCCAAAATTGGCGGAAGGGGTGGGATTCGAACCCACGGGAGCTTTAACACTCCGCTCGGCTTCCAACCGAGTGCCTTCGTCCGCTCAGCCACCCTTCCATTCATTGACAACTATCTAGTCCGAATCTCGTCGAGAGCCGCAAGTCCGCTCATTAGGTTGGGACCACCTATCGCCATCTTCAGCCGAATGTAAACCGCTTACTTGTTGCTGGCGATTCCCCCGTCGTATCCATACAATGGGGATTTACGCATTTAGATAGTTATCAAAGAACTTAAAGTCTCTGACTGTACATATCAAACAACCGCCCAAAATTGCTGGAACAAAGTAAATGTTCGATTTTTTTGACTTCATCATGTGGAAAGTCCCACCACTTAAGTTTTAGCAACTTTTCTCGAATTTCTTCGGGAAATCTCCACTTTATGAATCTATTTGGATTGCCACCATGAAGACTAAAGGGTTCCACATCTTTTACCACATGGGAGTTACAAGCAATTACTGCTCCGTCCCCAATCGTAACGCCGCCCATAATTGTAACCCCATCACAGATCCATACATCGTTTCCGATTTTGACGTTGCCGCCATTTGTTGGATGACCTTGAGCCCAACATGTCTCCGGAAATGGATACATTGAAATCCAATCCATCCTATGATAAACTCCTAGATAAATCTTAATGTTTGGAGCGACTGAGCAATAGTTCCCAATTTCAAACGTTCCGTTCCGTTCTGGATAGCTTTGATCCCGAATGAACATGATACCACCCTTACCCTCAACGCCATAGGTATGATGACCCATTTTATACCGTTGGGGCAAGAATTGATGTCCTTCTTCGGGATGCATATTTGTACAAAAAATGGCTGGGGATGGAGGTTTCGAACCTCCGCTAACTGGTTCAGAGCCAGTCGTGCTACCGTTACACTAATCCCCAATAAAAAGATGCCCATGTGCTGCTTAATATGTGTCGGAGGAATCACAGCTACCCTTTCCCGACCACGGGCGTAAATCTGGTGGAGCCTACGGGATTCGAACCCGTCACCTTCTGTCTGCCAGACAGACGCTCTACCAAATGAGCTAAGGCCCCAAATGGATTGGATCTTTTTCATCGGGACCGTATTTTCTATCCCGAATTTCCGGATTTCTCAGTATCCAATCAAAGTGGTAGCGGGTCCGGGAGTCGAACCTCGGTATCCCTAACGTTATGAGCGTTGGATGGTAATTCCGTTCCACTCACCCGCAATTCTAAAATTGGTGGAGCCAAGGGGAGTCGAACCCCTATCCCAGGCTTGCAAAGCCCGTGTACTGCCATTGTACGATGGCCCCGTAGCGAAGATTGTTCGGGGAGTTCTTCCTACTCCTAACCCTGACATACTTCTAACAGATGACTCTTTTTTACCGTTTTTAGCACCGAGCGGTCGAGTCATTAACCATTGTTCTGCCAATAAATATACCAGAGAACAAAAAAACTGTCAAGAAGATTCTTCGGTAATGTCTTGAATGACATATTTCAAGTAATCCTGTTCGGAAAATTGTCGAATTCCTCGGAGAGCACTTGAACTGATATGCTGAAATTCAGGAGCACAAGTGAAAAATACTACCTTGAGTTCCGGCATCATTTCTCGTAAGAATGTAAGAAGATTTCTTTCATATCCCAGATCAGCCGCATCACGCAATCCACGAAT
>SMYQ01000263.1 GCA_007050885.1 Candidatus Bathyarchaeota archaeon
GGTTTCGAAGGTTCAGGCTGATTTCAACGGGCATCTTATACTCATACACTAACGCATTATTCACACCCACCCGTTCATAAAAGGTGTCGAGTGATTCTGAGAGGAGCAGCATGGGCGATTCAATTTCTTTGACGATAAAGTCTTTCTCCCATTCGGTCATCGGATTTAGTCGTCCGATATCAAGTGTATCTGCTCCAAGAGTAGTGCGATTTTGTCGATTGAGTTCCAGTTCTGCATCCCACACCGCGTGTTTCCGAGAATTGTTCTTCACAATCACTTGGCCACGGGGATCGAATCGAGAAATGGTGTTATCCGCCGTTAATCGAGTATGTTCATGTTCCTTAATGGAGATAGTTAACCCTGCTGGAGTCTGTGCCGAAGCCAAGGTCCATCACACCTCGCTCAAGTTAGATAGTCTATTGACAATTTAATGTCTTTCGTGACGGCTCCTAAGACCACCCTAACCGTTATTAAATCGAAAGTAAGGCCAGATTCAACTCGTTATTTCGCTTACGCCTCAAAACTCCCTCAGCTTTCAGAAGAGTTAACTCAGCTGTTGGGTTAACACGGCAACCTTCAAGTAAATGTCCACCCATAATTTCTCCACACTCACCGGTGAAAGTGATATGTGCATGGATAACCACATCATCATCAAGGAGTGCAACGTTTCCAGTACAGTTCACAATTTCAAGGGCAAGTGATGAATCTGAGGTGGGTTCCCAACTCAGATTAGTATATGCCTTCTTCACGGGATGATAGAAGCCATATTTGGCTCGGTCAACGGCTCCTATTACCATGAACATCCCAGCCTTAACCGCATGGTTCACAACTACTTGCTTGATGTTTTGGTAAAGATCTTCACCGGCATCAAATCGGGCAACAATAAGCTCTTTCACTGGAAAGGAACGAGATGGCATCATCAACTCTCCACTAATATGCTCATTCTAACAGGGGGCTAAAGGCTAAAAAGTGGGATGGTTCTTAATCGGTGCGGAAGCGATATTACGTGCCATCAAATCTGTCCTCATGGATGGGCTCATCAGAACCAAATCCCAAAACAAAGGAACAGTCGAAGCCAAAGAAGAATCGGCTCTCACTATTAACCCAGATCATTGCCCAAAGCAAAGATCAGCCCATTCGCCCGTCCGAATATCCCCATACCCCAGAGTCGGGACCTCCAGGTGTTCTAATCAACATTGACTATCAAGGAAGCGTAGGGGCTGCCAAACTCAAACTCTATGATATTACTAAAAGCCAAATCTATGAGTGGGTGGATAACACCGGACATCAACCATATTGCCTAACGGATTTATCCCAAGAGGATCTCTCACAACAAAATGATGTTGTTGGCCACTCGGGATTCCTGAAATTCGAGGAGGGGCTCAAATATAATTTATTACACGATTCAGAGGAACAATACACTATCATCATTGCAAAAGATCCTTTAGCAATTGGTGGACGCCCTGACTCCATCCGAGAAAAAATTGGAAGAGACCATGCCTGGGAGGCAGACATCCGGTACACGCAATGCTATACAATGGACCGAGCCCTGACACCAGGCCTTCTGTATCAGGTTCAAAAGGGTCGACTAGTTTCCGTTCCTCAGGAATTTTCGACTGAAGACGCCACCAAGATTCGTGGATTATTCAAAGACGACAAGGAGCTCTCTAAGCTCATTGAAGAGTATCTTCCCCTTTTTCTGACTCCTGCCTCGTCGTTACCTCGACTTGCTATTGATATCGAAGTAGAATCGGAATTCATCGATCGAATACCTGATCCGGAGCAAGCGCCACAACCAATCATTTCCGTAGCAGTCGTGGATGATACAGGTGTTGGTAGAGTATTACTGCTGGAGCAAGGCTCGCAGGGACGTGAAGCAAGGAATCTTCCCGACACCGTGACCGTCGAGAAATTTGATAATGAAAAATCTCTCGTTGAAACGGTCTTTCGAATTCTATGGCGTACCCCAATTCTATTGACCTTCAATGGGGATAACTTTGACCTTCGATACCTTGTCAATCGAGCAAAGAAACTCGGTATCCCCCCTGCTGACAATCCTGTTCGCTTACGAGGTGGCTTCCGCGGCAATCCCGAAGCAGAACTCGAATATGGCGTCCACATCGACCTCTATCGATTCCTTCATAATCGGTCCATTCAAATCTATGCCTTTCGGAATCGGTACAGCGAAGTTCGCCTTGAAACGGTCAGCCAAGCCCTCCTCGGAGAAGGAAAGTTACCACTCCCCGACGAGATTAATAAAATCCCTGCCCACTTACTCGCTCAATACAACTGGCAAGATGCAAGCCTAACCATGCGCCTCTCAACGTTTGATGATGACCTCATCATGAGCCTCATCCTCCTGCTCATGCGAATATCCCATCAAGGCAT
>SMYQ01000083.1:0-4292 GCA_007050885.1 Candidatus Bathyarchaeota archaeon
GTCAGGACTCCATGAGGGTGTTCTATCCCCTTCATCATCTTTTGTTAATCTAATCGGATTTTTTCCATCTATATCCATCAACCATAAACCCCAGTTGGGTGATCGAAGCGAGTTGAAGAGTATCTTTGTGTGGTCAGGACTTACTCTAGGATGGAGATCTGCAGGTAGGTTATCTACAGAAGCAAAGGTTAGATCTCTGTCATATTCTCCTTTGATGTCAACGATTTTGAGAATAAGTCCGTCAGAGGAGTAATAGAGGATCTCCTTACTGTTAGGCATCCAATATGGAGCCCAGTGATTATATTCTCCTGTAGAAACCTGCCACTGTTTACCGCTCGCCAGATCCATAACCCAGATCTCCCAGAACTCATCCATCTGCCCGAAAACTAACATTTTACCGTCGGGACTCCACAAAGGTTCAGACTTCAACAGAGGACTGGAAGTCAGTTTTTGTTCATCTGTTCCATCAGTTTTTATCGTGAAGATTTGTGATTCATTATTTCTGTAAGACCAGAACGCTATCTTTTCACCATCTGGACTCCAGTCAAGCCATCCACTGATAAAGTCTGGTGAGGTTAATTGAATCTCTTTTCCGTTATCAACATCCATAACATGCAGAGTCCAGTTCCCAAAACGGTCAGAAGTATAAGCAATCTTACTTCCATCTGGACTCCATACTGCCTCCGTATTATTTCCAGATCCAGAGGTTAATCTCCATAAACCAGTCTCAGCTATAATGGGAAAATCTTGACCATGTGGATATGGTTGTTGATAAATCAATTTGGGTAGAAAAGTCATTTCGAAAGTCTCGGGAGCCATAGGTGCTGGTATGTAATGACATGTCCAACAATCGGTTATATTCCAAGTGAATGGAATACGTTTTGTAGGAGGCATTGGAGGAAGACTTGCGTAAGAACTCGTTTGGGCAAAAGTTGTGAAAAAAAGAGACCCTGTAATGCATAAAGATACTAAAAATAGCGCAAATATTTTTTGATATATTTTCAATTTTCCTCTTTCAATTCTGAATTGTCTTTCAAACCATCATAAGTGCGTTTCTAATTTTTATTATTCAAGATTTTTTCAGTTTTTGAACTGTGTCCATAGCGTCTTTACCTAGATCGTCTGCACCTATTTTTTTCACCCATTCTTCGGTTACTGGTACACCTCCAAGGATTACTCGTACCGAGTCTCTTACATTCTCGTGTTTCAAGGCTTGAATAACTTCCTGTTGTTTTGGCATTGTGTTGGTCAATAAGGCTGACATGCCTAGAACATCTGGCTTGAACTTTTTGACACTATCAACAAATCTTTGTATTGAAACATCTACGCCTAAGTCGACTATGTCGAAGCCGTTTGCCCGGAGCATTGCGGCTACAATGTTTTTTCCGATATCATGTATGTCTCCTTCGACTGTACCGATTACTATTCTACCTTGGCCTCGGTAATCTGATCCTTGAGGCATATGCTCCAGCAGTACTTTTAGCGCCTTTTGAGCTGCGTTTGCTCCCATCATTAGTTCTGGCAGAAAAGTTTCTCCTCTTTCATAGTCTTCACCGATCTTTTTCAGTCCAACAGCTACTCCCTGCTCGATAGCCTCAATTGAGCCAACACCTTCTTCTACAGCCTTCTCTGCAGCTGTAGATGCTGCTTCTTCGTCATAATCCGTGATGCTTTTCACAAGATCCTGTAGAACTTTTCTTTCACTCAAGATGTTCCTTCCACAAAATTTCTATTCTTTCTTCATCTAACTGGCGCCAAGTTCTTTTTCAGCTTCTTTTGTTATGCCCTCTAACTCTTTTTGAATGTCTCCATCTAGTGGTTCCGGCCTGTGATCTTGTAATATTTTAGCAACTTTGCTTTCTGCATTGTCAACTATTGTTTTCTTATTTTTTCTCTTTAGTGTCTCCCATGATTCTCTGAAGCTTAATTCTGGTATCCAATGTTCTTTCCTGAAATGTTTGAAGGTATGTTTGTGAGATAGGTAGCTTCCTCCAACTCCAACCTCTTTGATTACGTCCAAAGCTAGAGTCTCAGGAGTAACATCGATCCCTTGCAGGATGCGTTTTATAGCTTCCACAATTTCTGCATCTATAACATGTTGTTCCATCGATGTTGTACCCCAATCATCTAATGTTGCAAGACCATAAACTTCAGCTCCTGCCAATAGAGTATAGAGAATAGATATCGCTTTTTCATATCCTGTTTGAATGGAGGGTATTTTCGAGTCTGTACCCCCCTGAGCAACTCCTAGAAGACCCAGGTGATGGACAATCTGGATTGAAGCTGCACTACATAATGCTGCTTCTGGCGAAGCGATGTTGAGGTTTCCATCTCTTAAATTCATTACATTTGTAGCTAAACCCGTTACCACAGGTGTTTTCTCCTCTATTAGCTGGGAATATGCTGTTGCAGCAAGTACTTCCGCTATCCCTACGGTTAACCATCCTGCAATTGTTACAGGAGCGGTCATACCACATGAAGGTGCAGCGATAATACTGAGAGGTACACCTTTTCTCACACAATCATTCATTTTTTCAATAACTTCTTTAGCGTAGATTAACGGGCTTGTGGGTTGACAGAGAATTCCCATTAACGGTTTTTTCCTCAGAGCTTCTTCACCACCTGCAACTGCCTCAGCCATCTTGAGGATGTATCTTCCTTCATTCGGTTCGATAATGAGGCCCATCAAGCTAGGTTTGGTAGTGTTCTTGAACATGGTCTCTACAACCTTAATTTGAGTCATGGCAGAAGGTACATCGAGTGGCATGACTGGAGGCTCGAAGAGATCAAAAGAATCCAATGAATCATCCAGACGGATAACTTCTTGTAAATCTTTTAGCGTCGCTCTTCTGCGTTCACCGGTTCTATAATCTAGAATATAACCGGCATAGTCACCAATCTGAAAACGAACTTTTCCATTAGCGATATCTATCTTTTTCTCAGAATTTCTATGGTATAAAGTATATTCTTTTGGAACTTTTTTTATCAAATCTTCTACAAGACTTGATGGAAATTTTACAATACTTTTCTCATAATCTACTTGAGCCCCGTTTTTATGAAACAGGGTCAATGCATCATCTTCTTGAAATGCTACACCTGTTTCTTCTAAGATCTTTAAGGATGCCTGATAAATCTCATCAATCTCATCATTTGATAAAACATTCAATTTGGCAATCCCAGAACTCAAATCACCATTTTGCCGTTATATTAGTTCCTTAAGACATTACTTAGAAGAAAAAGTATTGAATAGAAAAATTGTAAAAGAAAAAATATGATATAACAAGTATCAACCACGTTTGATTAACTTGTCAGAAGATTTACTTAGGAACGCATACGATTGAGTAATGGGAGTCTTACTGATGACTGAAGAAATGACACGTGACATCAATACATCTAATAAAAAAATCGGTACTGAAGATATCCTGGCAATAGGCGCCGTTATAGTCGCAATCATAATCGCCATCGGCATAGTATTTCAAACAGTAGACGTAGCCCAAGGCGGAACAATCATTATTGCTCTAGTAGGAGCAGCAGGAATCGCACAAGTCATCAAAGCAAAACGTAGAAGAAAACAATAATACACGTTAACTTGAATGAATGTGTGCTTAAACTATGTTTCATAATTAATGAAATATAATATAGCGCGTGCTATCTCCATATAGGTATACCTTGAACTAAAGTATAACCTATAATTTCCCCACTTAACTCTAATTCATATTCATTCATACCTGAAGATCTACCAAACTGGCCCTGTACGATAATCTCGCTTGATTCTGAAACTTTACCGTTAAGATACAAATAATAGATCCCTAATTTTCCAGTTCCTGATCCAACTATTACAAATCTGTTGCCAGACCCTGTAACCCAACCATGAATTGGATAAGTCGTATCCTCCACTGTCAAATCTCCTATAATTATCCATCCTGGAGGCATAGACCAACCAAGCCCCGAACCATAAACATACAATATAAGATGTGTTGGTACAGGATTCTCTCTGTGAATTTTCGGCAGATCCATTGCAGTACCTCGAGCTTCAAGCTCCATAACTGACCCAGCCGTAGCGGGTCCAACCAACATCAACCCAATACATAGAAAAACTATAATTCCAAAAATCTTAGAACTCATAAATCCTCTGCTCAATCAATTAATTCAAAACCAATATTGATCATCTATGATCCAATTCATAAATCTAGTGATAAATAGAATAAATTGATAGAAGAAGCGTGCTCTAACAAACTTTGACTTTACAGAAGTTAAAACAAATCAATCATAATAAAAGAAAATAGATCCAC
>SMYQ01000083.1:4392-9520 GCA_007050885.1 Candidatus Bathyarchaeota archaeon
CCCAATAACTCGGCCTTGATTCTGCATCAACTGAGAAATGTGAGAAAGCTTCCCACCAGGAGAACAATTCAAATCAACAACAGTCTCTCCAACCAAAGGATCCAAAACCCTTGATGTGACAATTGCTGGAAGAGATTGAGGATAGATGTACCCGAGTTCATACTCTTCACTTTCCCTTAAACTTACAGCACCATACAATGGTGACGTAACCTCAACAGCAAGACCCCTCCTCACATTCAAAATCTCAGTTTCACTCATTCTCATCCTACCAACACCCACAACCTGACCATGCCTATCCAAAATTGTAACCGTGTCTCCTTTACGAAGCTTTGAACACTTCACAATACCCGGCGCATAGATGTGAGAACCTTGTAGAACAGATTCAGCAGCATACTTGTCAACAACTATCTTCTTCTCAACCTCAGAAAACTCAAACGGCCCTTTAATAGGTGTGAAAACAGCTTCATCGATTAGATCAAAGAGGGAAACATCGACTCCTCTCGAAAGAAAAGAATCTATCAATTCTTGAGTAGAAATTTTCAGTGTATTGACTCTTGAGAAGAATCTATCACTCGGCTTTTTGATTGACTGAAGAACTGCCTCTAAATCCTCGTCATATACTTCATGTAAAGCTTCAATTGCATCCACTGAAAAATGATATTCGTCTGCCAATTTACTGAAGAGTTCATTCAATTCCCAAACGCCTAGACAACAGATTCTCCATTAACATCCTAATTCGAGATATCCACTACTCATAATATTCATAAGCTTCTAAATAATCACAGCATCAAGGAGAATTTCAAATTGTCCCGAGTAGGAATACACAACAAAGGAGAACTCTCAATAGAAAAACTCCTCAACTTCATACAATCCAACGAAAGATTCAACGAAGCCGGAGGCGTCGCATGCTTCTTCGGATACGTTAAAGCCTTCACAACCGACGAGAAAAAAGTCACTAACCTTGAACTCGAAGCCTATAAAGAAAGAGTGGAAGAAAAATTCGAGGAAATAGCAGTAGACATCAAAACACGCCCCGGAATAGTAGACTGCCTCATTCATCATGTAACCGGTAAACTGGACCTTGGGGATTTGATCTTTGCAGTTATGGTAGCTGGAAAATCAAGAAAAAACGTTTTCCCCGCACTTGTAGAAGCAACTGAACGTGCAAAGAAAGAAGCTGCAATATGGAAAAAAGAAACTTTAGAAACTGGAGAATCCTACTGGGTTGAGTACGGTAAAGAATAAAATGGAAAAAAGGATGACGCTGATATGCGTCATCTGAAACTTTTAATATCTTCTTCTTGAACCGAATCTTCTATTTCCGCCGCCGCTGCCGCCACCGTATCTTCTTCCTCGGTCTCCGCCACCGTAGCGGTCGCCACCGCCACCGTATCTGGGTCTGTAACGTCTTTCCTGCTCATACTGTTTGTCTGAAAGATTATTTTCGGCATTGACAGACTCAATCGTTGAACTTGAGGCTGAGTAACTTCCGTATCTTCCGAGGTTTAGGCGCATCGAGCCTTTGAAGAGGCCGATATATCCGTTCTTGATATCGATTACGTCTTCTTCCTTCACATTTTCAATATTATCATCCCAAAGAGTCATGTATATAGAGCCGGTCTCATCTCCGACGAGAACATCAGTCACTTTATGGGTTGAACCATCTCTTCTTGAAACGGTCTCCCTTACAGGGCTTTTCGAGACAACCTTCACGGTTGTATTAATTTGTCTCGAGTTTGGGGTTAAGGTTTCTACTTTTACGGATTCTACTGTTTCTGGACTGCTACCAGCTTCTGGACTAGCTGTTGTCTCTTGACTCTCAGCAGTCTCTGAACTGCCCGCAGCTTCTGGTTTTTCGTCAAACGACATTTTAAATACTCTCACTTATTGACAGAGCATCAGCTATACAGTCATGCACTTAAGGATTATCATATAAATAGAAAGTCCTGGAAACTGCGTAAACCAAGTCTACTATAACTTTTTCACGTCTTTGAGGTTTTCAGTTTCTCGTTGACGATACTATTCGCTAATTGTGGATCAGCCTTGCCACCAGTTTTTTTCATCAATTGACCGACTAAAAATCTTACAGCCTTAGGATCTTTAATCGCATCTTTCACTGCTTGCGGGTTGGAAGAGAATATCTCCTCTGTTAATTGATTTAGATATTCACTATCAGAGATTCTTCTCATCTCTTTCTGATTTATGATCTCATCTGGGGATTTGCCTGAGATTAACATTTCCTTAAGTAACTCTTTGCCAATTTTACCGCTTATTGTTCCATCATCAATTAATTCCAGCATTTTCACAAGATCTCGTGGTGTTAATTTGGCGTCTTTTAATTCGATATCCATCTCATAAAGGTATGATAGCAGGTCACCTACAATCCAGTTACCTAACAAATCTGGATGACTATAGTTCGCGGCACTTTCTTCAAAGAATTCTGCTAAAGCTTTGTTGTCTATGAGAGTCATTGCATTTTGTCTGGAGATATCGTATTGCGTCATTAATCTTTGCATATGTCCTTCTGGTAGTTCGGGCATAGAATTTTTTTGATGCTCTATCTCTTCTTCTGAGATAGATAGAGGAACTAGGTCCGCCTCTGGGAAATATCTGTAATCGTCCTCTTCTTCTTTTACTCTCAGAGAAATCGTAACTCTTCTTGATTCATCCCAGTGTCTCGTCTCTTGTCCGATATGGTGTCCTGTTCTGAGAAGGCTTTTTTGCCTTGTGATTTCGAAATTGATGGCCCTCTCAACTTCTTTAAAAGATGATATGTTCTTTACCTCTACTCGTGTTCCACCCTGTATTGAGATGTTTGCGTCACATCTCATAGATCCCTCGAGTTCTCCGCTTGAGACTCCTAAATGTTCCATAATTGATCGAAGTTTTTGTAGAAATATTCTGGCTTCTCTGGGAGAAGTTATATCAGGTTCTGTAACTATCTCAACTAAAGCGATTCCCGCTCGATTATAATCTACAAATGCTGACTTTGAGGTTTCTATAGTCCCTTCATAAGTTATCTTACCTGGATCCTCCTCAATCTGTAATCTTGAGATATGTACAATTTTTTCTCCTTCCAGTTTCTTCGATCCATTTTTAGCAATTGGAATTCCTCCAGCGCGATCGTATTGTGAAATTTGAAAATTCTTAGGCATGTCGGGATAGAAGTAATTCTTTCTGTAGAAGATTGTTTTATTACTAATTTGCATATTCAAAGCTAGAGCAATCATAATTGCATCCTCAACTGCTTTACGATTGAGAACCGGAAGACTTCCAGGAGTACCCATACAGACAGGACAGACATGTGTGTTAGGTGGACTCTGTCTGTAATCTGCTGAGCAACTGCAGAAGAGTTTACTCTTAAGATTCGTGAGTTGACAGTGGACTTCAAGTCCAATCTTCACTTTAAGGTCAGTTGTCTCCATCCTCAATTATTCACCTACACCATCAATTCAAGATCTGGTTTCAGGTGTTGTTCAAGAGAAAATGCAATTTTAATCAGAACATCCTCTCTTAGAGCTGGAGCCATCATTTGAACTCCTATAGGAAGGCCTTGACTCGATGAGCATGGTACAGAGATTGCTGGGATTCCAGCAAGATTTGCGATAACAGTATCAACATCACACATATACATCTCCAATGGATCGAGCAGTTTCTCGCCGAGTTTGAAAGGTAATATTGGCATTGTCGGTCCGATAATCAAATCAAAATCTTTGAACGCCTTAGATAATTCCTGTCTGATGAGTGTTCTTACTCGCTGTGCTTTTAGATAATATTCGTTATAGTATCCTGCTGAGAGAGCAAAAGTCCCAAGCATTATCCTTCTTTTTACTTCAGCGCCAAATCCTACATCTCTATTTCTTGAGTAGGTTGTGCTCCAGTCATAGTTTTCATCATCAAGTCTTAATCCATATCTTAGTCCATCATAACGAGCTAAGTTAGAGCTTGCCTCTGACATAGCAATGATATAGTAAGACGCTAGAGCATACTCCAAGCTTTCAAGTTTGATCTTCGAAAAAGTGGCGCCAAGCCCTTCAAGTTTAGAAATTGCTTCCCAGACTGCCTTGGATACGACCTCGTCCGTCCCGATACCAAACAGCTCTTCCGGAACTCCAATCTTAACACCTTTAACATCATCAACTAGACAATTTTTCAGATTCTGAGTCCCTGAATCAATTGAAGTACTATCCTTGTTGTCTTGACCTGCGATACACTCTGTTAGTAAAGCTAGATCAGTTACATTTCTTGCTATGGGAGATATCTGTTCAAGACTGTTCGCATAAGCTATGAGACCGTATCTACTGATCAGTCCATAAGTTGGTTTCATTCCTACGATACCGCAAAAGCTTGCTGGGCATCTGACTGATCCCCCGGTATCTGAACCTAATGAGATCGTGGTCTCTAATGCAGCTACTGAGGCAGCACTTCCTCCAGAGGAGCCTCCAGGAACTCTATCCAGATCATGAGGATTATGTGTTGGTCCGAACTGACTATGTTCAGTCGAAGTCCCCATAGCGAATTCGTCCATATTGGTCTTACCAATCAAAATGGCATCTTGTGATTTTAATCTCTTAATGACTGTTGCATCATAGGGTGGTATAAAGTTCTCCAACATCTTTGAAGCGCATGTCGTCCTTACATTGTCTATGCAGATGTTATCTTTGATAGCAACCGCGACACCAGATAACGATCCAACTTTTTCATTCTTACGAATTCTAGAGTCTATTTCTTGGGCTTTTGCAAGAGCAATGTTTTCTGTTAAGGTGATAAAAGCATGAATTTTATCCTCAACTTTTTTTGTCCTCTCGTAACATTTGTTCACATATTCCTCGGCTGTAATTTCTTGAGTTCTTATTTTTCTTACAAGCTCTGAGGCTGATAACTCTAGAATTCGTGACATAGCTTATTCAACTAGACGATTCGAGGTGCTTTGATGAATCTATCTTTCTTGGCAGGCACAATCTTTAGAATGTTTTCTGCAGGTTTTATTTCTGGTTCGTCTTCTCTCATAACGTTTACAACATCTACAACATGATGAGTAGGTTCTACTCCTTCAGTATCAACTTCATCGAGTTTTCTGAAATATTTCAGGATCTCACCCATCTCTTTTGCATATTTACTCTCTTCT
>SMYQ01000271.1 GCA_007050885.1 Candidatus Bathyarchaeota archaeon
AAGGGGTGATATCCCTAAGAGAGGGATAATTAGAATGGGTATCAACAACCGTAGTATAAAGTAAGATGGAGTCTCCTGTTTCACAATAAGGAATTATAGCCGAAGGAAGATTGGAAAGGTGATAAATTTCAGTTGTCCAATCATGTTCTAAAGGCTATAATGGCAAGGATATGGATTACGACCTAACTATTAATGGGATAGTAAGTTCGGTCTTACAGAATAATGAATCCAATTAAATAACTACATCTCTAAGTAATTTACTTCGAATGCTGGATATCTTTAGGAAGAGAACATGGATTTTGGGTTAACTGATGAACATCGAATGGTACAAAAACTTGTTCGAGACTTTGCTCAGAATGAGGTCAAACCGGTCATCAAAGATTATGATCGGGCGCAAGAGATGGCTCCATTTATTTTGCCACGAATGGCGGAACTGGGAATTTTGGGAATTTGTTTTCCTGTCAAGTATGGGGGTCAGGGCATGGATTACATCTCGCTGGGTTTAGCCTGTGAAGAATTGGAGGCTGTGGATAGCACTTTACGCGTTGTTATGTCAGTGCATGTTGGTTTGAATAGCATGGGTCTTCTCCAGTGGGGGACAGAGAATCAGAAGCAAAAATTCCTTGTGCCCCAAGCTCGGGGTGAAAAGATCGCATGTTTCGGTCTAACTGAGCCAGGAGCTGGTTCAGATGTTGCAGCTATATCCAGTACTGCCAAACGGTCGGGGGAAGAGTATGTTATCAACGGTGAAAAGATGTGGATCTCATTAGCATCAAAAGCTGACCACGCGTTGATATTTGCTCGCACAACTCAAGATGTTTCTGATCCACATGATGGGCTCTCGGCTTTTATGGTTGAACTTGACAGATCTGGGGTTACTTGTGGTGATATTCACGGCAAGCTAGGAGTCAGGGCTGGTTCAACAGGTTTTATCTCTCTCCAAGAAGTGCATATACCAGAAAGTAATCGAATCGGTGAAGAGGGGGAAGGGTTTAAGATCGCTATGGCTTGCTTAGATAATGGCCGCTACACTGTGGCAGCTGGTGCAACGGGTTTAATCCGTGCGAGTCTCGAGGCTAGTGTTGATTACGCTCATGAACGGGTAGCTTTTGGTCGTGAGATTGGGAAATTTCAGCTGGTACAGCAGAAGATAGCACGCATGGTACAATCCTACGAGGCAGCACGTTTGCTCTATCTGCGTGCTGGTTGGATGAAGAACCAGGGCTTGCGAAATTCTAGAGAAACTTCATTGGCGAAATGGTATGCCACAGATGCCTCCTTTGATGCAGCTGCTGAAGCGATTCAAGTTCACGGAGCTTATGGTTATTCTGATGAGTATGATGTTGAACGTTACCTTCGTAATGCCAAGGGAGCAATTATATATGAAGGTACCAGTGAAATTCATCAATTAATCCAAGCAGGTTATGCGCTGGATTACCGCAACGATCGACCATTAAGGTGTGAGTTACCTGCATACGATGTGGAGGTGTGGCAATCCTAATCAAATTTCAAGCGATAATTTTCTCAATAATCAATCCGTCTTCAAATAACTTCAATCAGAATATTAAATAGGAGGATAACTTGAAAAGCGTAGTTTGCGTGAAACATGTGCCAGATTCCGCTGCGAAAGTAGTGGTAGAAGATGGCGAAGTTACCTGGGGGGATGCCCCATTAGTGATCAATCCATGGGATGAGTATGCGGTTGAAACGGCTCTTCTCCAGCAAGAAACTCATGGAGGGGATGTAGTCGTCGTGAGTGTCGGTGACGAAAACGCCAAAGAAGCCCTTAAGCATGCTCTGGCGATGGGATGTAGTGAAGCTATCCTGATCAAGGATCCAAATCTGAGCGAACCCGATAGCCTAGTAGTCTCTCATGTTCTGGCTGCAACAATACGAAAAATCGGGGAAGTGGATGCTGTGTTCCTCGGTAAACAAGCAATTGATGGGGATGTAGGTGTGACCGCTGCTCAGACAGCAAGGGTTCTGGATTGGCCAGCTTTCACTCTAGTGTCAGCGATTAGCGAATTTGATCCAGTCAGTAGAAAAATTCGTGTCGAACGATCCATTGAAGAGGGACGACAGATCTTAGAAGGGGAATTGCCTGCGGTCATTAGTGTAGTCAAAGACATTGGTGAGCCGCGTTATCCATCCTTCATGGGTATTCGTAAAGCTTCGCGTGCGAATATACCAGAATGGACGCTGGATGATTTGAATATTGAGCCACTTTCTTCAGCGGTTTCCTGGCCAGAGGTGATGAACCCACCAGTTCGCGAGATCACGAATGAAATCATTGAAGGTGATAGTCCACAGGATATTGCAGATAGGCTTGCAGATAAGATCATGGAAGAAAAGGTGCTATGATGGCCAATAAAATATGG
>SMYQ01000102.1 GCA_007050885.1 Candidatus Bathyarchaeota archaeon
CATTTGAATGCCCTTTGAGCTGGTGGTACAGTTGGAAATTCATAACTAAGCTCTTTGTGCATCAGACACACCTTTCAGAGCAATAATGAAACCACTGAGTGAATGGTTTCTTAATAAAATATCGTGTGAAATACCGTGAATCCAAGGAGTCCTAAATAAAACCCTATTCATGATCTTGACGTTTGAGTCGGCTCTAGAATAAAGCACAAGCCTATATAGCAAAATGCTAAATGAGAATGAATGGTACCCACCGATTCATGGGAGACTTGCCAATGCGGCGAACAATTCTTACACGATTAATATTACTCCTCTTTATCGGGGTCATGGTTCTGCCTTTTTTGTCACCTGCCTCCGATACCTCGCTAAACATCACTGCCCAACCTCCGGCTTTAGACAAACCCGCGTCGATTTATTCTGGCTCAGCGACTGTTACCTGTTACTCCTCGCCTGATTCAAGTTTCGACGTCATAATAGACCTTTTGCAAAACACCGAGAACGAAATGCAGATCATGGTATATGCACTCACCAACTGGTTTCTCATCAAAGAAATCCATGATGCCCTTGCCCGAAATGGCACCATGGAAATCACCATCATTGTTTCTTGGAAATGGGCTTCACCGGCTGAGCGTTCACTCACAAAAGGCGCTTTCTATAACCTTTCACAAAATGCAGCCTTTGGATCCAATCTGCAACTCTACTTTTCCGAAGACACTTACCTTGAATTCACACATGCAAAATTCATGATTTTCGATCAAGAAGCACTCGTTGTGCAAAGTGCGAACTGGGCAAAATCCGGTGTTCCGCCTGCCAACAGCGCTGGGAACCGTGAATGGGGTGTAGTCATTGAACAACCTGATGTTATCGATTACTTCTATGATACCTTCATACATGACCTAACCCTTGATAATGTTGAACCCTACGTTCCTGTTATTGCTGATGAAGAAGAATTCACTGATAACATCTCGACAGGTTCCTATCCAGCACCATTCACTAGCCAAACGTTTTCTGGCTCCATGAGCATCCAATGTGTCCTCTCACCAGACAACGATATTCCAACGATTAAAGCCCTCATCGACTCTGCCACCTCAACCCTAAAGGTCCAACAGATGTATTCAAAGCTCGATTGGGATGGAGCTCCAAATCAATTCAATGATGCCATCATTGCAGCCGCTGCACGAGGAGTAGAATGCCAAGTCATTCTCGACAACCAGAGTTCCGGGATGCAAGAAGTAGCCAATCTGTTAATGGCTAACGGCGTGGATGTCCGATTCAGCAATCAAAACTATTTTGGTTGGACACACAACAAAGGCGTCATCGTTGATGGACAAAAGGTCCTCATCTCCAGCATCAACTGGAGTTATGAATCCACCCACGAAAACCGAGAAGCGGGAGTTATCATCACTCACTCAGGTGTCGCTAACTATTTCACCCAGATTTTCAACTGGGATTGGAACGCTGGCACAACCCTCACGGCCCCCCCGCCCCCAGAACCAATTCCCTTAGAATACATCATCATCGGGGTCGTTGTAGTAGTCATCCTAGCGATTGGAGGGTGGGTTTACCAACGATACCTGAAGAAGTAAGAATCCACTGAGGTAAGTGTCTAAGGAGAGGACACCCCCAGCGGCTGGGCTTCCTCTCCTCAAACCTTTTTTGTAGCAATGGCTGAAGCATTACTAATCATAAAACGGGATATCCCCGCTTAGAAATCTGTAGACAAAGCGCTTCAGGGCTGCCTCCCCTTCCAAAGTGGGTCCTGCCCGCCAGTGAAGTCGACATATATAATCTAATAGGGGTCGGAGCCGTTGTACCTGGTCGGCTCTTAGCATCGCACTATGCTGGGCTGGGTCACGGTGCGGCTGAAGCTCACGGAGCACTTCCCACAAAATACGATCGGCTTCTGATTGAGGTTGCACCAGATAAGTCAAGTTCAATACGCCTCTTCAGAAAAAAGATTCAGCACCTGCATACTAAAAGCCAGAGAGGGCTAGTGATAAGTGAACAGCTTGCCAAAAGACCAAACCAGGCTCTTTGATGTGAAATGTTAATCACTTGGGCTTTGAAAGGGAACGATTACAGTTCTCATGTGAGAACGATACAAGAGTATAAGTCAACGAACCACACACCTATCCTCTTAAGTATCTCATCCGGTGGTTAAGGTGCCAAAGCTTCAAAAGGTGATCCTGGTTAGTCATACACATTGGGATCGCGAATGGTATCTTCCCTTTGAGGATTTCCGATGGTTATTGGTTAAGACTATAGATCAGCTCATCGATCTCATGGAAAACAATCAAAAATATCATTACTTCAACCTAGATGGCCAGACCATTATCCTCGAGGACTATCTAGAACTTCGACCAGAAAACCGCCAACGAT
>SMYQ01000258.1 GCA_007050885.1 Candidatus Bathyarchaeota archaeon
GATTTGAACAATGTTGAACAGTTAGGTAATCTTACCTCACACCTGCCACGAAAAGGAACCACAATATTTTGCATCGATCATCACGCACCTCACAAAAATCTCCCCCAATTGACGAACTACCTGCTATATGATGACCAAATCCGGTCCACAGCTGAACTCATCTTGTTTCTCTGGCAGGCAAGCACCCATAAGTTAAGTGCCGATTCAGCCACGCAGTTAGCCTGCGGTCTTGTCTATGATTCAAGACACTTTCACATTGCCATGAAAAATACCTTTGAGCACTTTCTCATCTTACTCCAACATGGTGCCGATTATGAACGGGTACTCTCACTATTATCAACCCCATTAGATAAATCTGAACGCATCGCTCGCTTGAAAGCGACCCAACGCACAGTGGTATACGATGAGTTCGGTCTGCTCATTGTCGCGACGAAAATCCGATCCTATGAGGCCAGCGTGTGCAGAGCACTCATTGGGCTCGGGGCTGATATTGCAATTGCTTGTG
Source organism: Candidatus Bathyarchaeota archaeon (assembly GCA_007050885.1). Next base: position 506 of record SMYQ01000258.1, read on the forward strand.
CTGATAAACATGATGAGGTTCGAATTAGTGCCCGTTCGAACTTGTCCGTGAACCAGGAGACGGGTCTTGACTTGGCACGAGATGTCATGGAACCCTTAGGGGAAATGATTGGCGGCGCTGGCGGTGGTCATCCTTCGGCTGCTGGAGCGAATGGTGTGGCTTCCAGTGATCATGCCTTGGGACTTGCTCTCCAATTGATTCGGAAAGCTCTAAAAGCTCATCAGGCTGAATTTCAGCCAGCTTCTGATCAAGGTTCTGATAGGTGACATCGTGTGAGCATTGAAATTAACGGGTTGTCCTTCACCTATTCGGGCTCTGACACGAAGGTGTTAGATGATATTTCGCTTTTCATTCCCCAGGGCGCTTTCGTTGGTCTCGTTGGGCCAAGTGGGTGTGGGAAAACCACGTTGGCGCGGTGTTTAAATGGTCTTATTCCCCATTTTCACCCCGGGGATTTGGAAGGGAGTGTCATCGTCCAAGGATTGAACTCGCAAGAGCATCAAGCCCATGAACTCGCACAGAAAGTAGGGTTGGTGTTTCAAAATCCGGAAAACCAGTTGGTTGCTCCTACAGTGGAACGTGAATTAGCGTTCGGACCTGAGAACCTTGGTGTTCCTCGTGATGAAATCCGTCAGCGAGTTGAGACCCTGCTTAATCAGAATAACCTCTTAGAACTACGTGATAAGGCACCCTATGAGCTCTCCGGAGGTGAGCAACAACGCGTAGCTATTGCCGCGATTCTTGCCCTTGAACCCGATATTCTCGTATTAGACGAGCCAACAGCAAATCTTGATCCCTTATCAGCTTTTGAAATTCTGAAGCTCATAGCAAAATTGAATCAGGAGATGAAGATCACTGTCCTTCTTATTGAACACCGATTAGAACTCGTATTGCCTCTTATCCAAGAGCTCATTGTTCTCGATAATGGGAAAATCCTGATGCGGGGGCCTCCTGCTGAGGTCTTCAACAACCCCTCGGTCTCTGAAGTTGGTGTAGCCATCCCACGAATAATCCAGCTAATGAAGCAACTCGATAATCCGCGAATTCGTGCAACGACGCCACTTTCTGTTGACGAGGCAATTGGTATGATACTCAAGGAGGTACGACGATGATTCTGTTCAAAGACGTCGGGTTTGAATATGAACCTGGCCAGCCTGTCCTCCAGAATATCAACCTCGAATTAGAACCTGGCCAAGTAGTGGGTCTCATGGGAGAAAATGGTGCAGGAAAAACCACTCTTGTGAAGCACATCAACGGTCTACTCAAACCCACAACCGGCGCCGTGTATGTAAATAACATCGATACGCGTGACACATCGACAGCCCAATTGGCGAAAACAGTAGGGTTCGTTTTTCAGAATGCTGACCATCAGCTTTTCGCTGATACCTTACAGGCTGAGGTGGCCTTTGGATTACGAAATCTGGGTTTTTCGAAAGAAGAGATGGACAATCGAGTAGCCCAGTATCTGGAACTATTCGAACTCACTCGCTACGGAGGTCAATCTCCCTTTCTTCTCAGTGGAGGCGAAAGAAAACGCTTGGCTTTGGCGTCTGTACTCTGTGTTGAACCGAAGGTCCTCATCTTAGATGAACCTACCCAAGCCCAAGATGCCTTGCAGAAAGCCAAACTGCTCAACTTCATTGACTCGTTCCGTGATCCCGAGCACATCCTATTACTGGTCACTCATGATGTGGAATTTGCTATCCGCGCCGTCGACCGGCTTATCATCCTATCAAACGGGCAATTGATTGCAGACGGGTCCCCCAACCAAATCCTGAGTACCCCACGCCTTTTAGATCGGGCTCGTTTACTACCACCACAACTCACACAGTTTGCACATCAAATGGCGAAGCAATTTCCCCAGTTC
>SMYQ01000278.1 GCA_007050885.1 Candidatus Bathyarchaeota archaeon
AAATCATCCATCTCATCGTGGTGAATGAGGTTAACCTCTAAATGGGTGACACGGGCTTTCTTAAACTGTTGGGTTTGGTTTCTTTCATTACGCAGAGATCTACATAAGCTTTTAATCTCAAACGAATTCCGGTGGATTAAGAGTCAATTTACGGGTGCAACTTTTATGTTCCAAGAACTAGAAGACGGTCTTATCCTACGCGCAGGTACGGAATCCGATATTAACGCCATCAAAAAACATGTTCTAGCGGTTCATGGGAAAGGTGGACTACCTATGGTTGACCGCTTGTTCCGGCTCCACCCCGATTTTTCTCCTCCTGATAATTTCTTGATTGAAGACACGAAAACAGGTAAAGTTGTAGCCTATTATTGTCTCAAGCTTAACACGGGGGTTCTGGGAGGACAGAAAATCCCCGTGGGCCAAATGGAAATCGTAGGGACTCTCGAAGGATACCGAAACCGCGGTTTGATTCGTAAAATAAACGAAGCGTTCGAACAGCGAGTCGAAGAATACAAACTTCCTCTGGTTATTATCGCTGGCATCCCCTTTTTTTACCGAAAACTGGGCTATGAATATGCCATTAGAATGGGTGGCTCGCTCACATTTTCTCTTGAATTGATTCCTCCCTTGAAGAAAAGCGAAAAAGAACCGATTCTCATAGAGGAAGTCACTACCAACACTTTTGTTAAATACCTGAAAACTCGGGAAAAATTCACTTCCTATCTTGATTTGTATCGAGACCTTACAACAGATGAGTACCTCTATCTCTCAACTGGAAAGCTTGGTGATGAAGCTTTGTATAAGTTTAACCTTGTTAGACAAAACCAGAAAGTCGTGGGAATCTTCACCCTTAATATCGGCTGGGGTGCTCTTGAAGTGACTGAATTGTGGGTTGAGAATCTCAAATACCTGATTCCGCTGCTCCGTTTCTGGAAAGCTTTGGCAAAACGCAAAAGCTTACCCCTTCGCATTTATTTTCCTTCAGGACCTGGAATTGCCCAAGCTCTTGAGAGTATTAGTCGATCAAAATTCGAAAGACCATATGCTTGGTATGTTAAAATCCCTTCAATCAAACGATTCGTTGAAACGATCAAGCCTGTCATTGAACAACGCGTAGCAAATTCTGATTTCAAGGGGTTAACTGATTCGGTTCGAATAAGTTGGTATCATGAAGGTATCGAATTGGTGTTCAAGGACGGAATACTCCACGCGACTAACCCAATTCCGCGTTCCAAAGTCAAAGACATGGATGTAGCTGTTCCCTTCCCCGTCATCTATCAGCTGCTCTTAGGATACCGGACTATCGATGAATTGTACGAAATATTTCCAGATGCTGGTGGGAATGCAACCAAAACTCCTATCATTCGACAAATCTTCCCTAAACTCTCTGCCATCTGGTCCCCTGAATTCTAAAGCAATACTCTCACGCTAAATGAGTGGTTCCTCCGTCAGTTCAGGTGAGCTATCGGTAACTACTTTTTCTCCCTTCAGAATGAGATGGGCCGCTTCTAGGGCTCCATCTTTGAAGAGTGGAGTATTGTTGTTGCCACACTGATAGGAATACGTACAAGCCGGACACCCTTCAAGTGCTTTACAAACGCATTCATCTAAAATCACAGTTACTCTTCGAAGGGCTTCTTCTAGCCGATCGAAAAGAAGCTTGGACAATCCACTTCCACCTGGGCTTCCATCATAAATGAAAATGAGTCCCGATGCACCCATTGAGACCCCTCCGATCGCATTTCGCCCTCCACCTGTTAACATGTCACTACTCTCAATCAGAGTATGTTCTAGGGCGTGAAACCCACCCACAATCAGTTCATCTTCGGTGATTACATCTTTTTCGTTGCCAAGAATCTCGGCTCTAGGCTGGGATTGTACCGCAGGAGTAGCGGCTTTCACGGATTTCACAGGATGGGGTGCTGTGAAAAAGAAACCCTTTGTAGGGTAGGTAAATTCTAAGGCTTTGTCCAGTTCCTTGGTCTTTAAAATCTTGTCAGAGTAAATGTCTTTAATTACATACCCGGTGATGATTTCTGTCATTTGAAGATCCGCATAATGTACTGTCATGCCGTAGACTTGTCGCGTATCCGACACCCGAATGATCTTTGGATTCACATATCGTAATGGCTGGGTCATCTCCCGATGACCACGGGGTAATTTCTTCACAACCGCCCGGCCCACCCCGTGACGGTATTCGAACTCCAATGCCTCGTAGGATGCACCACCGTGTAAATAGTATGCACCGGGATGCAACTCACCCATGGCAATTGGCATCTGGCGCTCACCAATAATCTTCCCCTCATGAATGATTTTTACGCTGTCACCGATTCCGCGAATGGAATACTGGGCTAGTGTGCGTCTAG
>SMYQ01000103.1 GCA_007050885.1 Candidatus Bathyarchaeota archaeon
AAATATGGCCTCTTACGCCTGGGCGTTGGTCAAGACCTGACCCGCATCGTCCGCAGCGGTCTTCCCAGGCGCATCGCTCCAACGCATGAAGTTCTTACGCTCAGACCTGATCTCAAACCGCCTGACTGATCGCAGTTGAATTTCCTATTTAGATCTCTCCATTGCCCCTTCATGAATATCAAACGTTGTGGGCTGGTTTTAGATTCTCGATCTTTTCCACCTTCGCCTTTACAAGCTTCCCTAATAGAAAAAACACCCCCTGACTTGGCTCTTTGGCTTCCCTGGATCCGTTTTCAACCAGCTTTTTCCCTGCCCTCCCCCTTTTTTGTGCTAATCCTTGACAACTGCATTTATCGGTGGGCGGCACATTATGGTGCAGGAATCCATATTACAGGTACTAATTCGTTGAAATTAAACTCGAAAAACTCTATTTTGCTTCAAATCTACAACAATGTTCCGATGAGGTCTTTGAGCCTCAGGAGTACCCTTGGGAGTTACTTCTTCAATCCGGACAATAAACTGTTGACTATCAGGAGACCATATGGGTTCTCTGGCAACATTCTCAATACACTGATCAATAAGCGTTTCGGTGTATGTATCATATATAAAGAGGCGAGATCGGTATTCCCAATTGGTGTACCGATAACGTAGGCTTATGTATCGCCTATCCGGAGACCACCCATAGGTTTGTAAACGCGTAGGATTGGGGAATACTTGGCTATGTGTGACTACACCGTTCTGACTAACGAATAAAAACTCGAATCCATTATCATTCGGGGTGTGATGTATCATAGTCAAAGTATTTCCATCAGGGGACCAATTGGGCCAGGCAAATGTCATCAACTCATTTTCTGTAAATTGCCATATTTCCCGCGATTGTTCAATATCCCAAAGCACAATGGTATTGGGATAATTTCCGAGAAAATAAACTACTCGGTTTAACGTAGGATTGTAATATGCAGTTCGTCCATACATCAAATACTCAGGCCAAATGTTATCTGGGTCAGGAAATGATGGAATGATTCGTTCTTGTTGTCGAGTGAAAGGGTTAAATACGATAATATCATCTTCTCTGCCATAACCGCTATCTTCTCTAGGAATAATGAAAAGCTGCTGACTGTCGGCCAACCAACCAGTGATGATATACCCCCAGTTTTCCTCATCCCAAGGAATTACCATGTGCTCCTGGTTAGCATGGATGGGAAAAAGGATCAGTTCATTAACGTATCGGTTGTTACCATCAATCATCTCATACGAGTACTCGATAGCTAACCACTGACCATTGGGCGAAACATGAAAGCCTGTGAAAAGCCCATTTTCCAAATCATCAAGAAATGGGCTGATTCGTAGCTCTTGTGAAGACATGCTACGCAAGCGTTCTTGGTGCTCCCAGATTTCTGCTTCATTCTCAATGAAGATGATTGTTCCAGGAGCAAGATAGTTGGGTGGTAGTTCAATTTCTATTGGAGGACAAAGACTTTCTGCTGTCGCAGTATATGGCTTTGCCCCCAATGTAGCCTGAACCGTTTTTACAGCAATCACAGAACCTTCTGGGATATATTTGGTTGGAGTCACAGTTACAGTTTTTATAGCTACTGCATGACTCGGTGCTGGTGTTTTTGTTTCTTGCGGGAAAACAGATCCACGAGGTGAGGGTGTCACTGATTGAGATGATGAACAAGATGATATGGACATTATGATAAGAATGCCCAAGAGGAAGCAACTTGATGTCACTGAAATTTTTTGCATCGTGAATATGTGAGTTTTATATTGCCGCACAACGGTTAAGGAATGATGCGGCGGCGGAAAGCGTGATGGTCACAACCCGGGTCAAAGTCCCGCCGCATCATTCCGAGTTGGACGAAGCCGTTGATTTGGGGATTAAGACCGTGCGTGGGCGCAAAGAGCAGTTTTTCCCAAGAGAACTACCAAAATTGTATACCAGAAAATCCGAGCTCGCAAGCGGGAAGCCCGCCCGAAAAAGAGCACAAAGCAGGCCATGGGCGCGTCGAAATCAGGCTGGCTAACCAACCTGGCAAGCGCCGGTGAGGGGAACAGGCGGACGTCATGGTGGTGTGCGCTGAGCCGAGGCTGGATCGGGCTGCCTGGGTAAGACCTGCAAAAGGGACATGGGCTGACCGCAGGATGGGCAAAGGGGGAGTGTCTCTAGCAGGTTCTCTTTTGGGGTTTCGGCCGGAGACAAATTGGCAGCAAAGCCGTTGGGGGCTAATTGTTGGCGGATCGCGGCCAGGCGGTTGCGGCAGCCGGGGGCGAAGTAGCCGTAGTAGCGGACTTTGACAAAACCTTTGGGGAGGATATGCTGGAGGAAGCGCTGTAAGAAGGCTTCCACCGGTAGGGTCATGG
>SMYQ01000033.1 GCA_007050885.1 Candidatus Bathyarchaeota archaeon
ACTATACGCTTCAAGTTCAAAGTAACGAGTCAACCATGATTCCTGAATTCCCGTTAGTTATTATTCCGTTATTCATCGTCCTACTCGCCAGCATGATGATCATTCGACGAAAGATAATACAAATTCCAGTCCGCACGCCAACATAACTTCCATAAACTGAGAATCTTAAGAACATAATTATTTTTAGATAGCACGCGCAAGAGGACTCGAACAAAGGTTTTGATATCGCTTGCATTAAATGTGAAAACTAACTATTTTTTTTAGACACAGATTTAGTTGCTTCTTTAATATCTTCGACAGTGGCATATTGATGACCTTTTTGACATGCTATTCTGTCAGCTTCTACAATGACATCTTTCCCATAACCTTTGTTTTTCAAAACGGTATTGATCATCAACAATTTAGAATCTGTCGTCCAATTTCTCAAATGAAAATGTGCATTGTAAACCTGAGGATCATCTCTAATATCACTTAAATTACTTCTATATTTCAGCAAATCTTCTAAAAATAGAGGCTCAAGATAATTTTTGGTATCGAGTTTCATTTTTCTATTTATTTCAGATATGGACATATGTTCGCAATCACCGCTACTATTGAGATAGTTCCATTTCTTTTACGCATGCTTGAGTTATATTTCTTTGATTACGACTTTTATTTTCTTTAGGAGTATGTAATATGTGTTGATTGTGTTATGACGATCGGAAAAATTGTCATGATCATATCTAATATGCTTTTTATTTGATATGACCATGATCTAGAGTCTTTTGATAAAGATGAAACGTGGTTTTATCTTCTTCTTTTGATTATTGCCAATGATATGAGGCCTACAGCTACTGCTGCAACTATCCCTGTTGCTGCGATCTTTTTATTCATATTCTTTCACACCTCTTTTACTCGGTAATGAGTCCAGTTGGACATGTTTGATTTTTCGAGGATGTCTTTTTTCTCAGCTCTCTTGTAGAATATGATCGTTACTATGACTGTTACAGCTATGCTGAGTAACATCAAATCTACAATCAAGTTGATTAATATCACGACTTTTACCTCCCCTCAGGTTTTCTGTGTTTACTATAGCCAATAACAATATGTTGGCCAGACAGGATAGACTGGGTAATTATATGTCAAAATTCTTGGATAGAACCAATACACTATCAAATTCACCTCGACTATTTCTAACGAGAAATATGAAATCAGAAATGCAGCATATAAGAATATCGAATAATACGATTATGACTAATGCAAATATCGTATATAATTATGTCAATAATTAAGAAATTCTTATATAAATCTTCGATACAATAATATGTTGTCTCATAAGGGGTTTTGATTCAAACGCAAACCAATCTAGACAAAATAGATCATGACATTATACAGATTCTTCAAGAAGACTCCTCAACCCCATTTGTAGAAGTTGCAGAAAAGATCGGTGTAACGGATGGAACTATACACCAGCGAGTAAGGAAACTAAAAAAGTCAGGCGTTATTAAACGATTCACAATTCAGCTAAATAATGAAATGCTGGAGAATAGTTCTTTATCCTACGCAATGATCTCAGTAGAACCTGGATACTTAGAGGATGTCTCCCAAAGAATCAGCAAACTTTCACACATCCAGGAGATACAGGAAATACACACGCAAGGTCAACTATTACTCAAGATAAGAGCATCATCATCCGAAGAGATACGAAACATAATAGTCGAAGACCTAAGAAAAATCAAAGGAATAACAGATACAGAACTAATCCCCGTCTACAAAACATGGAAAGAAGAAAATACCTTGATACTCTAATCTACCGCCTGTTTACTTCTAAGTAAAGCCAATGATTTAGGGTAAAGGTCTTTGGGGAAACCAAAAATGCTCAAAATGAATGATCAAAAAAGAAGAAATCAATAAATACAAAAAGATAATGAAACCAAATAATAATATTATTCTTGAAATATTACACGTTTCTAAAATTCATAGTTAAATCGATAGTGTGTAACTCTCCATGGACAACTTTATAGAAGAGCGTTTAATTCCTCGAACGATGTCTACTCAACATCCTGACAATGCGCTCATCCCGCAATGGTCGATGTCAGATGTTATTAATGGTGAAACGGAAATCCATGAAGCTTATTTTGTATATAGTAGACTCCAATGTCATGAGGTTATGTGGGATGCTGAAGGTAAAGACGTAGATACACGTGTCATCAGAAAATTATTAACAAAATATGAGGATTATTTTAAAGAACATTTGATTGGAAAGGATATTTTCTTAACGTATAGAATCCCTAATCCAAGAGTTGAGACTATTGAGAGAAAGATAGTTGTTGAGACCCTCCAAAACATTCCAGTCGCGTATGATGTTTCCTCTATATTTTACAAGAATGATATTCCACCTCTTTTTGAAGTCATTCTTCCTCTAACATCCAGTAGCACAGAACTAATCTGGCTCTACAATTACTATAGAAAAGCCATTGTTGGTGCAGAGGATCTTAAGCTGAACGGATCCTCAAGAGTGAAAGATTGGATTGGTCCAATCATGCCTAAGCGTATTCAAGTAATACCGCTCGTAGAAGATTTTGGTAGTTTATTATCTATTGACAAGATAATTAAATCATATATCAATTCGGTTAAGCCAAAATATTTGAGAGTCTTTATAGCGAGATCAGATCCAGCTCTGAACTACGGTTTATTTTCAGCAGTTCTATTATCAAAAATTGCTCTATCAAAATTGAAAATTCTCTCAATTAATTCTGGCATAGATATTCATCCAATACTGGGCGTAGGTTCTATGCCGTTCAGGGGTCATTTGTCGCTGGAAAATCTTGAAGGCTTTCTAAATGAATATCAAGGTGTTTCAACTGTGACTGTTCAATCGTCTCTAAGATACGATCAACCGCTTGAAGAAGCCACGAAGATAGTAAATACGCTTAACAATATTCTTCCAAACGGGGAGATAAATTCAATCGATCCACATGACGAAACGATTCTTCTAAAGATACTCAACAAGGGAAGGTCGTTATATGAAAGCATCATTGAAGAACTCGCACAATTAGTAGTAAGCGTTTCACCATATGTGCCTCAGAGAAGAGCGAGAAAGTTGCATATAGGTCTCTTCGGATACAGCAGAAATGTCGCAGGAGCAACATTACCAAGGGCCATCCCTTTCACAGCAGCATTATACTCAATAGGCATCCCGCCTGAAATCATCGGGGCCAGACTCCTGACCGAACTCAATGAAGAAGAATGGAAGATACTTGACAGATACTATGCTAATATGAATAATGACCTCAAAGCTATGGGAGGATATCTTTCTTGGCAAAACTTTAACATGATCATGGATATGCATAAAAAAGTTGCAGAAAGAGCGGGAATGAGCAGCGAGAAACTTGAAAATGCCCTCATCAAATTATTAGATGATATTAAAGCACTTGAAACAAGCTTACATATAAAACTCGGTGCGAAAAATCTGACCCAAAGAAAACATGATAATTTCGTGAATAATTTCTTAATCTCTTACTTGGAAAATGATGATGTCCAGGCTAGAGCTTACTTTCTTGAGGCCGCTAAATTAAGACGATGTATAGGATAAAGCGCGATAAAACCTCCGATAGCGCTGATGCACACGCACTTGCTCGCTGTCTCTAAAAAAACTTGTAGTCAAGTTAAAAATTCAAGTCTATCCCTTGAAAGAAACGTTGAAAGTTGAGTTTGTGGATATTGATTTGAATAGATTCGACGCTCAAAGAAATAATTACTTTCTCTTCTTTGGGTTAACAATGGAGCAACGATATAATCTATTGCCTTTCAGTTCGAATTTCAAAGGCATATTTTTAGCCACTAATTCAGGATCTAGAATTACCTCTCTAGTTATTCTACGTTTTGGAAACCATAAGGAAAGAATCATTTGGGGTTTATGCCCTAATTCTATAAGCCGATAATAGTAATGAGCTAATGTTCTAAGATCATCAGGGTAGATATAGATCTGATCTTGAGAACAACGCTTACATTCAACGAGTTTTGTTCTACCATTCTCTGAAAATATAATGACATCAATCCTCAAGCTTCTTGAGCTATGAATGCGTGGATATTTCCTATATCTATTCATGACTTTTTCTTCATGTCTTCTTCCGCTATGATATCTGGCCACAAATTACACCTATCGCTGAGAATCTTGTTGATGATCAAAGTATCAAAAAGATATGATGATTACTTTAATTCTTCTGCATAATATCTGTAAATTATTGCTTTTGTAAAACCCAGACCAAATCTTCTATAAGTAATATGCTCCCTTTTATGAAAGGTGTGGTGAATTTATTGTCTGGAAGGCAACCGAAAGCTCGTTTTTCTACAAGATTACCTGATGGGAATTTCTTAAGTTTGGCAGTCTGGTCAGGAAAATCTGATCCTTCTGCGGAGGTGCTCACTATCCAGGTAAGAGGTTTAAAAGATGAAATATGGGAAACTGTTGGTAGACTCGCAGTTTACAGAACCTCTGATGGTAAATATTCAATGCTTCCAGAAAGGTCTCCCGTACAGACTGAAAAGTCAGAATCTGATCAATAAAATCGCTTATGGCTTCACTGAACATAATCCAAAGAATGTTATACAAATACGATGAAGATGTTTGTAAATTTGTGACGGTGAATGTTGTGAAATATGTCTTCATTACAGGTGGAGTAATGTCCGGGATTGGCAAAGGGGTTACTGCAGCTTCTATAGGGAAGATACTGCAATCCCGGGGAATGAGTGTCACTGCAATCAAGATTGATCCATACCTCAATGTAGATGCAGGAACAATGAATCCGTATATCCATGGTGAAGTTTTTGTAACAGAAGATGGTGGAGAGACCGACATGGACCTAGGGACCTATGAAAGGTTCTTAGACATCAATATTCCCAAAGATCACAACATCACTACAGGATTGATCTATCTATCAGTAATAGGAAAGGAGCGGAAAGGGGAGATTCTAGGAACTTGTGTACAAATAATACCTCATATCACCAACGAAATCAAGAATAGAATTCGATCTATAACTAAAAAAAGTAAAGTTGACTGCACTATCGTCGAGATTGGAGGTACAGTAGGCGACATTGAGAGTCTACCCTTCTTAGAAGCTGCAAGACAAATGAGGTTAGAAGAAGGTTCTAGAAATGTGATCAATTTTCACGTCACGCTGGTGCCCGTACTTGAAGCTGTTGGAGAACAAAAAACAAAACCGACCCAGCATAGCGTTCAGGAATTGAGGAGGATTGGGGTTCAACCAGATGCCGTTGTCGTCAGAAGTGAAATCCCGCTAAAAGATGAACCCAGAAGAAAAATTGCTCTTTTTTGTAACATTGAAGAACGCGCAGTTTTCACATCACCTGATATAAAAAGCATCTATGAAGTCCCGTTAATTCTTGATAAACAAGGATTGGGCGACTATCTATCTGATAGAATGAATGTAAAATTAAAGAAACCAGAGTGGAAAATTTGGCGAAATATGCTTGAAGGATTTACAGATCCAAAATATAAGATCAAAATTGCAATGTGTGGAAAATATGCTGAACTGGCTGATTCCTATGTCAGCATAAATGAAGCCCTAAGACATGCAAGTGCAATCAATAATGCCTCAATCAATATAGACTGGATTGAAACTGAGATCTTTGAAAACAAACCTTCTAGAATTAGCGACCTAGAAAATTACCATGGTGTATTAGTGCCAGGTGGTTTTGGTTCAAGAGGAACTGAAGGTAAGATTCTGGCCATATCTTACGCACGCAAAAAAGACATTCCTTACTTAGGGATATGTTTTGGTTTCCAAATGGCAGTTGTTGAATTTGCAAGACATATTGGTTTAACAGAAGCTAATTCTACAGAAGTAAATCCTAGGACCAAGCATCCAGTGGTTGATCTTATGCCAGAGCAGATAGGAGTTGAAGAGAAAGGTGCTACAATGAGGCTGGGTGCAGAAAAAATTAACTTGCAATCAGGGACTCTCGCACATCTGTTATATGGAAAAAAAATGATCATTGAGAGACATAGACATCGCTACGAAGTGAATGGAGAATATTTAGATAGACTGCAGGAAGCAGGACTAAAATTTTCGGGTAAAAGTCTAGATGGATTACGTATGGAAATACTTGAGCTAAAGGAAAACAAATTCCATTTTGCAACACAATTCCATGGAGAATTCAAATCCAGACCTAATAGACCATCTCCTCCGTATGCCGGTTTCATTGCTGCTTCCCTTAAGAGAGCTTTAGATTCAAGTTAAAAATTTAAATGGCCTATCATGAAAAAAACATTCTATTTTCTTGTTCTTGGAGAATAATATTGCTTAACCTCAAAAAATTCATGGCTTTAGAAAATAATGATTTTAAAATCCTATCTGTTACTGAATCCTTGATGAAGCGCCATGAGTTTATACCTTTAGAGGAAATAATCGAATTCTCAGAAATCAGAAGAGATGAAGTTGAATTTAGAATCAAAAATCTATCAAAAGATAGATTTTTTTCAAAACCAGTTAAAAAAATTCTTAGATACGAAGGTTATCAGCTGACATCATATGGTCTTGACGCTCTGGGTCTAAAAGCCCTGGTAAAATCAGGTGTAATAGACGCAATTGGGAAACAATTAGGTGTTGGAAAAGAATCTGACATATTCGAAGCAATTAACTCCAAAGGAACCAGACTTGCTGTAAAATTCCATAGATTAGGTAGAACAAGTTTTAGACAGACCCTAAGAAAAAGAGGATTTATTGCCGAACAAAGTCAATTCTCTTGGCTAAACCAGTCAAAATTATCTGCGGAGAAAGAATATTCAGCTCTTAAAACTCTTGTTTCCGCAAGAGTCAGTACTCCAAAGGCAGTGAAATGTAATAGGCATATAGTTGTGATGAGTCTGATAGTAGGCACTGAACTCAAGTTTGCGGAAATGGAAGATCCAAAATCAATTGCTAAAGAGATACTGAGAAATGTAAGGCTAGCGTATCTGAAGGCGAAGTTAATACATTCTGATCTTAGCGAGTATAATATACTGATCAAACCTAATGGTCAGATACTAATTATTGATTGGCCTCAGAGTGTAAGCATAGATCATCCAAATGCAAATGATAACCTAAAGAGAGATATTTACAATATTAAAACCTGCTTTAGAAGACAATCAAATTTAACAATCGATCTTGATAATGCACTTGAATACGTGAAAGGTAATATTAGAAAACTAACTATCTGAATTTCCCAAAATTAATATAATTCGTAACCACTTGCACAGATCAAATTGGGCGTTCTATGCAAACATAAAGCACGTTATTTCCTCTAACAATTATGTTTCCAAAATTTGAAGAGGGTTCTTCATCTCTATACTCTGTTGCGCCCTCAAGAATTAGATTCATGTGGCTATCGCAATCAATCATCTTTCCTCTGTATTCAAGATGATTCTTAAGCTTAACAGCGACTTCTTGGTTTACCTTTTTTATGAGGAGATTGACAGGTTTTTTAGATGGTTCCAATTGCATCCCAGTGATTGAATGTTCCACACGCTAGTTCATATAAAAATCTTTTCAAGTTAAACTCTTTATGTAAAAATAGCTTTGAGGATCCAAAAAATGAAACAGTTCCCTGATAATTATGCTTCAGAATTTTCATTAGTAGAGAAACCTGACTTACAAGTGGCTATGAATTTTCTTTTAAAGTCTTTTCGTCGAAAAGATTTTGTTATTATTATTGGAAATTGTCGATGTGAATATTCTGGTAGAGCGTCTTCAAGCTTGGATTGGGGAGATAGAATTACTCTGATTAAAGGTGATGGGTCTGTACAAGTACATAGGCCAAGTGGTTATGAACCAGTAAATTGGCAACCACCTGGCTGTATGTTCTCGATTTTCCTCGAGGGCTCTTTACTGAATATAAGATCTAATCGTCCTAAACCAAAAGAAATACTGGACATTTTTTTCCGCAATATATTATTCATTGCGTCAGGAAGACCTGTTGATGATGCTGAATTTAATTTGTATGTTAGCGAAGAACAGATGCGTGATGCCCTAATCTCTAACCCGGGTATTTTGGAAGAGGGTTTAAGATTGATTGATTTTGAAAGAAAAGTCGAACCAGGTTTTATAGACTTCTATGGAAAAGATGCGCTCGGAAAAATAGTGGTTGTAGAATTAAAACGTGCATCCGCTGGCAAGGAAGCAGTTTTACAATTGAAACGTTATGTTGATGAAGTTAAGAAAAATAATCGAGTTACTGTTAGAGGAATACTGGCAGCACCACGATTAAAATCGGGAGCTCAAAGCATGCTCACATCATTTGGTATGGAGTTTAAAAAATTAACCCCGGAAAAATGTGCAGATGTTCTTCATAAACACAAGATGACCAAGATTAGTGAGTTCTTCGAGAGAGACTGAGATTTCTGGCTATTCTGGATAACTGATCTTTCTAATATGGGGGCATTTGCCCAATTTCTCAAGAGGGATAAAGCATTTCTCAGGTTTGCAAGGTATTATATGCTGTGTAGTTTTAGGAGGAAATATGCTTCCAGATAGAGCAGCGTTAATCACGTCTTGTTTTTCAATGCTTTCGAAGATTATGCATCCTGCAAATTTGTCATGTCTAGCAAGTTCTCTTGCCTTCTCTTCATTCCGGACATATTTGATTCTAAATCTTCCAAGAATGGAATTCATTATGGTTTTTCTATTGGTTTTCAGATTATGTTCTTTATCATGTAGTATAAGTCTTGGGCATCTTAGTCGGATCTGATTGTTTTCCGAGGATGCAATGTGATCGTGAAGAGTAGTCTGAAGTTCTTTTTTTGAACCTCTTATTGCTGGATGCCACGTTTTAAGAATTAAATTATTGTCATTGTAATTGATTTTAAAAGCGACAACCTTTGAATATCCAAGATCTTTGAGTGCCCTTATTCTGTGGTGACCATCGAGAACAATGAGGTGATCTTCATCAATTATTATTGGTTCTCTCTGGGTTCCATCTTTTATTAGTTGTTTCTTGATTTCCTGCAATCTTATCGGGTCGATCTGTTCATGGGGATGAAGAAGATCTATGTCAATTAGATTATGTCGGTTATCTGCTTCCAAAGTTCACACCTGGGAAGTGGACTTTGATTATGATCTATTAGTTATCTAGGGCAATCATGGTTGTAAATACCGCATTATAAGCTTTCGTGTACATATGTGTACATGTGAAATCGTATGTGGTATTACTGTATTACGCTTTAATGATACCTAATAAATGAAATTCCGACATTTTGATTTCTTTTGCGCAGAATTAACGAGAAATGTTGAAAAAAAAGGTTATTTTTTGTTTTTGTTTTTGTAGTAACCAATTAAATAAAAATGTCTAATAAGCATTAAATATGGTAAAATGATTTCACGCTATTGTGGGGAATAAACCCTGATGCCAAAACATAAAACTACGATGCA
>SMYQ01000081.1 GCA_007050885.1 Candidatus Bathyarchaeota archaeon
GTGCACATCAAAAAAAAAGTCATGGAAAATAATTTTAGAACACTAATCGTAAATATGGATTTTTATCATATAAAACAAAAAACAAATCTTGTGGTAAAATTAAGCCACAAGATTGAAAATCGCTTCTATGATCTCCTCATGGGTTATGTTGAGACAGTACATTCAGCAATAGTAGTACAGTTCAAATTAGCTATTGTGCTAACACTTATGGGATGCAATTACTGCAGATTAGTCTATTTGACTTAGTAGACCTGGAATGCTGGAGATTGAGTTAGGTACGACAATGGTGGAGTTGGTACAAGATACTCTTGTGGGGGAGGTAGAAAAGCTGCTGGCTGAGGGGGTGGTTGAATATATCCAGGTACTGGTGGTGGTTGATAAAGTCCTCGAGCTGGTGGCTGTGGAACAATTACTTGTTGAGGAGGTGGTTGATAATATACCTCAGGTGGTTGAGGAATCATGTAGTTTACTGCTGGTGGCTGATATAGATGAGGAACTAGGTATGATTCTGCGGGAGGTAGGTATGCACCCATGAGTGATGGTCTCGGTCTCATTAAATATGCCATTCATTTCACCACGTTTAATTCAGAAGTCTCACAAATGATTCATATAAAATGCTAGTCTTCCACTGGAGAAAAAAAATAGAATAATTCAGTAAAGTTAAAACAAAAAATTATCCGTGTTATAATACTCAATTAAATAAATCATCAATAGCATTAGGGGAGTTAAATTTCTGGAGGGTAAACGAGTTCATTCCTTAAGTTTCTTAGTTGAGCAAATTTGTTCTTTCACTTCATTTAATTCAAGTTCATCTAAACACTTTGCAGTTTGCCATCCAGTCTCCTTATCCCATCCATGCAACCCATAATATTCATCAAGCATATGATCAACACCTTCCTTAGATAGAATTTTGTTCTTATTAGGTCCTGAAACGATGGGTTCCTTAAAAAAACGTTCAGGAGGATAGTCATCAGAACGTGTGAAACCCGCATGAAGTGTGTTAAAGCCTTTTTCCACATTTCGCACTATCTGTCCAATTCTCATTAGATCACTTCCGGACATTGAAACGCCCGTTGCTGTAGAAAATAACCTTGAAAAATCATCCGGACCAATGAGATCTTTGTCACTCCATATAGTTGCAAAATAGCAGACCCCCATCATATCCACAACTGCCTTGAATTTTTCAAACCAGAACACTTTTTCTGCTTTGGAATCATAGGAATCAGGTTCTCCAGCTCCAGGTGTTTTATGGGTTTGAAATGCGCCATCAAGATGTCCACCTCCTCTTGCAGAAGTTATACATCCAAGAAGCCATCCTTTATCCGATCTCAATGCTTCAATTGAGTCTTGGCCTTTTATATGTGAGATGTATTTTTCTGATCCTCTACCAATAATTTTTGAGGCTTTCAATGAACCTTCTGCGAGAATTTTACCTAATCCTTCACGCTCAGCAATTTTGTGCAAAAGTTTAATGACAACTTCGGCGTCACCCCAAATTAAATCCAAACCATTTGTATCATTTTTACCAATTATACCTCTCTGATATAATTCAAATGCCCAAGCAATAGGTGCCGACGAATTATCTAGATCTAATCCAAGTTGATTGCATAGAGTATTAATTTTTAACAAAGCTTTTCCATCAGTTATATCGATTTTTCCTCCAAAATCCCAATCTACATTCAATTGGAAACCTTCAGTAATAAGATCGGAGTCTGTTTGTTGAGGAATTCTATATAGATGGCTACAGTGTATTGGACAGTTGAAGCATGCAAGTTTTCTAACCTCAAAATTAGAATTTAATTTTTCTTGACTGACTTTCTTAATTTTCTGGGGATTCCAATAATCGTCTTGAAAATTTTTTACTCCCATAAACCCTAGCTCATTAGAAAATGGAAGAGCAGCTCGTGTACCAAGTGATCTTCTTATTTCAACAGATTTGTTGCTATCAATCTTGTTCCAAATTTTCTCAACTTCATTCATGAATTTCTCTGGTTCGGCAATATTGATGGATTGTGTACCTTTTACAGCTATGGCTTTCAGTTTCTTAGATCCTAAGACTGCACCGCATCCTCCTCGACCTGCGGCTCGAGCTCGATCAACAATTACACATGCAGGCTTAGCTAAGTTCTCTCCAGCCACGCCAATTGAGGCAACTCTTATCGAAAGATCTCCTTGGTCTTTTCTCACTATATCTTCTGTCTCCCAAGTAGATTGACCCCAGAGATGTGAAGCGTTTTTAATCTCAGCGTACTCATCTTTAATATCCAAGTATACAGGTCTGTAGGAAGATCCTTGGATGACTAGAAAGTCGAATCCTGCGAATTTCAGCTCGGGTCCAAAATGACCTCCAACATTTGAAGACAAAACTCCGCCTGTAAGAACATTTTTTGTATCAATACTCATTCTACATGAGGCTGGAGCCATGGTTCCAGTTAAGACTCCAGAACTAAATATCAGTAGATTGTCTGGGTGAAGAGCTTGAGTATTAGGAGATACCTGATCGAAAAGTAACCATTGACCAACCCCTCTTCCACCTATGAATCTTTTTAGAAGTTCTTTTGAAGAATCAATTGTGATTTTGTTTTTACTAAGGTCTATTCGAAGAAATTTTCCTATCAAACCATGGGTATCCAAAATTTATCCCGCCTTTTCAGCTCTGAGTGCTCCTCGTACACAATATTTTACACATAATGGAACCTTTTCATTTTTGCAGAGATCACATCCATTTTCTTGAGAAATTCTTAGATCTGCAGATTTAGGATCAAAAATGATTTTTATTTGAGATATTTTTGGATTGAATGCTTTCTTGAAATGGTATGAGCAAGCTATTTCACATGAACGGCAAATCGTGCATTTTTCAGGCTCAATTATTATTCTACTTGGAGGAGATCTTTTTTCAATAGTCATCAGCAGTTCTCTCATAAATTTATTTAGATGAAATATCTTCAAGTCATGAATCTTCTACAATTTCGTATTGAATTAATTTTCCATCTTTATCAAACACAGCTATATTATCCTCTGTTTCAAAAGGATAAGCAACTATAACCATAAACTTGCCATAAACATGATTTAGATCATATGTTGAAGGTTCTAGCACACCACTCGGATGAGAATGAGCAACACCAATGATTGAAAAACTGATTGGGAGCATGAAAGGAGAAAAACTCGAAAATCCTTGTCCATGTGTAGCGAAAGGAGGGATAATAACTTCATTTATTTCGATATTCTTCTTAGTCGTTTTTCCCTGAAGCATCAATATGCTCTCTTTTGGGTAAGCCATTTTTGCATAGCTTAAGATACTATCTATGACAGACTGATTGATAATCAGAATCTTATTCAATCAAATCAGCCTCAAAATATTAGATGAAAAAAAGATGCATGATCAATTGCGTGCGCTCATTAAATTTCGTTAAACAAGAGATGATAGAAATCGAAAAATCTTTTTCCCCTAAATTTATGTTAATTAAATTTCTAATGATGATTATGAAAATATTTTACAATTAAATTACTCAGAATGTATTTGTGATATTACCGAGTCGATAGAAGTTGCTGCTTCTGAAAGCTTACTTTTGATGTTCCTGTCCAAATCAAGTTCAATAATTTTTTCAACACCATTTTTGCCCAAGACAACCGGTAAACCGATAGATATATTCTTGAGGTCATATTCCCCATCTGGAATAACAGAAACACAAACTAGGCGTTTTCTATCATTAATTATGCTATCGGCCATTAACGCAACAGAAGAAGCAGGTGCGTGAACTGTAGCTCCTTTCAGCTTAATGACATCCATGGCGCTATACCTGGCAGTCTCTACTATCTTTTCGATTCTCTCTGACTCAAGCAAATCACTAATGGGTATTCCAGAAATTGTTGTATAATCAATCAATGGAATCATTAGATCTCCATGTTCCCCAATCACCAATCCATTAATATCCTCTCTTGAGATATTAAGTTCTGAAGCCAAGTATGAACGATATCGCGAAGTATCAAGTATTCCACTCATGCCAAATACCTTACTTCGATGAAAGCCCGATCTCTTATACGCAATATAGGTCATAGCATCAACAGGATTCGTTACCATCAGTAGCTTGCATTCTGGGGCATATTTCACAACCTCTAATACTACTGAGGTAATTATCTTAGCATTTCCTAGAGCTAGATCTCTTCTCGAAGTATTTGGTTTTCGAGGATAGCCTGCTGTGATAATAACAAGTTCTGAACCAGCCATATCTGCAAAATCAGAGCTACCTTTGATAAAACCCTCAAAGCCAATAGATGGAGAAGCTTGTGTAATATCAAGTGCTTCCCCTTTGGCCAGACCTTCCTGAATATCTACCATTGTAACGTCAGAAATACCTCTGTACACAATGCTTAACGCGCAAGCACTACCAATTTTGCCAGCACCGACTATAGTTATCAAACCAGAATCACTCTATTTATTGTAATCACTTTCTTACTATTTTGTTAAACAGCGTGAACCTAATTATATTGAATATTTATGCTTTAGGAGAATCATCGATCATTAATTATAGTATGCGCAAATCTTTAGAGTAATAGCTGAAATCTGATCGATTTCAATATTTCATCGTAAAAAATCTCATCACCAACCTCTAATTCAAGTTCCCCAATTTTTCTGGGAATTATTTTGATGTGTGGGTCATTAAGATACAGTCCAATTCCTTTGTAACAGACTCCTTTAATTACAGGTTTAGAGATTAAACAAAAAAAGTGTATGTAGCCTTTTCTCACAAAATCTATTTGAATAACTTTTTTCAAACTATCTAGAATCTTCTTTGGGACCTTTTTATATGGTGTCCAAAATGCTCCATGGCCATAATGCGGCAGACCGCCTTCTAAAAAAAATTGTAAATCATCAAATTCCAGAGCTAAAGGGGTAGAGAGAATTGGAGCTTTTAAGTTAGGAGTCAACAATGCATAACGATCAGATTTCGTTTCTACTCTGAAAGATTTTGGATTATTCTTCTTTCCAGAATATTTTATTAAACTAAATTTTGGAAATATTAGATGTGCTCCTCCAGCTCTCAATCTATCTTCTAAAGGTCGCACTTCAATATGCATGTGAAGATCGGTCCAAAAATCAAAAAAAGGGCTCCAGATGAATTGACCGATTTCATCGCCAAGATTAAGATGATCACCTATTTGTACAGTTGGCTTGACATGCAAGATTTTTACACATGCATCATGATTACCTGATTTTATCGCTAAAAAATAATCATTCATACGTTTGAGCTTTCGAGCTTCAATTACAGTTCCTTTAACTGGACTACTTGCAGAGGTAATTCCTCTCTTAGGATAGATGTCGATTGAAGATAATTGTTTATGAGAATAATAGGGGCTATTTGTAAATGAAAAAAACCATTCATGATCTGAGTATAATTCTATCCCATGGCTTTCGGCGATGTTTATCACAGTATTCACATGTAAAATTGGATTTTTTAGAGTATCTTAACGGTAAAAAAAAGGGATTTGGGAATGATCAGCCAAAAATGCCAGTTATCGCGCCAAATCCAGCTATCATCGCTATTCCCAAAGCTGCTAGGATTAGTCCAACAATGACTAAGACAATCACGAGTACTATGGCAAGGAGTAAAGCTTTCATCCATCCTGTATCGAAGAAATGTCTTATCAGTGCAAGCCAAACTATCAGAGTTACGATAAATCCGAGTAATCCATGAATCCATGTTCCAAGTATAGTAGCAATGATTATTCCTAATGCGACAATCCAGATGGCGTCTGTGAATTTTGCTTTAGCTTTTCCAACCATTGACCGGCCGACAAGCCAAAGGACGGGAGCGACAACGATGATTCCCACTATTATCTGTATCAATAGACTCCATAGATTTATTCCGTTCATAGTATTCCCCTGATCTGTAGATTTCTATTAAGATATAAAACTAATTCATTGTCATGATCTTGAATAGATTCAACTTATCAAGTCAGTTAATTTATTCTTTCTAATACCTTCTTTGATCTCGAGAGCAATCCTTCGGCCATTAGACATAGGTTTAGAGAATATGTAAGCTGAATATGGGGATCCCTCTGGGTATAGGTTTGTCCCAGCTACAATTCGAGCTGAAACTTCGAAAGTAATGAATTCCAAATCATCAGTGCATATTGTCTCCAAGCAGAAAGGACCAATAATCCCTGGTGAAAAAAGTCTAACAGAAGACTCTGTGACTCTTCTACCCATGTCTAACACCTTAGGTAGAAGCGACTCTCTAAGAACGACAGGCATATTCCCTGTCACAATATATGAAGGGTCTATTTTTGATCTAGCAAGATTTGGGATACGATAAATATCTTCGACATTAGTCTCAATTCTTCTATCTATACCAAGAAGTTCAACCCTTCCTCCCCCTACTTTCACTTCTCCTTCAAACATAACTGAATAGAAATAGTGAGGATAATAACGGACTCCAACAATAATTTCTTGTATTGTAACTCCTCTTAAATCGTCTTCTTTTAAAGTTCCATTTTTAATGCGTTTTTCAATTTGATTTTGATAATTCTCTTCCGAATCAACTACAAAGAATCCTTTTCCACCTTTTGCCCCATGAAACTTCACAATACAAGGGCGGTCGATCTTGGAAGGATCCGAATACTCATCAGGGACTTTTACTTTGGAGTCTTGTAACCATGATCTCATCTTCCGTCTATCACCTTCAAACTCCAAAGCATTTCTATTTCCAAAAATTGGAATCCTGAATTCCTTTTTCAGATTTTCGGGTCCAACATACTCAACAAAAGAACCATGGGGAATAATGATTACATTGTTTTGAAACAATTCATTCTGAAATCTTTGATCGATCAGATCTCGATATTTATCAACAATGATGTATTCATCTGGTTTGCCAAATGGAAATGCTTCATAAAACGCTCGTCTATCTTCAGTAGTAATTCCAACAGTTCTAAATCCTTCTTGGCGAGCGCCATGAAAAATCTGGAGTGCCGAATGTGAACATATAGTCCCAATTTTGATCTCTTGACGGTTGTATTTTTTCAGAGACTCAAGAATCTCAGCTTTTTCGATCATGTTACTATTTCACTTAATCTTTTTAATCGCCTGGCATTGGAGACTTCTCGTGCTATCCTTCTGCCAGTTGTCATATTCTCTCCATAATACCATTTTGAATATGGACTTGTAGTAGATATTATCGGTGAACCGGGGACTCTTGGGGATACATCAAAAATGCATATTTCAAGATCTTTAGTTATCGCACCTTGTAAGGCGAACGGGCCAACCATTCCAGGTGGATACTCTTTACGGCAAACTTCAACAAACTTTTCTCCAATATCATAGACTTTTTCAAGTTGAGATTCTCTTAGCGTCGCACCTTCATGGCCAACTTCAATGTTCTGGACAACAGATTTTAGTTCTAATTGATCTTGTGCAGGTAGAGATAATATCCCATCAAGGTCTGTTTGAATTCTCCTATCAATCCCTAAAAATTCTATTTTTTTTTCTATTGGAGAATTAAAATAGTTAAAATTGAATTTAGCTCCCATGACAAATTCTTCAATTGTAGCTTTTTCAAGTTCATCTTTTGAGATTATGCCACTATTGATTCTGACTTCAGCTTTACTCCAATAATCCTTCGGACTTGATGCGTAGAAGAAAGCTCTCTCGATTTTTCTTCTAACTTCAGGAACCTTAACTATAACAAGGCGATCAATTTCTTCAGGAGATTTAAAGCTCTTCGGTGTTCTAATTCTTGCTTGTTCCAATAGATATATTTGATTACGCGGAACATCTCTTTCTTCAGATCTTAACAAGGATCTACTTCCAAAAATGGGTATCAGGAATTTATTCTCGATATTATCGTATCCAACATAAGTTGAAAAAGATCTATTTGCTACGAAAATAACATTTAATGAATGTAATTCTTCTTGAATATCACTATTGACCATGTCTGAAAATTTTTCGAGGATTATTGTTTTGTTAATGATCCTATCATACCTAAGATAGGTTTTCTCTCGACCTTTCTGACAGACCACAACTGTTTTTATTCCCTCTTCTTTTGCACCATCGCAAATATCTAGAGCAGAATGACTGCCAATAGTGCCTATCATGAGGGCCTTTTTATCATATGTCTGAAGGATTTTTCCAATATCTTCTTGAGTTATCAAGGTAACATCGCTCTACATTTGATTTAATTAGTAGACTTAAGCTCTCTTCTATGAATTGAGTAGGCGTAAGTATTTCAAAATTGACTATGATACGAACAGATTTGAGCGCGCGCTCGCAGCCTTCAAATCAGATCAAGAAAAATCATTAAAAATCAATGAATAAAAACGTCAGGATAAGAATAAGAAATTTAGCAAGACTCATTAATCATCAAATAAAACTAGTCCAAAGATTGACTGATAGAGACTCAAGATGTGATAGATTATGGATTCAGACAAAGAGAAAAAAATAGAAAAAGCTTACGAATCAGGATTCAAATATGAAAGAGATTATGGTAGTTGTCCACAATGCACATTCGCAGCTGTAAGCGAAATTCTAGGAAAAGAAAGCAAAGAGATCTTTAAGGCCATCGATGGACTGGCAGGTGGATTAGGACGAACCACTAACGGAACATGTGGAGCTCTTACAGGTGGAGTTGCAGCAATAAGCCAAAGATACGGTCGAGAAGATTTTCCAAACTTAGGAAAAAGAGAGAAATGTATGACGCTTGCCAAGAAACTGCATGATCGCTTCATAGAAGAGTATGGAAGTGTAATCTGTAAAGATGTCCAGACTAAGATTATGGGTAGATCCTATGACTTCTGGAACCCAAAAGAGCGCGAAGAATTTGATAAGGCAGGAGGACATACGGAGAAGTGTCCAGATGTTGTTGGTAAGGCTGCGAAATGGACTATTGAGATATTAATGGATGAAAAATAGTTCTTTATGACATTTTAATATAATTCAGAGTTTAGTGCGCAACTTTTGATTTGAGCTTATATAGTGGAGATTTTTGAATAGAAGATTCCTTTTGGAATAACTTCGGCACAAGTTTATTAATGATTCATATGAGCCAATAAGACCTAGGTTTTCACATGTCTGAAATCATAATCGATTCACTTATTCAAACTCCCTTACAGGAGCAGAGGACTGAGATCTGCGAGCGTAAAGGCCTCGGTCATCCGGATACAATATGCGATGCTATAATGGATGAAGTATCAAGAGCGCTGAGTCTTGAATACTTGAAAAGATTCGGATCAATCATGCACCACAATATAGACAAAGGTCTCTTAGTCGCAGGGGATGTCGATGTAGCATTTGGTGGGGGCAAAGTTATAAAACCAATGCTTCTGGTATTCGGCGATAGAGCAACCTTTACAGTCGGTTCTGAAACAATACCTGTAGAAGATATCACCATAAAAACAGCTAAGGAATGGATCACAAATAATCTTAGACTAATAGATCCTGACCACCATGTCAAATATGATGTCGAACTAAAACGTGGTTCTACAGCACTTACAGACATATTCCAGCGTAAAGAGAAGTATCTAGGTGCCAATGATACCTCAGCTGCTGTTGGCTTCGCCCCTCTCACACCGACCGAACAAACTGTTCGCGACACTGAATTCTATATCAATAGTCAAGAGTTCAAGAAGGAGTTCCCAGAAATAGGAGAGGATGTAAAAGTAATGGGACTGCGTAAGGATGATTTGCTCGATCTTACCATTGGAACGGCTTTCGTGGACAGTCATATCGATAACGAGAGTAAGTATTTCCGATTGAAAGGAGAAGTTCTAGAAAAAATCAAGCAATATGTTGGATCAAAGGTTGATATGAAAATAAGTATAGATCTCAATACTGCAGATAGACCAGGGCGTGGAATTGGAGGGCTGTTCCTAACGGTTTTAGGTACATCTGCTGACGGAGGCGATTGTGGTCAAGTTGGCAGAGGTAATAGAGTTAATGGGATAATCCCATTAAATAGACCAACCTGCTCTGAAGCAGCATGCGGAAAGAATCCGGTAAGTCACGTTGGGAAGATCTACAATATTCTGACCTACAAGATCGCCGATGAAATCTATAGCAAAGTCCCCGGAATAAAAGAGGTATACGTTTGGTTGCTCAGTCAAATCGGTCGACCAATAAACGAACCAAAAATTGTCTCAACTCAACTCATACTTGAATCAAATACATCTATGAAGGACGTGGCTAGACCTGTTGAGGAGGTAATTCAAGCAGAGTTCGATAGGCTTGATGTTTTCTGCAATGATCTAGTATACGGAAAAGTAAAACTGTGCTGAACGAGAATTAGACCTAATAGATATGCTATCAATGCAAATAAGATGGATTGGACACGGCTATCTTTTCATAACCTCATTCAAAACGAGTTGACAATTCCAATATTTTGAACAATATACGGTACAGTATTCTGGGTCAGGTCCGTTGCATTCGCTATCATTCTTGTATGCCTTTAGGTGAACTCCAAAATCATGGTTGTTCGTATTTTTCTGGTTAGGTTGAGTATTCTTTCTATGCCAGTCACCAAGGATTGGAGGGCTAGTGAACATTTGACAAGCAGGATGATCCCTGCTTACTTCCGTCTCTGTTTTTGGACAGAATCCACTCCTGCATTTACTGAAAGTCTCACACTCGCTACATTTCTTTCCGGTATTATCAGAAACCAGACTTACAGACTGGTTGAACCTAAAAGATTTATTAGCCGTTCAGAATCCTCCTAAGGCATAGTGAGGCTAAGTTTTCATTATAGAGCTTCTTTAAATGAAAATGTCAAGTGGGCGACTGTTCAAGAAAATTTGTTGAGCTCTTCTTGAGTCATTTGTAGGCTGCTTTATCTTATGAACTTATTCAATATTGATCGTTTGAAGAAAAATTGGCGAAATAAAGTCTCTCTCTTACCTCAAGGTATACCTATACTTGGTAAGTTTCTTAATTATTTGTTGCGAGTAGCAGTTCTATTTTTTGTCTTTACTTTTATCGTTTCTTTATTTCTTGGTTTGGTGTTAATGTTTAGTCCTGAAGGCAGCCAATTCAGTTTTTCAAATATTGAAAATCTTCCTTTTGGCCTTCTGACACTTTTCATCGTAGCATTACCGGTGAAAACTACATATGGCGCAATTTTTGTTTTAATATGGATAATCTACGCACTATGTTTCATAATTTCTTGGAAAACAAATGTTGGTTTCATAAAAGCTGTTAGGAAAAACTTCGATAGTAAATCCCTACTGGAAAATAAGAATTTTCTATTTATGTTTCCATTGATTTCTAGTTCTCTACTGGTTCTAGTTATCTTGGTTCAAAGTCTGCAGGAGACAGTGGGAGTGCCGACAGGTTCGATAGATTTCGATAATGCCTATAGAGGGCTTTTTGAGTTAGCGTATTCCCCGCTCTTTGAAGAAATTATGTTTAGAATATCTCCCTTTGCGGTCTATTATGCTATCCTTCTTATGTTTAATCAAGCACGGTGGCAGATCTGGAGTTTAGGTATTTACATCAAATTATTCTTTTCAGCAGTTTTGTTTCCCGAGAGAATGAAGAAAAGACTAGGTCTTCCTCAAATTGAAAATGTTGGAGTAAGAAAAGGAATAAGTAATGGTGAATGGCTGATGATAATCTTAACTTCAACAATGTTCGGCCTTGCTCATTATGTATCAGGTTCCGGCTGGGAGATTGGTAAGATCACTTCTTCTTTCTTAGCTGGATTTGTATTCTGCTTAGCCTATCTTGCATTCGGATTCCACGCACCGATTTTATTGCACTGGTTTTTTAACTATTACTTCTATGTGTATGAGGTCGCTACTCAAAATTACCAAGGTATCTTTGAAAATATCGAAAGCATAATTGATTTCACAATCCAGATATTAGGTCTTTCAATAATTCTCTTTCTTCTGACATATCTCATAATAAAACTATACCGCGACTCTATCTCATCATCTGATGCAAAAAGTATTGAATCAGACCCGACTACGAATTTATCATCAAACGATAAAATAGAGAATTAAATCTGAGGTGTAATCCTGACAATGGATCAATTAATTTTTCTTGGAACCGGTGGAGGACGATTTTCGATGATTACTCAAAAAAGAAGAACTGGTGGTATCAGATTAATCGGCTCATCAAATATCCAAATAGATCCTGGACCTGGGTCAATCGCTTATTCTCACCAATTAAATATCGATCCATCGAAAGTTGATTCATTATTAATATCACATTGCCATCCAGACCATGATAATGATGCTGAAATATACATAGAAGCAATGACTAATGGCGGAACAAAAAAAAGAGGTACGCTAATAGCTCCAAAGGGAGTTATCGAAGGAAATAACGTTTGTGAAGTTCGCATTTCAAATTATCACAAAAACCAACTAGCCAAGGTGATTAAGGCAGAAATAGGGAAGACGATCATATTGGAAAATGCAAAGATCGAAGTTGTTAATGCAAAGCATCAAGATCCAGACACCGTCGGTTACAAAATAAGTCTGGAATCTATTGATCTCGGATATACATCGGATACAGAATACTTTTCAGGATTAGGTAGTCAATTCAAAGGAGTGGACATACTTCTTGTTTGTGTACTTCGACCCAGAGATGTACCAATTAAAGGCCATCTCTGCACAAATGACGTGATAAAAATTTTAGACGAGGCTAAACCGAAACTTTGCATTCTAACAGGATTTGGCATAAAAATGATATATGCGCATCCAGATCGCGAGGCAAAATTTATAGAACAGACATCAAAAATCAAAACAATTGCTGCCAGAGATAATATGGCGCTTAAACTTGCAGAGTATCAAACGCAAGATAATGGAGATGGACTATCAAGATTTCTTAACTAGTACATGATTAAACACTTATAGTGTTTGGAAATCTTTTTGAAGTTATCATGATAAAATGTGCTGACCTAGATTGCTAGCCCGCGCCAGTGGTGACAATTTTGAGAATCAATGAAAAAATTAATCTCGAAAAGACATACAAACCTTCTGAGACGGAGGACAAGTGGCAAAAAATTTGGAACCAATGGGAAATATACAATTTTGATCCTCATGATCTAAATAGACCAACCTATAGTATCGATACTCCTCCACCATATCCGAGTGGAGAATTCCATATGGGCAATGCATTAAACTGGTGCTATTTTGATTTCGTAGCTAGATACAAACGAATGAAAGGATTCAATGTGCATTTCCCACAAGGTTGGGATTGTCATGGATTACCAACTGAAGTTAGAGCTGAAAAGGCGCATAAGATTAGAAAACGAGACATACCGGTCAAAGAATTTAAAGATCTCTGCATCAAGCTGACAAACGAATTCATTGAGAAAATGAAGAAAGCTATGAAAGCCATGGGTTATTCCATGGATTGGAACCTAGAGTATAAGACTATGGACACAAGATATTATAGTGCAACTCAACTCTCGTTTTTAATCCTTTACGAGAACGGTTATATCTATAGAGGAGAACACCCCGTCAATTGGTGTCCAAGGTGTGAGACTGCAATAGCTGAAGCTGAAGTAACATATATGGAACGTGAAAACGAGCTCATCTCTATAATATTTGGTAGTGAAAAAAACAAGCTTCTTATTGCAACAACGCGCCCAGAACTACTTCCAGCTTGTGTTGCTGTAGCTGTAAACCCCGATGATGATCGATACAATTCCTATATTGGTAACGAAATAGAAATCCCCCTCCTTGAAAGTCAAGTCAAGATACTTGCTGATGAAGATGTAGATCCAGAGTTTGGAACTGGAGTAGTAATGGTCTGTACTTTCGGGGACAAAACTGATGTAAAATGGCAGAAAAAATACAATCTACCTATAGTCCAACTTGTAACTGAAGATGGTCACATAAGTGAAGAAGGTGGAAAATATAAAGGCCTTACATTGAATAAGGCCAAGCAAAGCATTCTTGAAGATCTGAAGAAAAAAGATTTGGTACAGAAAACTCAGAACATCAAACAGAATATAGGGGCTTGTTGGCGATGCAATACTCCTGTGGAAATAATTTCTAGAATGCAATGGTTCATGACTACACGTAAAATGACTGAGGATGTTTTACAGTGGAGTGAGAAGGTCAATTGGATCCCTCAATTCTCCAAATATAGAATGATTGATTGGGCAAAATCTCTAGATTGGGATTGGGTGATCTCCAGGCAAAGAATTTTCGCAACACCAATACCCATTTGGTATTGTAAAAGTTGTAATCAAGTTATTATCGCCAAGCGAGAATGGCTTCCAATAGATCCGAGGTTCGGACCACCAAAATTAGAGAAATGTCAAGAATGTGGTTGTAAAGAATTTATTGGAGAAACTGATGTTATGGACACTTGGATGGACTCATCAATCACATGTGCTTTTCATGCTGGTTGGCCTTATAATGATGAATCCATGAAAAGACTTTTTCCAGCTGATCTTCAACCTAACGGTCTAGATATAATCAGAACGTGGGATTACTATCTAATGGTGAAAAGCCTAGCTCTATTTGGTAAGGCACCATACAAAACCGTTCTTGTAAATGGTATGGTTAGAGGTGCAGATGGTAGAATGATGCATAAGTCCTTTGGAAATTACGTAGAAGCTCAGGAGGCGATAAAAAGATATGGTGCAGACCCGCTAAGACAATGGGCAGCTGCCGGAGGAGCGACAGGATATGATTTGCCATTCAACTGGAGTGAAGTTGAACATGGAAAGAAATTTTTGACAAAACTCTGGAACGCTGCTAAATTTGTTATCATGAACCTAAACGATTTTCAAGAGTACGATGGAGAACTTGAACTTGTCGACCGGTGGATTCTAACAAAAATGGAGAAGCTAAAAGAATCTGTATCAAAATCCTATGAGAAATTCGAATTCAATAACGCATTAGAAGCTATTAGACAATTTACTTGGCATACGTTTTGTGATCAATATCTTGAAGCTGTAAAACATAGACTCTATAGTGAAAAAGAGACATCGCTGGCGCAAAGAAAAGCAGCACAATACACTTTACATTATTCTCTGCTTAAGATAATTCAGTTGTTAGCGCCAATTTGTCCTCATATCTGTGAAGAAATATATCAGAATTTCCCAGCACTTTTAGATAGAAAGAAGAGCATCCATATAACTGAGTGGCCTAAACCTGATCCGAATTTTACTAATGATCAAACTGAAAATGAAGGGGACGCTCTATTGGCTATAGTATCTGAAATTAGACGAATAAAATCTGAAAATAAAATATCTTTGAAGGCTCCTATTACCCGCATACAGATATATGCAGGTCAAATGCACCTAACAACCATTAATAATCATAGAAATGATATCGCTCAAATCATTCATGCTAATGAAATAAATATTTTACAATTAGAAAATAATAGTCCAGGAAAAGAAATACAAAATTATCCAAATATTAGAATCAATTTAAAAATCTAGACAGATAGAATTCAAACCAAGAAGCTTTTAATAAGATCAATATCGTTGTAGAAAATCGTTAGATATAATTCATTCTAACAGGAAACAAGAATAATGAAAATAAATGAATTGAAATCTGGGATGAGAAGGATCGAATGTGAAGGTAAAATTATTGACATTGGCGAAGTTAGAGATGTCATGACGAAATTTGGAGAGACAAGCCGAGTGGCGACCGCAACTTTAGAAGACGAATCGGGTACAATCAAACTGTCTTTATGGAATGAGACAATCGACAATGTGAAAGTCAATGATATGGTAAAAATTGAGAATGGTTATGTAACAAGTTTCAGAGGAGAATCACAACTAAACTCGGGAAGATATGGAAAACTAACCGTTATAGAATAGTAAATCTCAAAACCACAAATTTCTGATTCAATAATTCCAAGTCATCTTGGAGTATGCTTGGTCTAAAGTTAATAGTATAATTGAGAACTTTTACGTAAAATCATAAACTCGACTAATTATGCTTTTGAGTCTTTTTTTAACATACTAATTGAAACAATATTTATTGAATTGAAATGGCGCCGGGAGTGGGATTCGAACCCACGAGACCCGTAAGGGTCACAGGCTTGCTGTGAGATCATTCAAGGCTTACGCAATGAATTTACTGCGCCTCTTGACCCTCAATTATGAGGTTAATCCACTCGGCCATCCCGGCTAAGAGCAGGTTCTTAACGCTTTGATATAAAATTGTTTGGCAAATAAACAAAAAATCTTTCAATTCTACTTAGAATTCGATACATATGCTAGCTGAAATGGCTCCATTGGCTTTGAGTTCTCCTGCAATAGGTTTTTCAGACAAATCTTAGAGAAACACATAGATGAGATTGTCTGATAAAGACGAGCAAGAAAAACGTTTCAAATTCTTAGAGCATACGGCGGATGCCTACATAGAAGCATACGGGGAAAGTCTTGAGGAAGCCTATGCAAATTCAGCGATTGCTATGTTCCAAGTAATGACTGAAACGTCAAAAGTGGAGCCGAAGACTGAAGAATCGATCGAGGTTGAAGGTAAAGATCTTAGCTCTTTGCTATACTCTTGGCTTGAGGAACTTATTGTAAGACATGAAATCAAGAATAAGCTCTATTCAAAATTTCATATAGAAATTATTGAGGCTCAAAGAGGATCATACAGATTGAAAGCGAAAATCTATGGTGAAGATTTCAATTCTAAAAAACATCCTTCAAAAACAGAAGTTAAAGCTGTAACCTTCCATATGTTAGAAATTAATCAATCTAGAGATCAAAATAGGATTAGATTTGTACTTGACCTTTAAATGACCAAATTAGTAATAAAAAATCTTTATTGATCTAGAAATCAGAATTTGATTCAAATCAAAGCTAAGAAGTTTTTAAAGGATCAATTTTCAGAAACAACTTAAATGTATGTCCTTCAAACAATACTCGAAACCTTAGCATAATTATGGTGTATTCAGAATGTCTTATGAACGAGTAAAAACACCGACAAAACCAATCCAGATGAAGAAAATAGATGAAAACATTTGGGAAATTCCTCAATCGTTCCTACCTGGAATGAATGTCCCAGGAAGGGTATATGCCGATGAGACATTACTTGATAAAATGAAGCTTGATAGGACGCTTGTTCAATGTGCAAATGTTGCTCATTTACCGGGCATCTATAAATGGGCAATTACTCTTCCGGATGGTCATGAAGGATACGGGTTTCCCATAGGTGGTGTAGCAGCAACAGACTATGAAAAAGGTGTTGTAAGTCCGGGAGGAGTAGGCTACGATATCAATTGTGGAACTAGACTCTTGCAGACAAATCTGACAGAAAAAGAGGTCAGACCTATACTACCGACACTACTTGACACCCTATTCAAATATATTCCTTCAGGCTTGGGAAGTAGAGGTCAGATTAAGGTCAGCCATGTAGAACTCGAAAAAGTCCTCTCAGACGGAGTTGAATGGGCTATTGATAGAGGTTACGGATGGTCAGAAGATGCTACGAAATGTGAAGAAGAGGGCTGTATGGAATCAGCTGATCCAAGTAAAGTATCCCAAACTGCAAAGTCACGAGGGACTCCTCAACTAGGAAGTCTGGGCAGTGGAAATCATTTTTTGGAGATTGAAAAAGTCGACGAGATCTTTGACGAAAAAGCAGCTAAGGTTTTCGGAATAGAAAAAGTAGGCCAAATACTGGTTTTCGTTCATACTGGAAGTAGAGGATTGGGTCATCAAGTATGTAGTGATTATCTAAGAGTCATGGACAACGCAGTTAAAAAATACAAAATTAATCTTCCGGATCGAGAGCTAGTATGTGCTCCAGGCAAAAGTCGTGAGGCTGAAGACTATTTACCGGCAATGGCTTCCGCATGCAACTTTGCATGGTCAAATAGACAGATGATTACTCACTGGACACGTCAAGCATTCGAGAAGGTCTTAAAACAACCTGTAGATAGCATTGGCCTTAAGCTCATTTATGATATCGCACATAACATCGCTAAAATAGAAGAACATCAAGTAGATGGAAAAAGAGTCAAGGTATATGTTCATCGTAAAGGAGCTACGAGAGCTTTTCCACCAGGTCATAATGCAGTACCTGCAACTTACAGAGAAGTAGGCCAACCAGTATTGATACCAGGAAGTATGGGTACGGCATCTTGGGTTCTTGTTGGAACTGAGAAAGCTATGGAATTGAGTTTTGGTTCTACAGCACATGGTGCAGGAAGAAACCTTAGCAGATCGGCTGCCAAGAGACGCTATTGGGGCGAGGACGTTAAAAAAGATCTAGAAAAGAAGGGTGTGTTAATCAAAGCTGCAAGTATGTCTGTTGTTAGTGAGGAAGCTCCAGGTGCATACAAGGACGTCGATAATGTAACAAATGTAAGCCACAATGTTGGAATAGCAACGAAAGTTGCCAGGCTAGCTCCAATAGGAGTAAGTAAAGGTTAATTTGAAATCATCTAACCACATATTCTTTTTTTCCAGTCTCAACCTCTATTCTTTAAACTCATCAATGAAATAAACTGGAGTTGGGGCAACACCCTTGAGAGGATCCTGTTTCAGCATTCCAGAACTATCTTTAGCGCGTGCTAAATAATCGTGTTTTAACTTTAATGAACCAAATAAGATTTATCAGAAGAATTGTAAGCTTACTAAATTCTATAACTTAGTTGAAAAATATTGGGAAAATCTAAAACTTATGAACCATCTGTTCCACTTAAAAGAAGTCTAGGCCTATCGATAGCTATCCCAGCATCAATAGTAGAAGACACTCCACACCTGAGAGAGAAGACTTACAAGATAGGGCAAATAGGCAGAGCATCTTCGATATTTCGTGTAGAGCAAATCATAATCTATTCTGATAAGATAGAACAAAACCAAACAGAAGAAGCGAACCTTATAGCATCTATTCTGAAATACATGGATACTCCTCAATACCTCAGGAAGATGCTTGTAAAGATTGATCCTAAACTGAGTTTTGTAGGTATTCTTCCTCCTCTAAGGTCCCCCCATCATCTATTTTCGAAGAAACGAGAAGAACTCAAGATAGGTATGATTCGCCAAGGGGCAGTCATAGAAAGTAAAAACGGGTACTCTTTAGTAGATATAGGTGTAGGTAAACCAACGATTATTGAGGAGAATCTTACTAAAAATCAGAAGATCACAGTAAAGCTGTCAAGTATAGGGGAAAAGTTGACTGCCGTGAAACTTCATGAATCTGAGATAAGAATATATTGGGGATTTAATGTTACTGTGACGAAACTTCCGCTCGCTGAATCGACAAAGAAGATAGGGTTTGATCTGATCATATCAACTTCAAAATACGGAGATAAAATAACTGAGGTATTTCCACAATTGAAAATAGCATGGAAAAAATCAAAGAAAGCACTTGTGCCTTTCGGGTCACCAACACAAGGTCTAAAGGAAATATTAACTAAAGAAGGTGTAGAAATGTCTGAGTATTCAGACTTTACGATCAATATGATACCAAATCAAGGGGTAGAGACAGTAAGAAGTGAAGAAGCGGTCTTCAGTTCATTATCTCTCCTAAATACTCTGGGGTGATTTCTATTGGGTAGACGAAAGTTAAAGGCTCCAAAACGTGGATCTCTAGGTTATCTGCCGAAGGCTAGAGCATCTGGCTGGACAGGTAGAATTAGATATTGGCCAGAGGTAACAGGAGATCCTAGGCTTTTAGCATTTCTAGGATATAAAGCTGGAATGACGCATTTAGTTACAATTGATCAATTAGAAGGTTCATTAACTTTTGGAAAGGAAATATCAGTTCCAGTCACAATTCTTGAAACACCACCATTGATTATTTGTGGAATAAAGATTTATGAAAAGAAAAATCGTAATCTCCGATCTATTGGAGAGGCATGGACTGCTAATATCCCAAAAGAGTTTGAAAGACTGATAACAATAAAAAAAGACGCTGATGAACAGGAATCTCTGGAAAAGATTGAGACTCAGCTTGACAGAGTCTCAGAAGTGAGGGTTATAGCTGGAACCCAACCAAGATTAACGAGTACAGGACAGAAAAAACCTAAACTGTTTGAGATAAAAATCGGAGGAGGAAATTCAAAAGATCAATTTGAACATGCTAAGAATTTGCTCGGAAAAGAGATCAAGTCAAGTCAGGTTCTGAAGGAAGGAAATTCAGTTGATGTGATAGCAATTACTAAAGGTAAAGGTATTCAGGGTCCAGTTAAAAGATGGGGAGTAAAGACGCTACTCCATAAGTCCAGGAAAACTGTACGAGGCGTTGGATCAATAGGAGGTTGGACACCCAATTTTGTCATGTACTCTGTTCCCAGAGCTGGTCAAATGGGATTCTTTCAAAGAACAGAATTCAACAAACAAATAGTGAAGATAAGTGAAGATGCTAAAGATGTTAGTCCGAGCAGTGGATTTCTCAATTATGGAAATATCAAAAGTCAATATGTTATGATAAAAGGAAGTATCCCAGGAGCTTCGAGAAGGCTAGTTATTATGAGAGCTCCAGCAAGAGTAAAGAGAATAGAGCCCCCACCAAAAATAGAATACCTCAGCCTTGAATCAAAACAGGGAGATTGATAATCTAACCTTGTCTAATACAATAAATGTATATGATTTGAATGGAGATCCAAAAGGTAAGATAAACCTTCCAGAAGTCTTCACAACAAAATTTAGGCCAGATATAATAAAAAAGAGTGTCGTTGCTTTACAAACGCATAGACTTCAACCCCAAGGAAGAGACTTAATGGCGGGAAAACGGACAACTGCAAAATCTTTTGGAGTAGGAAGAGCCCTAGCGAGAGTTCCAAGAGTAAAAGGTGAACGACATCCACAGGCTGGAAGTGCAGCATTTGCTCCGAACACAGTTGGTGGGCGAATGACACATCCGCCAACAACTAAGAAGAATATTCACAAGAGACTGAATAAAAAGGAAGCTTACTCAGCCCTCGCCTCAGCTGTGGCAGCAACAGCAAAAAAAGAGATCGTAAGTAGAAGGGGCCATAAGTTAGAACAAGTTCCTTCGATTCCATTAGTCGTTACAGATAATCTGGAATCGGTCTCTGAGACAAAGAAGGCTATGGATGTGCTTAAGACGCTTGGACTTTGGCAGGACGTTGAGAGAGTTATGAGTAGCGTCAAGAGAAGATCCGGACGAGCGAGTTGTAGAGGAAGAGGTAAACGAATAGCTAAAGGTCCCCTACTTGTCTGTAATGATGATAAGGGCATTGCTTATGGATTCAAGAATATACCTGGCATAGATACTGTAAAAGCTTCAGATTTGAAT
Source organism: Candidatus Bathyarchaeota archaeon (assembly GCA_007050885.1). Next base: position 21,175 of record SMYQ01000081.1, read on the forward strand.
GTTGAAGATCTGGCGCCGGGAACACATGCTGGAAGACTTACAGTATGGACTGAATCCGCAATGAAAACAATAAATGATAGGCTTAAGGGAGACTAATTAATGGGAAAAACAAAAACTCATTCAGTCATTCATTATCCATTGATTTCCGAGGATACTGTAAATCTGATCGAAAAAGAGAATAAAATCACCTTCATTGTGAATCGGAATGCAGAAAAGAATGATATTGGAAGGGCTATGAGTGAACTATACGAAGCCGATGTTGAGTCAATTAACACCCTCATCACGCCCGATGGCAGAAAGAAAGCTTATGTGAAATTCAAACCTGAATTCAAAGCTTCGGATCTAGCAGTTAGATTAGGAATATTGTAGGAAACGGTTTTCATATGGGAAAGAGAATTATTGTTAGAAGACGAGGGCGCGGAGGAATTTTTCAGGCACCTACCCATCGAAGAGTCTCAAAGGTTTGTTATCCCAATATGGAACAGAAGCAAGGCAAGATTATAGGTGCCTGCGTAAAACGGCTTTTACATGACCCTGGCAGGGGGGTCCCTATTGCTTTGATTAGTCTTGAGAATGGTGAAGAATTCTATATTGCTGCTCCTGAGGGTTTGACCCTAAATCAGAAATTATCTTTGGGTGAATGTCCAGTAGAGATAGGCAACATTTTGCCTCTAAGTAAAATCCCAGAAGGTACGATAATCTGTAATATCGAACATCAACCAGGTGACGGAGGAAAAATTGCGAGGTCCTCTGGTACATATGCTACATTGGTCGCCCATACACCAAAAGGAACAGAGGTCAAACTACCATCTAAGAGATCTCTCTATTTGAATGATAGATGTATGGCGATGATTGGTCTAATTGCTGGTGGTGGCAGAACAGAAAAACCATTCCTTAAAGCAGGTGCAAAAAGATTCCTGATGAGATCAAGAGGGATAAGATGGCCTAACGTGACAGGAGTAAATATGGTCGCTGCTTCTCATCCGCATGGCGGAGGAAGACATAAACATGAAGGAAAACCATCATCGGTCTCACGAGATACTCCACCAGGAAGAAAAGTCGGTCTAATAGCCGCGAGACAATCTGGCAGAGCAAGTCAGAGAAGAGGAAAACGTGGCTTACGCTAAGTAAATAGATTCATGATAAAATTAAATAAACTCAAAATTGAATTGGTTGTTTGATATATATGCCAAGAGAATTCATCTATAGAGGATTCAACATTCAACAATTACAACAAATGTCCATGGACGAGTTCATTAAACTATTACCTTCCAGACAGCGACGCACTCTCCAAAGAGGACTAACATCCGCCCAAAGAATACTTCTTGAAGAGATGAAAGATTTCAAACGTGGAACGAGGAAAGAAGGTGATGTATTAAAAACTCATTGTAGAGATATGATCGTTTTACCGGATATGGTTGGCCTGAGGATCCTTGTACATAGTGGTAAAGAGTTCTCAGCAGTGGATCTTAAGGCCGAAATGGTTGGACACTTTCTTGGTGAATTCGTTATAACCAACAAGAAAGTTGGGCACGGTACACCGGGTATTGGTGCTTCAAGATCTAGTATGTATGTCCCGCTGAAGTAGTCTATAAAAAAATACGATATGCATAGGGATCTATTCAATTCAAGATTTATATTGTTATAATTTGAAGATTCAGGTTTCTATTCTGAAAAAATTACGGAAAGTTCTATTCAAACATGCTAGCCTAAGCGTCTGATCGATGTTTGATAAACTAATATAGCTGCAAGAAATGAAAATGGTAAAGCTAAATATTCATAATGTTTGGTAGGGTCCTCATCAATTAGATCCGCTCTTTCAATTCTCTCACCTTCATAAGTCACTTTTGCAGCAGGGATCTCTGACCTCAAATTTGTCTCAGGCTCTATCATAAGAGAAACAAGTGCAAACGCTGCTATTACACCTAAGAATACTGAAAGAAGTTCGCGTTTCAATTATTTTCACGTTTCATATTCATAAACTTGAACTTAACTCTTGGTTTTCGTAAAGATTGTTCAGAAATTAGAACAGTCTTTCTCTCCATGTCCTTGAAGCTTCATATGTTGTTATCGCTATTGCGCAAATTACAAACACTATTGTTGTTAGATTAGTCTGAACATTAGCTATCAAAGATTCAATAAGATAAAAAAATAAAGCTGACCAAAAGAAAGCTGCATAAAAAAGATATCTTGGTAATATTAGTCTCCCAAAACGCACAAATTGACGAAGATTACCTACTTTTATTTCAGAAGATATTGAATACTGTCCATGATGATTCTTTTCTGCAACTCCCAACTCCCTAATTTTTTCCAAATGATACAGTGACGTGCTTGGACTTGAAAGCTTCAAAGATCTTTGCACTTCGCGTACACCCAATGGACGGTTCTTCCTAAATAATTCCCAATATACCCTCAAGGTTGTCCCACGAAGCTCTGATTCTGCCTTTTTGCGGTCAATTCTGAAGTCTCTCAAATTACTCTCCAAAATTCTATTGCGGTATTCAATCACACTTATGTTTTTCCAGATCTACGGAAGACTTTTTAGCTGGGTATCTTTTACCTTCGAGAGTCTGTGAATAGCATTGCCAACATGGAGGTATTCAATAAGTGCTCTTGATCCAGAAAGGACTGTGAAATGTGCGGGTCGAGAGCTAAGGATTTCACCAAAGGCTGCAACTGAGATATGTAACGCCATCCGAGGCATGAAGTTACCAAAGGCAAAACAACTATTAGAAGAAGTTGAAGAGAAAAAAACTTCGATACCCTACAGGCATTACAAAAAGGAAGTCCCTCATAAAGGACATCAAGGTTTTCATGCAGGACGCTATCCTGTCAAAGCTGCTAATAGTATTCGTAGATTGCTTGAGGAGCTTGAGGCCAATGCCGAATACAGGGGACTTGACCCAGAGAAAGTGAAAATAACGCATGCTGCTTCACATAGAGGAATGAAAATTAGAAAATATATTCCAAGAGCTTTTGGGAGAGCCTCAGCATATTTTAACACCCTAACACATGTTGAAATTATTGGTTATGAAACAGAATAATTATGATTCAGTCAATATCATAATGACTTGAATCTGTATGATATAAAACCTAAAATTTCTACTATGTAGAAATAAACCAAGTGCTATCAGCAGAAAAAGTAATTATCAAATAACTTATCCAAATGCAGAAAACTGTTCTTTTACTCAAAGTCACTTTCAATCCTATCCGATATTATAGGCCCTTCTATGGAAGTTTAAATATGAGTTGAAGATATGTTGCTAGACCGACATAGGTTGATGTAAAATCAATTTATCGCATGATCAATAATGTTTCCGGTGAAGAAGCAAGTTGAATACAGGAATTACCATTTGGATTGGATGGAGCCTTGTACAGTCCAGTGACTGCACTACGTGAGGATAATTCATGTCAGTTTACAAATATTTTGTTAAGGATTTGTCCAAGAAGAGCGCGATAGATGAATTTCTGAGTTGGGAATTAAGAAAAGCTGGCTATAGCCAAGTAGAAATTTCCAAAACTCCCATGGGCGCCAGAGTTGTCATATATGCAGCTAAACCGGGAATTGTAATTGGAAGAAGAGGTCAAAGTGTCAGAGATCTAACCAAGACTCTGGAAGAGAAATTTGGATTAGAAAATCCACAGATCTCTATCGCATCTGTTGAACTACCTGAATTAGACGCAAAGATAATGTCCACCCAGATTGCTATGGCTTTAGAGCGCGGTGTTCATTTTAGAAGGGCAGCATACTGGGCAATGGGGAGAATTATGGATGCTGGTGCCATAGGTGTTGAGGTAACTATAAGTGGCAAATTGACTACACAACGATCAAGATCTGAGACTTATAGACAAGGTTATTTGCTGAAGGTCGGAGACCAAGTTAAAAAACAGATTCAGACTTCGACTGCCCACTGTCAATTAAAACCTGGACTTTTCGGTGTGAGAGTCTCCATAATGCCTCCAAATTTTGAATTTGTTGATAGACCATCATTCAAGAGAGTAGCTCCCACATCTGACACGGAAGCAAAACCTGTTGAGGAAAAGAAAGAGGAAAAAGTAGAAAAAGGAGGAGAAGTTGAAAATGCCAATTCTGAGAAAGCGGGAGATCAGGCAACTACTGCCTGAAGAACGTGAAAAAAAACTTGAAGAGCTAAGAACAGAGTTGGTAAATCTTCGGACTATGGTTGCCTCAGGAGGCACTGTAGAAAATCCTGCTAGGATAAAAGAGATCAGAAGAACTATTGCACGGCTACTCACAATCCAAGCACAACAGCAAAAAGAAGGTGTAAAAACGAAATGAATATCACTCCTTTTAACATAACCAAGAACGAGTTCATAGGTTTAGATCTTAGAATATCAAAAAGTCTTAACAAACAATTGGTTGGAATGAGAGGTAGGATTATCGATGAAACAAGAAATACATTGGTACTTCGACAAGGATCCAAGATAATCCGTATACCTAAAGATATAGTTCATCTCAACATGTCAATGCCATTTGGCAAGATGATTGAGGTCGACGGAAGATCAATAGTAGCTAGACCTGAAGATAGGATAAAGATGAGGGTTAGAAGATGGTGATACGTGATACAGGCTTGAAAGTCACAGCGCCTCGAAAAAGTTGTGATGACCCGTTATGTCCATTTCATGGAAAACTAGGACTTAAAAGAAGAACACTAACAGGAACTGTGGCAAAAAGTAGGATGAGTAGAACGGTTACGGTAGAAAGAGATTATTTTCATTACGTTAAAAAATATTTGAGATATGAAAAACGAAGAAGCCGAACAATGGCACATAGTCCACCATGTCTTGAAGTGAAAGAAGGGGATAAAGTTACAGTTGCAGAATGTAGACCTATCAGCAAAGAAGTCACTTTTGTTGTTGTGAACAAGATAAGTAAGATAGAGTAAGTGATTTGTCATGCCCGCCCCTAAAACCAGAGCCGTTAGCGCCAGAGGAGTGATAGAGTATAGACTTCGAATCTCTCGAGGACTACCGACTGGCAGTATTCTCACATGTGCAGATAATACTGGAGCAAAAAAATTGAGACTCATTAATGTTACAGGATACAAGGGGCGTCTTAGGAGGCCACCCCAAGCATGTGTCGGTGATATGGTTACAGTATCCGTCTCTAAAGGAAAACCTGAACTCAGACGTCAAATGTTTCCTGCTGTAGTGATTAGACAGAAGAAATTATTTAGGAGACCGGATGGAATACGAGTACAATTCGAGGATAATGCAGCTGTAATTATGACTCCAGAGGGTGAACTTAAAGGAACAGAGATACGTGGCCCCGTCGCAAAAGAAGCTGCCGAGAGATGGCCACGCGTTGCCAACGTAGCAGATTTAGTACTTTGAGGTTGTAAAATTGAATAGTAGAAAACCGAGTAAGCAGAGAAAAAAAATCGCCTTGGCAACTGAAAAAGAAATCCTGAAAATGATGAAAGTCAGACTTTCAGAAAAACTTAGAGAGAAATACAGAACAAGATCAGTATCAGTTAGAAAAGGTGACTCTGTAAAAATTTTGAGAGGAGACTTCGCGGGAATTGAAGGAAAGATCATTGAGACAGACAGACACAATCAAAAAGTGACAGTTGAGGGCGTTACAAAAGAGAAAGTCTCAGGTGAACAAATGAGAGTTCCAGTACATGTATCAAACGTTGAGATGACAACAATGGATACAGGAGATCGATGGCGTTCAGATAAGTTCAAACAGAAAACAGAGACACCAGAGCCGTCGACTACTGAGGAGGTTAAATAAAAGTGGGCGGCAAAGGTGGTTCACGACATCTCAAGAGGCTTCCTTCACCAGCTTTCTGGCCTATCCAAGTAAAACAGTCTAAATGGGTAACAAAACCCAAGGCTGGACCCCACGCAGTAAAGATAGCTATCCCACTTTCAGTGATCCTCAGAGAGATCCTAGAATACGCGAAGACAAGAAGAGAGACCAAGCTGATTGTCTCTAAAGGAGTTGTAAAGGTTGATGGCAAGGTTAGAAAAGATCATAAATATCCAATCGGTTTGATGGATGTGCTTGAAATTACTGATACTAAATCAACCTTCAGAATGGTTCCTTTCAAATCAAGAGGATTATCGCTTCTCAAGATAACAAAAGATGAAGGCAAATTCAAACTTTGTCGAATCGATAACAAAGTTTTACTGAACGATGGAAGAATACAACTCAATTTCAATGATGGTAGAAATGTAGTCTTGAGCAAAGATTCTGCACTATCAGTAGACTCTTACAATACAAGAGATTCAATCAAGATTGAAATACCCTCACAAAAGATTCTAGGACATTTCAAATTTATCGAGGGCAAATATGGGCTAGCTGTAGCTGGAAGAAATATTGGAAGACATGGTAAGATAATGGGAATTGAAAGTGCAAGCGCATCTAAACGGGCGACAGTATCCATACAGGATCAAAAAGGCCAAACCTTTCGAACAGTTGCAGATTATGTTTTCGCCATTGGTGATGATGAGCCTGAGATAAAGTTGCCGGAGGATTAGATACATGTCAGATCCCTCGACTAAACCTGAAAACCCTATGAGAAAAGTCAAGCTTGGCAAAGTCACAGTCAATATAGGTGTAGGAAAATCTGGTGAGCAACTTGAGAGAGCAAAAAAAATCCTGAAACAGATCACTGGACAAGATCCGAGTTCATGCATAGCAAAAAAAGCGATAAAAGATTTTGGAATCAGAATGGGCGAACCAATAGGATGCAAAGTCACATTAAGAGGTCAGAAAGCATCAGATTTCCTTAAGACCTCTCTTGAAGCGGTGAATAATAGATTACCTGAATCTTCATTTGATCAATATGGAAACTTTTCTTTTGGTATAAAGGAGCATATCGAGTTACCAGGAACCAGATACGTTCCAGAACTTGGTATCGTTGGAATGGATATCGCAATCACACTTGAAAGATTAGGATATAGAGTGAAGAGAAGATCCTACCACAAATCAAGTATTGGGAAATCTCACGTCATAGGCAAGGCCCAAGCAATGGATTTTGTAAAAGAAAATTTTAATGCTGAAATCTTTGGGGATGAAATTGAATGAAAAAGCAAACAAAGAAAGAGAGAAAAATAGGTAAAGCTAGCAGACCATGCCGACGATGCGGCCAAGAAGGCGCAATTATTAGAAAATACAATTTGATGATCTGCCGCCAATGTTTCAGAGACACGGCAGGATCACTTGGATTTAAAAAATATGAATGAGGTTTATGAATATGACTTTACTGGATCCACTAGCAAATGCTCTCTCAACTATTGTTGAAAATGAGAAACGGAGAAAAAGAGAGTGCCTTGTATGTCCTGCATCAAAATTGATGGGACAAGTTCTTAGAGTTATGCAAAAGAATGGATACATAGGAGAATTTGAATACATCGATGACGGAAGGGCTGGAAAATTCAAAATTCAACTGCTTGGGAGAATAAACAAGTGCGGTGTCGTGAAACCAAGATATTCAGTTAAAATTGATGAACTTGAATTCTGGGAAAAGAGATATCTGCCATCACGTGATCTCGGTGCTCTAGTGATTACGACCCCCAAGGGTGTTTTTTCAAATAAGGATGCTCGAGAGAAGAACACCAGTGGTAGTTTAGTTGCATATGTCTATTGAGGAGAGCTTATATTTTGATTGACAACAAAGTCGAGAGAATCATTGAGGTTCCACAAGATGTAAAAGTGCAATTGGACGGTGGCCTAGTAAGCGTCACTGGACCAAAGGGAAGCCTCCAAGAAAATCTATCTCATTTGCCAGTTAAAATATCTCTCCAGAAAAATAGATTCAGTGTCATGGCAACTTGGCCTAGAAAAAGAGAATATTCAATGGTTGGAACTGCAGCATCGTGCATCAGAAATATGATCAAAGGTGTTACCGAAGGGTTCCAATATAAATTGAAGATGGTCCACGCTCATTTTCCAATGACAGTGAAAGTAAAAGAAGATACAAGGACTATTCTCATAGAAAATTTTACGGGTGAAAAATCCCCTAGACGCGTAAAAATTATTGGAGAAACATCAGTAAAAGTCTCTGGAGAAGAAGTGATCGTAGAAGGAATAAATCTAAAAGATGTAAGTCAGACTGCCTCGAACCTGGAGTTAGTAACAAAGATCAAAGATAAAGACCAACGTGTGTTCTTGGACGGAATTTATGTTTTTGAAAAGAAAAAGTGATTGTAATAATGGTAAAAACTAAAATCACACGTAAAAAGCGAATAAAGCCGAGAGTTAAACGTTCGGAAAGCTGGCGCTATACAAGGATTTCGGAGAGTTGGAGGAAACCAACAGGAAAAAGCAGCAGAATGAGAAAAAAGAGAAGAGGATGGGCTTTATCTCCAGCTATAGGTTATGGAAGTCATCGAAAGTATCGAGGACTCCACCCATCTGGGTTGAAAGAGATTATAATCCATAATGTTGAAGAACTTGAGAATGTTTCTATCGATAAGAAAGCCATTAGAATAGCAGCGACCGTTGGAGAAAGAAAGCGGCTTAGAATAATAGAACATGCGGAAGAACTTGGATATAAAATACTAAATCCTAAGACATCAAAAACCGCTGAAGTAGAAACTGCTCCCTCCACGGAATTAGAGTCTGAGCCCGAGAAAATAGAAGATGAAATTGAGAGCGAAAATACAATTGCAGAATCAGAGAAATCAGAAAAGGTCGATAAAAATTGAGCTTAAAACCACAGAAGAAAATGGCAGCGTCAATATTGAAAATCGGTGGATCCAGACTCTGGATAAACCCAGAAGAATTTGGTAGAATCGAATCGGCAATAACTAAAGAAGAAATAAGAAAACTAATTCATGAGGGTGTTATAGTCACAAGGCGGGAAAGAGGAATAAGTCGAGGAAGACATAGAGCGAAGACTCGAAAGAAAAAAGGTCGAGGTGCAGGGTCTAAAAAAGGGTCAAGTCATAACAAGAAAAGAATTTGGGTAAATAAAATAAGAACACTCAGATTCAGACTCAAAGAATTGAAAGACAAGAAAATTATTACTCCTGAAATATATCGTAAACTTGTCTTGTTAGCGAAAGGAGGAACATTCAGAAGTGTATCACATCTCAATGAATACTTGGAATCTCATAATTTAACAAGGAGGAGATAGATGTGGCAAAAGGTCCTACATATAATCTGCCATTCCGTAGAAGGAGAGAAAAAAAAACTAACTACACTAGACGCAAAGCGTTATTAACATCGGGAATTCCACGACTCATAATCAGAGTTACAGGAAAACACACGATCGCTCAATTGACTGAATCTACTCCTATCGGAGATAGAGTTGTAACATCAGCCAATTCAAAAGAATTAAAAAATAAATTCGGATGGAAAGCAGGATCAAATAATATTCCAGCCTCTTATCTTACCGGTCTTCTTGCAGGTAAGAGGGCGAATTCAAAGATGATGAAAAAAGCGATCGTCGATATCGGTCTAAGAAGACTCTCAAAAGGTTCGCGAATAATCTGCACACTCAAAGGTGCAATAGATTCAGGTCTAGAAATTCCTCACAAAAAGGAAATCCTTCCTGAAGAAGGAAGAATCAAAGGCGAACACATTGCCGAGTATGCTAAAAAAATATCATCAAATCCGGATCAATACAAAACGAGATTCTCACAATACTTAAAAAATGGATTAAAACCTGAAGATCTGCCGGAACATTTCGAACGGGTTAAAAATAAAATATCCGAAACTTCCAAAGAGGCGACAAAAACTACATGAGTCGACATACAGAAAGAGTCGAAGCAGGCTGGACGCCGAGAACTAAAATTGGAAAACTTGTCCAAGAAGGAAAGATAACATCTCTAGAAGAAATATTCATACAAGGACAAAGAGTACTAGAATCAGAAATTATTGACGTCCTTTTACCCAATCTCCAAGAGAGTGTACTCGGAATAAGTTTAGTTCAAAAACAAACTGATGCGGGTGAGCGGTCAAGATTCAAAGCAGTAGTGGCTGTCGGTGATCCTGAAGGATATATTGGAGTAGGATTAGGAAAAGCCAGACAAGTTCGAACAGCAATTGCAAAGGCTACAGTTCAAGCCAAACTAGCTGTCATACCAATACGAAGAGGTTGTGGAAGCTGGGAATGCGGATGTACAATCCACCACTCATTACCGTTCAAGGTAAGAGGCAAATGTGGAAGCGTTGAAGTTGAATTATATCCTGGACCAAGAGGGTTAGGACTAGTTGGAGGTGAGGTTGTTAAAACTATGCTCAATCTCACCGGGATACGAGACTGCTGGACTAAAACTTATGGTGCAACCAACACACTAACATCTATTGCATACGCGATCTATGGTGCGTTAAAACAATCTTACACAATGATAACTGTAGCAGAATAGGATCATTAGGAAATGGTACTCATGAGTAAAGAAAAGAACACGTGCCTCTTAGCTGTCAGAGTAAGAGGATCAGCAGGTCTAAAACATAGAATAAAAGCAGTTCTGAGAGATTTAGGCTTGAATCGAAGAAACCAAGCTATTATAATGGCTGATACGCCAGCAATTAGAGGAACTCTCAAAGTAGTAAAAGACACTCTATTTTGGGGAGAAGCAACGGAAGATATATTGTCTCTTCTTCTAAATAAAAGAACGAAAATGCTCAAAGTTGGTAGATTAACGGATCAAGAAGTGAAAAAGAGATTTTCAATATCCAACATTGAAGCTCTTGCAAAATCACTAAGCAAAGGAGAAATAAAACCGCAAGATCTCAAAAGACATGGTGTAAACATAAAATATAACCTGAACTCACCAAAAGGAGGTTATGGTGGAAAAATAAAAGACCCCTTTGGAAAGGGTGGGGTTCTAGGATACCGAGGAGAAGCCATCGGAGAACTTGTGAAAAAAATGATTTAGGAGAACAATCAACTATGGCAACAAGAAAGAGGAAAATAAGACGACAGCGTGGCTCAAGAATGCATGGATGGGGTGTTTCAGGTCAGCATAGAGATTCCGGTATGAGAGGAGGAAGAGGTAATGCAGGAAGATTTAAACATAAAAAGACAAAGACTTCACAGTATGAAAAGCCAGGAAAACATGGTTTCAGGAATCCAACGACTCCAATCCAGTCCAGTATAATAAATGTTGGTGAACTAGATCGTCTTGTAAAACCGATAGATATCCAAGATAAGAAATCACCAATCAATCTCAACCTTGCATCACTAGGATATAATAAATTGTTAGGTAAAGGATTAGTTAAAATTCCACTTAATGTGCAAGTAGAAAAAACATCAAAATCTGCAGCAAAAAAAATAACAGATGCCGGTGGATCCATAACTTCAAAGATTAGGTGAAGCCTTGCCAAGATTCATAGAATTATTCAAACCTCTAATAGGAATCTTTCCTGATATTAAGAAACCTGAACGAAAAATTTCTTTCAACGAGAAACTTCTCTGGACAGCACTTGCATTAGTATTGTATTTGATTATGAGTGAAGTTCCACTTCTTGGGGTTGGACAAGGTGGCGCCGACGATCCTCTAGGCGCTATGAGAGTCATATTTGCCTCAAGTCGAGGCACATTGATGGAGCTAGGGATCGGACCAATAGTTACGGCTGGTCTAATACTCCAGATTCTTAAAGGTTCCAACATGATTAATGTTGATATGTCCAATCCGGAGGACAGATCACTATTTACAGGTGCCAGCAAGATTCTAGCTGTTGGTATGACACTATTTGAAGCATTAGCCTTTATCATAGGTGGTGCCTACGGACAACTTACTGTTCCAAACCAGTTAGGAATCCTATTTCAACTTCTGGCAGCAGGAATAATCTTGATGCTGCTTGACGAAATGCTTCAGAAAGGTTGGGGAATAGGAAGCGGTATTAGCTTATTTATTGCGGCAGGTGTCGCTCAGATGATCTGGTGGGATTTGATAGCTCCAGTAGGTCCAATGGAAGATGGATTTTACCTTGGGTCGATTATAGCATTTGTCCAATCAATTCAAATTGGTGAACCTCTTACCGGCTTTGTTCGAGGTGGGGGCCTTCCAGATATGGTCGGCCTAATAATTACGGGCATAGTTATACTAGTGGTAGTCTACGCCAGCGGTATCAAAGTAAATATTCCCGTCTCTTACGCCAGGTATAGAGGCTTTCGAGGGAAATTCCCAATTAAATTCCTTTATGTATCAAATATTCCAGTAATCTTTGCCGCAGCACTCTTTGGAAACATCTATTTCATATCACAAATGATATGGCAAAGATACAACCCTACGAATACAAACTTTTGGTTAAATCTTCTAGGTCAATTCAGTACTGGAGAAGGAGGTGCGCAGCCGATTGGTGGATTAATCTATTATCTCTCACCACCAAGAGGTCTGACTGCACTCATGGAACATCCTTTAAAAGCATTAATTTACGCCGCATTTTTCATAATCGTCTGCATCTTTTTTGCTATAACTTGGGTTGAAGTCGGTGGCATGGATGCCAAGTCTGTTTCAAAACAACTCATAGACTCAGGTATGCAAATTGAAGGATTTAGAAGATCAAGCGCACCTATCCAACAATTACTGAAGCGATATATTCCAACAGTAACCATTTTGGGCGGCGCAACAGTTGGGGCGATAGCAGTCTTTGCTGATTTCCTCGGTGCTTTTGGTTCAGGAACCGGAATTCTTCTGACGGTAGGCATTCTAGAACAGTATTACCAACTTCTAGTCCGAGAGCGCGTAAGTGAAATGTTCCCTGCTGTAAGATCATTTCTCGGAGAGTAGACTGTTATTGGGATCTTTAGTACTTATAACAGGTACTCCTGGAGTTGGAAAGACATCCGTCCTAAACAAACTTACAAAAGAAGCTGAGAAGGAAAAAATTGCGCTTAAAATTGTGAACTTCGGTACAATAATGAATAACCTTCTTGAATCTTCTGGAAAGAAAATACATCGGGATGAGTTACGAAAACACAATTTCGGAAAGCAAAAAGAGATCCAACTGGAAGCAGCGAAGTTGATATCCAAAATGAAAAATCATTATGTACTGGTTGTTGATACCCATATGTTCATTAGAACATCGGTCGGTGCGTTTCCAGGCTTACCCGAATATGTGATTAAAGAGTTGGATCCATCAATGTTAGTGTTAATAGAAGCAAATCCAGAAGACATAACAAAAAGAAGAGAAAAAGATCAGACCAGAAAAAGAGACGCTCAAACCTTTCAGGATGTAGAATTCGATCTAGAATGGGGTAGAAAAACCGCGGCTGCATGTGCTATAATGACAGGGGCTCCGGTATCAATAATTAACAATGAAGAAGGGTCACCTGATAAGGCAGTTAAACAGATACTCGATATGATTAAGGAGGTAATTTAGAAATTGTTTGATCAATTGTGGTCTTGGATTATGATGATGTTGGAAGGTTATGGTGAGCGACCTTACTCGACATTATTCATAATGGGTGTCGCTTTAACTCTCTCACTTACGACTAACCTTGCAAATCGTGTACTGGTAGATGTAGAAAAAATGAAGTCAGTTATGGGTGAAGTAAATGCATGGAGAAAAGAGATGGATAAAGCTAAAAAAAGTGGTGACAAACAATTGCTTGCCAAAGTTATGAAAAGGCAGAAACCAATAATGCAGCTTCAAAGCAAAGCAATGTGGGACAGAATGAAGGTGAGCTTCATATATCTTGGCCCGTTTTGGATAATATTCTACATATTAAACAGCTTCTTCGCAAATAAGGTAGTTGCCTTGTCTCCATTTACATTTCCCATACTGTTAGGCTACGAGCTTCCATACATCACCTGGTATATCCTATGCTCTTTCGCATCAAGCCTTCCACTCTCAAGAATACTGGGCGTTAATCCCGAAATGGGATAATGGAATCTAATCTCATGAAATAGTCTTTCACTCAGGAGAATTAACGACGTCAATGAACTTAGTAATAACAGTGGGTGGACTGCACGGGACAGGAAAATCTACTTACGCCAAATTATTAGCTGAAGACTTGGAATTAAGACATATCTCTGCAGGGGAACTTTTTAGAGCAGTTGCTAAAGAAAAAAAAATAACTCTAAATGAGATGAATAAATTAACCGATAATAATCCAGAAATAGATAACACCATTGATCAAAGAATAAAACAGGAAGCAAATAAAGGAAATGTCATCCTCGATGGGCAATTAGCTGCCTGGATGGCAGGAGACAAAACAGTTCTCAAGATACTCCTGATAGCCCCAAAAGAAGTACGATTAAAAAGAATAGCACAGAGAGATGGTATAAGTTTAGAGGAAGCAGAAAAGAGAACCCTTTATAGAGAACAAATCGAGAAAGAACGATATAAAAGATATTACGGAATAGATGTTTCAGATCCATCAATATATGATTTAATTGTAGACACCAATCTATACCCCTTCGAGGAAATGAAAAAAATCATTAAAAAGATTGTAGGAGACTACGTCAAAGAGATCACAAAGAGGAATAAATGAATGTCATCAATAGAAATAGGCTCTCTCTATATCAAAACTACTGGTAAAGAAAAAGGAAAACGTTGTATCATAGTAGACTTGATGGATAAAAACTTCGTACTCGTCACGGGCCCACCACAAATTACAGGAGTAAAAAGAAGAAGAGTAAACCTCAAACATCTAAGTCCAACTGAAGAGAAAATTGACGTCAAGAAAGGAGCAACAGATAAAGAGATAGCACAGGTTCTGATAAAAGGCAAATCTACACCAAAAAAGGCCCCGACTGAGAAGAAACGAAAGAGCTCCTAAAGACTTTTTGATATTAAAGAACTCAATATCTCACCGCTAATTCTTCCTGGCAAGAGGTGAATTTAATGAAAAATCAGATTCCATTTTGGAAAGTTAGAAGAGACCTGAAAATAATTGCTGAAGTCGATACCGATATCCGATTTGGAAAAAATCCTGAAGAACGGACAATCGATGAACACATTCGACTTGGTATGATTAACCTTGATAAACCACCAAATCCGTCCAGTCATGAAGTAGCATCATGGGTAAAGAGAATTCTTGGAGTATCACATGTAGGTCATGGCGGCACCCTAGAGGCTAAGAAGCCGGGGAAATCCCATGGTAACTGGTGTACTCCCAATAGCGATAGAGGATGCGACCAAAGCTGTTCAGACATTCCTCTACTCAGGAAAGGAATACGTCTGCCTAATGCAACTCCATAGTGATATTCCAGAGGATGAGGTAAAAACTAAACTCAATGAATTCGTAGGCGAGATCTATCAGAAACCCCCTATCAGAGCTTCAGTTAAAAGAGAACTTCGAAAGAGAGTGATCTACGACATAAAATTGCTGGAGATCGATAGCCGGAGAGTTCTTTTTAGAGTCTCCTGTCAGGCAGGAACCTACATCAGAAAATTATGTTCAGACATAGGTGACGCTCTGGGGAGTGGAGCTCACATGAGAGAATTAAGAAGAACAAGAGCAGGAACATTCACAGAAGAAGAGAATAACTATACAATAAACGAACTTCAAGAAGCCAACAGAATCTATAAAGAGGAAGATAACGAAGAACAACTAAGGACGATCATACAACCTGTTGAAGAAGCTTTCAAATGTATCCCAAAGATCTATATTCGAGACTCCGCCGTTGATGCAATATGTCACGGGGCATTACTAGCTGTTCCCGGAATCTCTAAAATCGAGACTGGCATAGAACCTGAAAATCCAGTAGCGATATTCACTTTAAAAGGAGAAGTCATAGCACTCGCTGAATCCAAACTCTCAACTGATGCCATTCTAGATGTTGAGAAAGGTATAGCAGCTCAGATAAAAAGAGTCATAATGAAAACTGGAACATATCCTAGAGAATGGAAAAGCAAACAATCGGACTACCAAAAAAAATAAACTACGTCAAATTAGAATACAATCATTCCAAGGTATAATAACAGCTTTAAACTAAAATAATAAATCAAGATCGATTTTTGCCGGGATTCCCGAGCCTGGTACGGGGCAGTTTCATGAAGAAGCCCATGCCTGGAAACTGGCTTGAAAGCCTGTGGTCCTTACGGGCCTCGTGGGTTCAAATCCCACTCCCGGCGCCAAGATTCGATCAAAATCAAAAGAAACAAATTTTAATCAAACTCACGAGATTAAAAGAACCGCAAGTTAATCAATTTAAAACCAAATACATTCTATTTTAATAGGAATAGGCTGAGCGCATAAGATAGGCCATCAAACATGTCTAACAATATTCATGACATACTTCAAAGTACTTTAAAAGGAAATGAGATCTCCAGAAAAGAATGTCTCGAGCTTATGGACATTCATGAATTTTCTCCAGAGATGTACGAATTATTTTACACGGCCAATAAATTGACTAGAGAAAGATCAAATAACACAGGCCAAATTCACGCTCAAATAGGCCTCGATTATACAGCATGTCCGAGAAAATGTGGCTTCTGTATCTTCGGCGGAATACCCAACGAAAAGATTGAGCTAAGTAAAGAAGAAATTCTAACGAGAGCAAAAAAATTCGAAAGAGCAGGGGCTGATGCACTATATCTTATGACGACAGCCAGTTTTGACTTTAGTAATTTCATAAATTTGGGAAAAGAGGTAAAAAAATCCTTATCCACAAAAATACCACTTGTCGCAAATATAGATGATTTTGGATCGACTGAAGCTCAAGAACTTCGAGATGTTGGTTTCACAGCAATATATCACGCCGTAAGATTAAGAGAAGGTAAAGATACTAAGATCGATCCAAAGACTAGAATATCGACTATCGAAAATGCGAAGAGAGCTGGTCTAAAAATATATTTCTGTGTTGAACCAATCGGGCCAGAACATAATGCAGATGAAATAATAGATCTCATTTTTTTAGGTAAAACACTTGGCGTCGAATTTAGTGGGGCCATGAGGCGAACTCCAACTCCGACAACCAGGCTATATGACAAAGGAGAGATAAACTTGGTACAATTGGCAAAGATAGTTGCAATAACAAGGATCGTTATGTTAAATTCTGTTATATGGAATTGTACCCATGAACCTAACCTTCCATCACTTCTTGCCGGAGCAAACATCATCTGGGCAGAGACAGGACCTAACCCGAGAGATAAATGCCATGATACCTCCAGCTCTGAAGGAAAAGGACTATCGGTAGAGCAATGCAGGAATCTGCTCATGGAAGCTGGATTAAAAGAATCACCCAAAAATTATGCGCCATAATAAATTTAAGGACACATCAATTCTTAGAAGAAATAACCTCACACTAATCGGTTGTTAAAATTGTTCGTATCTAAAAAATGGATTGCGCTTGGAGCTATCATTCTAATATTGATAGTTGTTAGTGTGATCTATTTACGTACCAAAACGGAAATTCCGCCTGAAATTTCACCAACTATGCTCACCCCAACATCTTCCGTCACAACAAGCGTTTCAACTTCAACAAAAACGAACATAATGAGTGATAGTGAAATGATTGACCAATTGATCTTTGATTATCACGAATTAGTGAAATCGGAATCACTGGATCAATTAGTAGAACTCTTTATTGATGATGCCGAATTGGTAGTTACCCAATTCAACACATATCGTTTTTCAGGAAAAAGTCAAATTCGCAACTATTACGGTTCCAGGTTCGAATTAGGAGAAGGTTTAACAGAACTAGAACTAGTGGATGTTTCTATATCGATAGAAGGATTAAAGGCAAAGGTCAAATGCAAGGTTGCTACCGATGAGCGATTTGCGACTGAGAGTTTCGAACTAGTTAAGATTGGAAATGTATGGAA
>SMYQ01000128.1 GCA_007050885.1 Candidatus Bathyarchaeota archaeon
CCTCTGCTTGGAGGTGTGAAAGTACCGGAATCGTGTTTTCTAAACAACGACTGATTACAGATACACTGAACACGGTCTCTATGTGTTTCGCAGCTTTTTCCAGCGTCCTCAAAACTTGACCTATCTGGTTTTCGCGAGTTTTAAACTCGATAATTGCTGATAATACACGCTCCTTTCGTACTTCAGGGTGTTTCAGTACCCCCGTTTCAGAATTTAACAGCTGAGTGACAGGATTCATCGGTTCAAATTCAACATCAAGACTTGCAAGATGTTGTGCCACAATCTCGAGATCATGAAATGTCGCCGCGATGCCCGGCCGTCCCATCTCAATTCCAAACCCCACTTCCCCAAGTCGAAACCGTGCAGCTGTATCATTCGTTTTCATCTCATCTGTCCCTCGGCCAGAAACTTTGGTTCCGGGATGTACGCCTAATGGATCACTAAATTGATACCGTAATGAACGAGGCCACGAGAGAGGAGGTTGGTAGAGTGCGTGTGGCTGGCAGACTCCCGCTTTTAAACAGGCACCGCATTCTACGCAGTCATCTTGATCAATCATAGATTTATTGTCCATAATCTTTATGGCAGCGACGGGGCAGTATGGAATGCATCTATGACACCCAACACATTTTTCAGAATCAATTTTCATTCTTGGCACTCGTCTTTCCATGTATGTTGAGCATTTATAACCTTTATTCCGAGTTTAAGACCACTTCTGACCCCAAGTATCACGAAAAGTACTAGCTTGCCACGGTACACGGGACTACCCGCGCGTAACGGGTAAAATAGTTACTAATCGAAATAGTCCCGGGAGTTTTCATTTCACGTCCCGCTTCCTTCGTTTGTGATAGTGTACCGGGAACAATTGCGACTCCAAGTTCTTCAAAGACTAGACCAGTGGCATATAACTGGTCGCTAACCACGCTGATTGTTGAGACTAAGGTGTAGTCTTGTGTGAAAATGCTAATAGTAATACTGGGACCCGCTCAAGTAACGCGTTTCGTCAATTTCATTGTTTGTACTTCAATCACTTCTTCAAGTTTTCCTCTACGTGACGATAAAAAGCCTGTCTTCCCCTCTTCGCTCGCCTCTCGTATCTGTCATTTCGTTCTCTGATCCTGAACAACAACAAATCTTCACGGCTTTGCATTTGCCCCAGATGAGGCTTGAACAGCCGAGGGGATTGCCTCTAAAACGATTTGAAACTTAATTGGTGTGGACAAGAAACGTCGCTCTGTTTTGCGTCGCATTGCCAATTTGTGAATTCGACATTCATCATAAAATCATCTTTTCCAGTATTCTTATAATCCGAAGCTTGATAAAGAATAAGGTTTACATGTGACCTTCAGTTTGAAAGTGAGGACCATTAGCCTTCAGGTT
Organism: Candidatus Bathyarchaeota archaeon; assembly: GCA_007050885.1. The sequence goes on from SMYQ01000128.1 coordinate 1,381, forward strand.
AAGATTGGTACGCCAAGCAACAGTATCGGGAATTCTCACAATGAGCAGCAACCTGATGGAAACATTCACTAAAATCCTTAACCGTCAATTAACTCATATACCAGCACCTCGCTTAGCCATCGCTTTTTCGGGCGGAGTGGATAGTTTCCTCTTAGCAAAACTGTGTACAGCAACAATGCATGATGTAACGCTAATTACAGTAGGTTTCCAAAGTACACATGATATTAAGCTCTCGCGAACTATACAACACGCTCTTCAGTTACCACTTATTGATCAGATGTTCACTCTCAACGAGATAGAGGAAGGATTAACTCAAGTTCTTCAAGTGATTGAATGGACTCGGCTTTCCCGACTTGAGATAAGCCTTGGCTTTTACTTTATTTTTAAATTAGCTTCAGCGTTTCATCTATCCACTGTGTTATCCGCCCATGGCACCGACGAGCTTTTTTGTGGATACCATGCCTATCGTGGTGTTTATGGTGATGAGACCGCTCTCACTAAGCTTATGAATAAATTTGTGAAAACATCACAGGCTGATAAGGTGGAGGTTGATAAATTAGCTCAGCTCTTCAACATAGATTATCAATGTCCCTTTTTATCAGAGAATTTCATTGAATACGCAATGAAAGTTCCCCTCGATCTTAAGATCACCCATCGAGACGATGTAGTTCGCAAACACTTGTTACGACGAGTTGCGACAGAACTAGGCGTTCCGGCGCATATAGCAGCTCGCCCCAAAAAAGCGTTTCAGTACAGTGCCGGGATCCATAAAGCACTTCAACGTCTCGCAAAGAACCGGGGACATTCGCGCTTCAACGCACAAAGAGCAGGATATAAGAGTGCGCTAGAAGCGTATATTGCTACTTTCCCTCAATTATCCTGAGTACTCCGCCCGATCCTCCTTTTACAAATCATAGAGTTGAGAATATTTATCAACAAGATACTCAAGGTAAGGTGTTACAGTGATCGCTTTACCAG
>SMYQ01000269.1 GCA_007050885.1 Candidatus Bathyarchaeota archaeon
CGGCACTCTTCAGCTGTGTTTGCCGGGCAATGAGATTGATGACTTCAGCGTTTTTGTGAGTATTAGCAAACACCAATGTCTTCAGATCATGACGAACTAATTCCCGTGCGACACTAGCGATCATGGTACTTTGACTGATCCGCTCAGGATACAGCATCAGGAAATGAATAACTCCTTTTTTACCCGTGTCACAATAGATGGAAGTCACAGACCTTCCAAACAATAACTCAGCGAATTCTTGGGCATTCGCCACAGTCGCTGAGGCTCCAATCAATTGAAGGCGGGGGCAAATACGTTGCAAGCGACGAAGCAAGAAATGGACATTTGCGCCAAAGGCTCCTACATACACATGAAGCTCATCTAAGACAACGTGCTGAGCTGTACGAACCAGCCGCCGAATCGGATCCCGTGGACGAATCAAGTGGATATGGAGCATATCGGGGTTCGTAATCAAAATATCGGGGGGTTGTCGAAAAATCGCGGCGCGTTCCGACTTGGGGGTGTCTCCATCCAATACCGCCACATCTAAACCGACGCTCGATGCTAGGATGGCGAGTTTCCCGGATTGGTCCCGAGCCAGTGCCTTGGTGGGGTAAATGAAAATCGCCTGGACTCTGCGTTTTTCTGCAGCACGTAGGGGTCCCCACCCAACCTGACGTTCTAGTATCTGCTGAATTATTGGAATAGCAAAAGCTTCAGTTTTTCCCGTTGCAGTAGGGGCAGAAACCACAACATCCTTGCCAGCAAGTATCTGTTGCACCGCGTCTTCTTGAAACTGAAAGAGGTGGGTCAAACCTTGCCGTTTGAGTGCAACCTTCAGTTGATCATCGAAGGGTGCATTGTCAATTTCACAACCTGGGTCCGGGGTCGTATCGGGAAACTGCTGGTATTTCACCAAATAATGGGCTGGATCCGCGAGTATTCGCTGAACAACTTTGGGCAAAGCTTTCAACGATGGAACGCCTGCATGCTTTATTTGCCGTTCCCATTCCTCTTTGGAGCGTGGTGGAGTATAACCTGAAGGCGGTTCGCGGCGTTGAGGTGCTTTTGGTTTTACTTTCGCCTTTTGGGAGGGCTCTCCGCCCTCCATGACATCCATGAAACGAAAATAGGCGGCTATTTGATCATTCACCTCCCCTGGTTGAGTCTGGTAGCTAGCTCCACATTGCGAACAAATGACCTTGAAATGCTTACCTAAGTGTCGCACCTCAACAAACCCTGAGCAACGTGGACAGATACGGTAAGACATCGTTTGCTCCCACCATCGAATTCCAGTCAAACGATTTAAAGCCTTTAGGAGAGCCCAAGTCAAAAGTAAATTGAAAACCATTCGAAATGTTTAACCTGCTGGTGCTAGAATTATCTCATAGGGTGATTGGGATTTCAGAACTCAAAAGAAAGAAAAAGCCTAGCCTAAGTCAGGAACAAAAACGGCAAACAACCTGTGCGCTAGTCGTCGTGCTAATCCTCACATTGATTTTTGCTTTCCTTCTAATCACGTTTCCACCTTTTGCTGCCATTTTCGCTGTTTTTTATGCCCTTGTTCTCGTGTTTATGCTTCTTCCACGAGACCGAGTTCCAAAGTCTTTACAACGCATTAGACGCGATATCGACCGTCGTGCTCATTTTCCTGCAGGGGGGTATGGAAAAGGAGTCATTTCCTTTGAAGACGGAGAGCCCACCAAACCTCAAAAAGATGAAGAAGATTATTAGTAGAAATGTGCCTATTTCGAAAGTAACGAAGGTTTAACCGAGATAATTCTCCATGTGGTAGAGGAGCTCTTCTTCTAGAGTTGGTAGGAATTGGGGGTTTTCAATAATGCGGGCAACTTCTATACCCTCAGAAGTGTAGAGGAGAATTGTTGGAATGGCTTTGATATTGAGCGTGTCTACTTCTGGTGGACTGGGCGGAACTGCCCATTGGTGGTTAGGGTTTAAAGGATCAGTTTTCACACCACCTAAGATGTAGACACGAAGCCCTGTGGCTTCATGCACCAAATCTAGGACCGGAATATTGGCAACGCAATCCTTGCACCAGTCAGCTCCAATGGCGACTACAATGAACTTATCTGCATTCTGCTTAATCGCTTCAAGCGTTTCAGCCTTTGGTGTATATTCTACTCGACGAGCTTCGTATTTTGGCTTGCAATCAACGGAACACTCATGCATGTATTTTTCAATGTGGGATGCGCGTTTGAGCATATCCTCAAACTCAAATTTCGTAATAGTGGATATCCTCCTGAACTGGATTATAGGGTGATGATTTGGGTATCACGGGGCACAATGATCTTCCCTGAAAACGATGCTCGTATACTTGTGAGAGCCTCGCCTAGCTCTTCCAAAAGCTCCGGGTATA
>SMYQ01000204.1 GCA_007050885.1 Candidatus Bathyarchaeota archaeon
GTGTTCAATGTAAGGTGGGGGCTGATGAACTTCCGGGACCTTTTCAAGCTCGGTCCCATTGCATTCAAACTAGAAGGCACAGTATTGTTCAAAGGCAACACATCCCCGTGTAGTGGTCACTTGGTTATCGACTACTTTGATTCACATACTATTACCTACATCTTCGATTTCTATGATAGAAAATACGGAAAACTCTTGTATGTGGGAGAAAAGGTAAATATCAAGCCATGGAATTTGCTTGTATCTCACACGACTTGTTTCGGTACGGTTACTCGGCATAAGGATGACGCTCTAATTTCTAGAACGGTGGCGTTTTTCAAATTCAGGACTATTCCGAAATTTCTCACAAGCTTTCGACTGTGGTTGGGATAATGAAACAAAGACTAAGAACAGTGCTCATCACGGGCGCGGCAAGAGGAATTGGCTACCATTTGGCGTGGTTTTTCCTTGATACTGGCCACCAAGTCATTATGGTAGACATCGACGCGACCGGCCTGTTCCAGGCTGTGAGCAGGCTCGAAAAACACTTCAAAAAGGAGCGTATCAAGGTCATCTGCGCTGATGTAACACGACCCTGCAACATCCAGACAATCAAAGACGTACTCGAATATGAGAACTACGAAGTTGACATTCTGATCAATAATGCCGGAATTGGGCAACACTCTACATTGATCGATACAGATTCAGAAAGGTTGAGTGAGCTAATGAATGTCAATTTCTTCAGCGCTGAGGCGCTGATTAAAGCGGTTGTTCCACAGATGATAAAGAGAGGGTCTGGACAAATCGTCAATGTATGTTCCGGCCAAGTGTTCTTCAATATACCAACTTGGGCAGCATATACATGCACGAAAGCAGCTTTATCTGCCTATTCAGAGGCGCTATACCACGAACTTAAACCAAAAGGAATTGCAGTAACCACCGTATATCCGTTCATGGTCAATACCGGCTTCTACAACGATGTACAAGGTGAGACTTGGGGCGGTAAGCTTTCGATGATTCTACTTCCGTTCTACTCGATGGACCCAGAAAAAGTGGCTAAGATCATCTTCCAGGCCACACTAAAAGAGAAGAGAAGGGAAATGGTCAGCTTGTTGAACTATGCGGGGAAGTTCATTAATGCAGTAGGCCCGCTGTCGAACATCGTTGGGCGCATTTCCAACTTTTTACTGGCGAAGAAGTGATGACTTTAAGACAAATAGCGCTTATAGCTTTGACCATTCTATGTGGTTGTACAATAGATGTCGAATCACAGGAACATCTAAATCACCCACTACCAGATGGTTGTCGCGAAGCACCAGAATTAGAGTGTGGAAGAGGGTTTTCTGTGATGTGTGAGGATGGATTGAGCCCAGGGCCGGAGATTATATGTGACCGCGTATGGATTCGGTCAAACGGCGAAATTGGTTATTGTTGCGATGACGGAACTGAGATATGAGTTTTTCTACCTATGCCGGAAATGCGGGAAGAAAATCCCAGCAAGTTTTCCGGACAACATTCATTCCGCTAAGGTAGTGGAAGTGAAAAAACACAACTACGAATTCGAATGCAAAGAGAGGTGCGAAAATGACACTGATAAAGATTGACCAAGCACCTACTATTACCAAACTTAGGCAATGTAGGCCATATCTCGTTCACCCTGATACGAAGCAAATCTTCGGATACTACCAAGTATCGGTTCGGTGGGCAGATGGTACCCGCAGAGTTTTTGGCTCTGAAGAAGAGGCAAAGGCTTATATCGAACAGCGACCTGTGAACCAGGCGGCAGTGGAAGCTGAGATCCCCAAGGGATTCCGAGAGGCACAAGCCATTAGGGATTCTTACCTAATCGAGGATGAACCGTTTGAAGAAGAGCGGGCGGAATTCGATGTTATATTGACTGATGCTGGCGATAATAGAGTCGCTGTAATCAAGCAGATCAGAGCCATCACCGGCCTAGCACTCAAAGAGTCCAAGGAACTTGCTGTAAGCCTACCTAGCAAGGTGAAAACTGGTGTAATGCAAGAAGAGGCTCAAGAAATTAAGACGCAGCTCGAAGAAGCTGGAGCAAAGGTAGAAGTACAATGAAAACTACAGGATACAAACTAAGGGAAGCAATCCGAATGTGGGAACTCCGCCGAAAAATGGCAGGAGATAATTTCGACAAATCCCTCCATGCGTTCGAGGGAGAGGATCGAGAAAGCCCACAGGCGGTCGTCGTTCACTTCAAACATGCCGATGAGGCGGTGGCCAACCTACAAACCGCTCAGGCTATGTACAACCTTTCTGTAAAGGTAAATGTGCTTGGCGAAGAGATGACACTCTGCGAAGCGGTGAAAAGAGTTGGTGGAGCCGGCCGAGTTGAGAAGCTTTG
>SMYQ01000121.1 GCA_007050885.1 Candidatus Bathyarchaeota archaeon
GCCCCAATCCCTCCAGGGGACGTGACCATGGATGATCTCTATAATATCATCCCTCACAATCCCCCCATCCCAATCTGTGATATTAAGGGGGAACAGCTGTGGCAGATGATGGAAGATAATCTAGAAAACACCTTTTCCCGTGATCCCTACCGACAGCAAGGGGGCTATGTCAAACGCTGCTTAGGTCTGAACATCTATTTTAAAATCGAGAACCCCTACCGTAAGCGTATCCTCGATTTCTTCATCGAGGGACATCCCCTGAATCCCGCAAAGATGTACCGTGCCTGTTTCCTCACTATCCAAGGTATCCCCGCCCATTATGGCACTAACCGGAGAGATCTCAAGGTCACAGCAATTGATGCCCTCAAACAATATTTCAGCAAGCATAGCCCTGTCTCTTCAACGCTAAAGGGGACTATTATCCCTATTTAGTCCGCTTGGAGGTGACCGCAAGAAAGTCCAAGGAAGTGACCTAGCTAATCGGTGTGCCATTCTTAGGGTCTTTTCGACGATTCTGATACTCAGCAATTAATTGTTCAGTGATAGGACCAGGTGTTTTAGAACCGATTTCTTGGTCGTTGATGCTACGTACTGGTGTTATCTCACCCATAGTCCCACAGAGAAACACCTCTTCAGCCATCAACAGCTGGAATGGTGTCATATCTCTTTCATGAACTGGATAACCGAGATCTTCCGCCATTTCGAGGACGAATCGTCGGGTAATGCTATCCAAGATGCTGGCTGTCAGCGGAGGTGCATACAACGCACCATCCCAGACCGCCACGAGCGTAGTACCTGTCGCTTCTGCGACGAAGCCTCGTTGATCCAAGATGATTGCATCGTCTACGCCCTGTCGATTCGCCTCAATCGTAGCTAAGACACTATTCAGGTAGTTGAGGGATTTGATTTCGTGGCTCGTCGAATCCGGGGCTTGTCGCCGGATGCTTGAAATGATTGTGGTTATCCCATCGGCTTTGCCATGTCCGTGCATGGGCTCCACCTGGACGTTAATAATCACCACTGACGCCTTTGGACATTTCTTCGGATTTACCCCCAAATCGCCCTTCCCCCGGGTCACCAGCAACCGGATATACGAGTCCTGATACCCGTTACGCCGGAGCGTCTCCAACACTGCCGCCTTCATTTCTGCTTTCTCCAGGGGAATTGTCAACCACATCGCCCGAGCACTCCGATACAACCGATCCAAATGGGCATCCAACTTGAAGACCACACCCGAATAGATGCGGATGCCTTCAAAGATACCGTCACCGTACAGGAGGCCATGGTCAAATACTGAAATCTTAGCTTCTTGACTCAGCACAAATTCTCCATCAATGTAGAAAACTGGATCCTTTGCCATTGAAATCCACCGATATAATATAAGGGAACGTTAGAATCTGCCAAGAAATTTGAATGAAAATGCATAAACCACCAATATCCTTTAAGGGTATGACTGAAACAGGCTAGAAATGGCTCCCAAAACCTTGATTTTCGAGCCCCCTCAAGTCCTCCTTAAAATGTTGCGGATGTGACAAAATGACCCAATCACTCATTGATGAAACCGATCGGCGGATTCTTCGACACCTTGTGCGTGATGCCCGGCAACCTGTTGCTGGACTAGCTCGAACCCTTGGGCTGAATGAATCGGCCGTGCGTCGCCGCATCGATCGACTCACCAAAACTGGCGTTATCAAACGCTTCACCGTGGATATCGATTATGAAAAAGCTGACAATCCCATAATAGTCCTCATGGGTGTTAACGCCGGACGAATGCCAGGACCCAAAGTAGCCAAAGCGCTTCAGGACATTGATAACATCGTCGAAATCTACACGGTGACTGGTGAGTTTGACCTCATTATCAAAATTGTCTGCCGTGATATTCCTTGCTTTGAAGAAATCATCGAACAAATCCGTGATCAAGGCTTCATCGAAAAGACCCGCTCCTTCGTAGTCCTCAACAAAATCCGCGACGGGCACTACGATGACATCATCAAAGTGTCCAGATAGAATTCTCAACGCATAGTAAATCTTGTTTAGATTCTTGCAGATTCCTAAGGCCCCTCGATGACTTGAATCTCATCATCACTTGTAGCTCCGAACCCGATTTCCTTGGCTCGGGCGATTTGTCCTAGCTCCCAAACCGGTACATTGAGTTTGTTACTCGCGTTATAGCTTTGAAGAAGTCGCACACCCTCAACATCAATAGCCACCATGTCGTGACTTGCTAAAATTAGATTGGGGGTTTCAAGGTCTCCGGAAGCAGGACCCTTTGTCACGAAGATCTTACGGGCATCCATTATTACGAGTATTGGATGAAAATAGGAGGCAAGGTCGGCGATTTTATATTC
>SMYQ01000207.1 GCA_007050885.1 Candidatus Bathyarchaeota archaeon
CTTTAACCTCACAAATCGAGAGGCGTAAGCGTCTTTTTATAACTCCGCAATAATAGCACCAAAAACATCAACTTGTGCTTATAAACACCAAATTTTTGAAGGTTTGCGCTACCGATGAATCTGATAGATTCACACATCGAAAATCGCATTAATCAACAGGTTTTACAACCTATACTGCATAATGATTACGATTCAGCCATTACCTCTCTTCCCAAGATCCTAGATCAATTATATGGCAATATTCCGGAAAAGCGTAGGATTTCATATGGACGAGTGTATACCATTAAGATTCTCAGCGAGTACCTACACACTAAACTACAAAATCACAAGGCATCAGTATTTGAGATTGCACGTCGATTATTTGAGAAAGGTGAAGAGTGGCGCACTAAAGGAGTAACCCTGGGAGTTCTTTCATACCATGGATTATCGCAGTATCAAGTCGTTTTACCTTATTTTGCAGAAGCAGCGGCTTCGCCTGAATGGGAGATTCGTGAATTTGCACAGATGTTCTTTCGGAAACTTACCAGAGGGTACCCTCATGAGGTAAGACCATTTTTGTTAACCTCGGTAAAATCGGGGGAAGCGAATTTACGACGATTCGTTGCTGAAACGCTCCGTCCTGTCCAAGAAAATCAATGGATCTACTCGAACCCTGAATATTCAGTGTCAATCCTCAGACATCTGTTCAAGGAGTCCGAACCTTATCCTCGAACTTCAGTAGGGAATAACCTTAGCGATTTAGCCCGTCGGATTCCTGACCTAGTGTATACTCTCGTTGAGGAATTGGTGAGCAGTGGCAATAAGAATTCCTATTGGATAGCCTATCGGGCCTGCCGTAATCTTGTGAAAAGAGAGCCCCTGAAGGTCATGGATTTGCTAACAATCAACGAGTACCGGTATAAAAAGCGAGTCTATCGAAGGAGAGACATTCCAAGTGAATAAGTAGGGGGGGATTGGCCTCGCTGAGATTACGTAGAGTTTTCAAGGAGTTGCTGCAAGAGTTGAGTTCGAAGCCCCGGGAAGTATTGGTGGTGCTTGGCAATTTGCACGGTCACAGTTGGAATGTGCTTATGACGTCGAGTCTTTCGGACGATATTGTCCAATTCAGTGAGGCTCTCTGCTGTGAGAAGACTGATGATGATGGGAGCTTCCACGGATATGTAAGTCTCCCACAAAGAAACTGCAAACGTTTCTTCTAACCATGAAAGAATTGCCCGGTGGTCCACTGCACGTTCATCCCAGGTCATACGCATCAAAAAAGGAATACTCCCTGCTGTCCCAAGTTCAACCAAGGCACTAAAACTCACAGCCTTGCCGTCGATGATCTCATTAAGGAGTTTTCGAACCCGCCGTGCAGTTAACGCGGATTGATCCGCGATATCTACAATGGACATGCGCGGATCCTCCATAAGCGTCTTTATCACGCGAAGATGCAGTTTTGAGAGCTCCATGATGTGATCGGGTGGTCTTAGTATCTGATGGGTTTCAATACTGTGGACACAATCGAAGCTGCGAAGAAAAGCGCCAATATCCCAAAGATCTTGGGAATCGCGAAATTCCGCAATAAGGGCATAATGCCCACCAGTATAGGAAGCTGCGGCAATGATCTTATCATTGCCACCTAATGTATTAACAAAATCAACTTCATCCTGCGAGCCATCAGTGGCTAGCATCCCAAAAAGGAGGTCAACTCCTGCCATATCAAAGGACAGCCGAGTGCTGTAGCTAGAAATTATTCCAGTGTCTTCAAGTTTTTTGACTCGTTTCTTAATGGCACTGGAGGATATGTTAAATTTGATGGCTAGTTCACGATAAGTAATCCGGCAGTTTTTAACGAGTTCGATGAGAATCCCTTTATCAATCACATCCACCAGATATCACCTTCCAATATGAGAGGCGGAAAGGGGTAAACAGCATACGTTGTGTGAAATCAGCATAAAAGTGGTGTTCAATCGGCTTATAGTTTGTCTGCTATCTCCTTGAATATCTCGGCTAATTTTTCCAAGGGATCATCTTCGAATTGGTGGTGTGTCAGTTCTTGGTTTATTATTCGGTCGATTGCTTCTTGTAAGTCTTGGATATTATGAACTCTGGCAAGGGGATAGCCCAAGTCCATTAGGTATTCGAATTTGGGAAAATATCCAGGATAAAAGGAGATGGCAGGGATTTGTTGAATGGCTGCTTCCACCGCCATTGATGAGCCACCAGTGATCACCACTTGAGCTCTTTCAAAGAGCCGTTCAGGAGGCACAAACTCATGCTCTTGGTACCGTTCTAGCTCTAAAAGATCAACACCATGATCTGAACAGATTTTTCGGAGTTCCTTTGAAATGTCAGGAGGCAC
>SMYQ01000294.1 GCA_007050885.1 Candidatus Bathyarchaeota archaeon
GGATTCCCCATTGAAGCAATAGTGCTGGGATTAATTCTCTCGTTGGGAGCAATTTTCGTATTGCGCCAGCGCAAACAACAGTAGGTATCCTCCTAAAGAGGTACCTCCCCCTCCTTTCTTTTACAATGGGGAGCTCGTAAATGGATGTAAAAAATATCCACAAATAGGGATTTTTCATTTATGATATATTTGGTGGAAACGGAGTAACCTTGTTGAATGACATATGGGGCACAGAAGGATTTCTATCGTATAACGCTTGTTTTTAACGAAGCGACGGCGAAGGCGAATCAATTTTCACCTGATTTTTTCTGGCTTTTGCATCGTCTTGGGTTCGGTGATTTGGTGAAGTCGAGCAGGCAGTATTTTGAGATCAATACTATTTTTATCCGTTCTCACAAAGCACCTACTAGTGTGGATTACATTTCAAAACCTGTTTTTCCGGTGCCCCATTTGTCTAGGGCTACTTTGAGTTCTGGATGGTCTTCGGCATAGTCTTTCAGGGAGATTCCTTTCACAGTGGCGTCGATGGCTTGTCGGAAAGCACGCGCTCCAGCTGACGGACCACCATGTTCTGCAGGAAAGGCGTGAATGCCTCCGCCCGTTCCGATCATAATTTCAAGTCCAAGATCTTCGACGACCATTGGGACATGGCCAGGTGTGATGCCTCCGCTAGGCATGGGCATAGTGGGTTTGATGTGGTGAAGCGGGTAGTTCATGGACCGGGCCATCTCTATGTATCGCTGTTTGAGCAGAGGGGCCTTCCCATATGGAGCGGGGAATACTTCGATATCAACACCTGCCAGTCGTGGGAGTTTCCCGATGACCAGTTGAGTTGACAAGCCACTGATCGGCGAGTAGCTCATGGCTCCTGCAATATCCATGTGCCCAAGTACGGGTACGTTGATGCTGGGATCATCAGTAACCTGACGTACAGCGCTGTATCCGACGGCTAGGTAATTGATCATGAGAGCATTAGCCCCATGTTCAAGGGCGGCTTCAGCATTTTCCATTAATTTAGGAATTCGATCTGTGATATTGATGGTGTAGAGGGTTTTTTCTCCTTTCTCTGAGTTAGCCTTATCAATGGCGTCCATATAGAGAGGTAACCTATCAGTGATCCTGTTAAAAACTGGGTCAGCAATCAGTTCATCATCTTTTATGATGTCAGCTCCTCCCCGTGCGGCTTCATATAGTAGTTTTGCACCAACTTCGGGTGGATAGCCGGTGCAGGGTTTAATCATGTTGTTGAGTAACGGGCGGCCTTTGACCCCTAGCACCTTGAAGACACCTTGTGTGCCGAACTTGGGACCTTGGAAGCCTTTCAGCCAACTTTTTGGAAACCGGAGATCTAACACTTTTACCCGTCCACCCATACTGATGTTGCCGACAACAGTTGACAGGAGCATTGGTATTTGCTGTCCGAAGTTTACCCACGGAAACGCCACTTGCACAATGTAGTGGCGGTGCGTGACGTCTTTGGGCTGACTGTATTCAGGGTAAGGTCCTTCATAGATTCCAATAACCTTGGCCACATACTTTTTTCGCATCTGGGGGGTTTCACCAGGAACAAGTACCCAAGTTCCTGTGCTTTGTTCAACAGCCGCCATTTCACAAATGTCTTTGATTGGTAGACCAATCGGTGCCCCGAAATAATAAGTCGCGATAACGTATTTTTCTGGATCAATTTCATCGGGTAACGCGTTGGGTTGGCTTTCTATGGGAAGTTTCCTTTCAGGTGACAATTTGACACTCCGCCTAATTAAAGATGATACGATACAACAGGGAATCAAGGCTCTATTTTAGCCTTATTACCGTCGATGAAAATAGTTGGAGGAATTCTACAAGGGTCTGTGGTGAACTCGAAGGAGTTTACCCTTTTCACCTGCGAGAAGAAACGAATTCCAAGGTCTGTGCCCTATGAGCGCCCCATTTCTATTTCTTTTTGCTAAGGATTAATTGCATTTGGAAAAGTTTGTGATGGAGATGGTACCCTCGTGTTTCACATAATGAGGCGAGATTTTGGTTTTCATGAAAAGTGATTCGGAGCAAGTCTGAGGGAGGGTCACAAAGAGGCTGAAAGGCACGAACAAAATCGTCAAAACAGGAAAGGTCTGTTAGTTCAAAAGGAAAACAACCTGGAAAACTTGGAGTGAAGCGACAGGCGCCTACGATGCAATTTGATGAATCTTTGAGGATATAGATGAGTTGCTCTCCTTTGATGTAATTTTGAATTGCTTGTAGCGGGAGCGATGCTGGGAAGAGGTTAGCAATCGTTTGAAACTCATTCGGTTGTGCTTCATGAAGTGAATAATCTCTAGAGGCCTGTAGGCTCC
>SMYQ01000267.1 GCA_007050885.1 Candidatus Bathyarchaeota archaeon
GCTGAGGAAAACCTGTTTGCACCCCTCGGTATCACAGAATATTATTGGTCCCGAGATCCTCAAGGCAATGTTAATGGTGGTTCATCCCTCCAACTTCGAGCCCGAGATATGGCCAAGTTCGGTTTCCTTTATCTGCATAATGGCACCTGGGATGGCGAACAGATCGTATCCGCTTCCTGGGTGGCGGCTTCCTCCGCGAGCCATGCAACTGTGGACAGCGTAACCGAATATGGCTACCAATGGTGGATTCATCCTAATATCGGCGCCTTTGCTGCACACGGGCATATGAACCAACACATCTACATTATCCCGGACCAGGATATGGTTGTTGTTTTCACGGCCCGAAGTTCGGAGTTTAATCCAATGCATCTAATTGAAGACTATATTCTCCCAGCAGCACAATATCCGTCCAACTTACTGCCCTTGATACTTGGTGTCACCGCCATATCTGCTGCCGTGGTTTTGGGTGTAGTAGCGGTTGTCCTGATTCGACGACGACATACTAAATAGGTTCAGTCGGCATCACACCCACGGCTTTTTTATTCTGAACCACTCAATAGAGGTATTCAGGGTACTTTACCATGTCCATAGAAACCATCGTGAAGGAAATTGCTTGTCCGAAGGGCGGAAACCCACGTGCCATCAAGGCGGTGATTCGAAAAACCCAACTTAGCTTCATGGAACGAACCGCCAGTGAGGCCCTTGAAAAGGAACACCATAAACTCTCACAGACAGATCCTGATGAGTTCCAACGAGAAATCCATAAACAGCTTGCTGAAGCCCAGGCGAAGATGCGTAAGGAAGGGTTAGTGAAACTCGAGCTCGTCTGCCCCGATCACCCTGGTGAGGGCGAATATTCTTTCTTTTTTGAAAACCTCCCCGTTTACGCACCCGTTATTAAAAAGAACGTAATGCGGTGCCTCAAGTGTGGCACTCCTGTTACTCTTGAAAATACCAAAACCTCAGGAAGCTTCAAGCTGCTAAATATCCGATGTCCAGAACATGGTACTGGGCAACGCAAAATCTCCGCAGTAATCCATGATATCATCATGCAAGCTGAAGCGCAGCAACCCACCCTCTCTCCCCCTCCTGCTGAGACAGATTTTACACCACAACCAGCTATTCCCCCTCCAAGTGCTGTCGATGATGTCACGATTAGTTTCTGCTGGAACTGTGGAGCCAAAACTATTGGAGCCACATCTCAATACTGTCACAAATGCGGCGTTTCCCTCAAGCCTCCCTAAGATTTCCACAGGTATCATAAAACCGGAGTCTCTTTAAGATTTAACTTCATACAAAGTCAACTGCTAAGTGATTTAAGTGGAGGAAACACTATGACCAAAAATCGACGTAAAGAGGCTCTTAAAGGAATTATCAAGGCTTTGCATGATGGGGCTACTGTTGAACAGATGAAATCTCAGTTTGGTGATCTACTCGCAAGTTGCAGCCCTCTGGAAATAGCTCAAATCGAAGAAGAACTCATCAAGGAAGGAATGCCCGCAGAAGAAATTCGTGCATTATGTGATGTTCATCTCGCTGCATTCCAAGACGCTTTAAAATCAACCCACCTCGATCTAGACGCCTCTCATCCGATATGGATTCTCATGGAAGAACATAATCTTTTGTTAAAGAATGCTATCGCGGTACAAGAACTTACGAAACAACTTTTCGGATTTGACACTCTTGATGAGGCGAAACCACAATGGGATTCCCTGAAGAAAAAAGTATCACGATTCCGTGAATCCGAAAATCACTATCTCAGAGAGGAGAATGTTCTCTTTCCCTACCTTGAGAAACATGGAATCACCCAGCCTCCGAAAATCATGTGGGCTGAGCACGACGAAATTCGCGCTATCGAAAAACAACTCTATACTCTTATCGAGTCCCCTAACCAAGCTGATCACCGTAAATTCGTTTCTCAACTCGATAATATTTCCTTAGCACTAGCTGAGAAGCTTGCCAGTCATTTTCAAAAGGAAAACAACATCCTGTTTCCATCTGGTCTCCGGGTTATTGCTGCCGAGGAATGGTCTCAGATTCGTCAAGAATTTAATGAAATTGGTTATAGTTTTTTCACTCCCAAACCTTTCATCGCAGAAACACCCCAACCAAAAGAACCTGAGGTTAGTAAAATTATGGAGAAACTCGTTCAATTTGAAACCGGAACCTTGTCACATGAGGTTCTTCAAGGCATTTTTAATACTCTACCTGTCGACATCACCTTCGTTGATAAGGATGACAAAGTTCAATTCTATAGCGAATCTGGAGGACGAATTTTCGTTCGAACCAAAGCAGTCATCGGACGTACCG
>SMYQ01000188.1 GCA_007050885.1 Candidatus Bathyarchaeota archaeon
ACATTGTACTAGATATAGTGTTTTTTCATTTATTAGACATGATAACGATGGGTCAACGTTTCACAGAAGACACCGCAATGCCCTCATTAACCGAGCAGAAACTTGTCATTCCTTCGATCTTTCTCTCCAACTTAACGCTAGTCTTTGCGCAAGTGATTTCCAGTTTACTCATTATTGAGATCTGTGAATCATTCTTGACCTCTGTCGGTATTGCGGGCGCGCGCGCAACTTTCGATTTTGATGAACGGATAGAAAGGAGGTGAAACGAATGGTGAAAATCAATGGAAAAGAGGTGGAGTGGCACGATACACCGAAAGGCTGGTACCTGACAGACGTCAAGCAACACATTCTCTGGCAGAATGAAGAGACTGGCGCTCGATTCGTCCTCATGAAGTTTCCAAAAGGGGGCAATCACGAGCATCCTCACACCCATCCTCACGCTAATCAATGGGCAATGGGATTACTCGGTGAAATGGAGCAACCTAACGGAACCCACATCAAGTTTACGGGTGATGCCTTTAGTTTTCAGTTCACGCCAAAAGGCGAGAAACATGGAGGATTGCCTGACGGCGGAAAATTCTGCTCGGATTGCTATGGGCTCTTCTACTTCGATGGACCACTCACCAAAGAGTTTGAATAAGTGTGCACCTCAGAGCTCCGAGGTGGGGAGCCATGACAGAAATACCACAAATGAAAGGAGATGAATAATAAAATGAAGTATCTCGTGATAGATGAAATGGATAAAGAAGAACTAGCGAACGTCATCACCTCACCAAATGTCGCGTTACATGCGGAAGAACGTGAAGCAGGCAATATTCCACCACATGTCTTAGGCGATCACGTGATCCATGGCGATCTGCCACAACTCACGCAGAATTATCGCGCCTTCAAAATTTATGAGACAGATAGTCCTGAGCAACTGTCCAATATCGATGCACTATGGTCAGTATTCAACATTAAATCCTGGAAACGCTGGGTCATACCCATAACGGAAACGGGACTATTTACGGCAGCCTATGACAAATACAAGAAAAAAGCAAAATAAATTTGCACTTCACTCTTTTTTTCTTCTTTCTGGCTTGAAGCCCTTAAATCATAGATATGCATACTAGGTAGCTAGCAACGTGGAGATTGCGATGTTTCCCTTCGGTTTCCAACGAAATTGTGCCCCCTACGTCCCATCAGCACCTCGAATCATCAGGGCCATGCTGAAATTGGCGAATGTCACGACATCCGATGTGGTCTACGACTTAGGCTGTGGTGACGGACGCATCTTAGTGACAGCTGTAAACGCGTTTCATGTGAAGCAGGCGATCGGCTACGAACTCGATGCCCAACGATATCAAACGGCGCTTCAATCCATTCGCCAACACGGATTACAGGACAAAGTAACGATCGTGCAGGGGGACCTCTTTGAGGCCGACTTATCGATGGCGACGGTGATTATCCTCTTCCTGACGGTCATGGGGAATGTCCGGTTGCGTCCGAAGCTGGAGCGGGAAGCACCTTGGGGAAGCCGCATCGTCAGTCGTCGCTTCGATATTGATGGATGGACGCCTGCACAGATTCAGCGCGTTGAGGGTGATATTCTATTCTTGTATCGCGTCCCTGACGCGTTTCTCAAGCTGTTCGGCCTTGATCTGCAACCCGAGGAACAACAGAATAAGAATATATAACGAACTCGTTTGAAGGCCTTAAATCTCAGTGTTTACTATTTGAGTACACAATGGTGAAGGTGAAATGCCGCAGAAATTCGTAGGTGTCTGGAAACTCATATCGATAGAATATCATCGCGGAGACGAGGTCGTCTATCCCAAGACCACGTTCAGGGGCTATATCATGTACACTCCGAATGATTACATGTCTGTGCACTTAATGGCGGAGGACCGGCGACCCTTCGCATCTCCTGATTGGGTGAATGGAACCCGTGAAGAATACGCTGATGCAGGGAAAACATACCTTGGATACTGTGGTACCTACGAGGTGCATGAGGACACGATTATCCATCACGTCGAAATGAGCTCGTTTCCCAACTGGGTTGGCACCGATTTTGTCCGTTACTATACGCTTCATGACGATACCCTGACGCTTCAGACCCCACCAATGCTGGTTGAAGGACATACACAAATCGCTCAACTCGTGTGGCAAAAAATGCAGTAACCCTCAGCATAGCGATTCTTTTAGCTAGCTAGTTCAGTCATCCGTTATCTTAGGCAAAGGAGCGTGTGCGCATAGCTAGCGTGCTAGCTTTTACGGTCTTCGTCGGGTTAGATAGCTAGCTGACGTTCTTAGTGTACGTT
>SMYQ01000143.1 GCA_007050885.1 Candidatus Bathyarchaeota archaeon
CGCACAGATCAGAATCAGGTTGCCAATGAGATACTCAAGTTGAAAATCCATGAATGCCTGAATGCCGACAACAAAAACAATGCCTAAGAAACTGAACAGAAACCCGATGTAACGCCATTTTGGTGCTAATCTTTCTTGGAGGATGAGAAACGCCAATAGGCTAACTGTCACTGGATTAATGCCGGCGATGATGGATCCTTGGGCAGCAGTGGTAAACTGCATCCCAATCAAGAAAAGGATGCCATACCCAAAGACACCGATTAAACCAAGAACAAAAAAGAGCGCAAGATCACGGCGAGAATAACTGCGGACGGATTTGCGTTGGCTAGCCAGCAGCAACGGGAGAAGGATGAGGCTGGCGGTCAGAAACCGAAAGAAACCTACCGTAAAGGGTGGTGCTACCGAGACAACAACTTGGGCTGATACCCAGCTACCCCCCCAAAATATCATCGCGAGAATCAGCAAAATATAGTATTTGAGGGTGGTGAACTTCATCAATCAGTGGCTCCTATTCAGAGAAGCCCTCCTTCACTTGAAGAGCTAAAAATGAATGTATTCGTCAACTATCATTAGCTTGAAAGAAGGTTCGTGGACTTGGTGTTATTCGACGAAGAGGGTTGTCTGGTAGGAGCTGAGACGATGACGGGGGTGGGATGTCACCGTACTTCTCTGCATCCATGGACGGCTGGGATGTTTTTCTAACGTGAAGGTTTCCACTAGGTCTTGATGGGTATGCTGTATGAGGACATGAAACCGGTGACGTGCGGCTTGACCAATTCGCAGTGGCGGTTTTGTGGCTCGTTTCGGCGCATCCGCGCTGACGATGACGGCCACCTGTTGAGTGAAGGCAAGTTGTTTCAAGTGCGAAGCGAGTTGGCCTCGACGGAAGACCCGGGGGTCAATTGGAGCGCCAGGTGCTGGAGGTTGAGGCATATCTTCTTCTTCTTGGAGAAGGTGCATGAGACCGTTGACAAAGAGGATCGGCGCGTGTAGTTCGCGAATAGTGTCAGGGGCCTCATTGAGGAGTGAGAGCAACTGGTCAGTGGTGAAGGCACGTGCCACGTTAAGGCGTTGTAGATGGCTGTCAGGCGGTGAGGGTACAGAGGCTGCCCGCAGGTGATTGAGGATTGTGTCTGGCCGGATTCCATTGTTTGCATCAATTACGGCAACACTTCTGTGGGGGCCGTAATGGAGGAGTGCGGTGGCAATGGATTGTTGTAACAACTTAGTGCAGTCGGGGCTTCCATAAAGGAGATGGCTGAGCCCGCCTTCATAACCGCCTCCTAAGAGCTCATCCAGAAGGAGGACGCCGGTTGGACATCGTGTTCCGTGGTGCTGCGCCATCGAGAGAGCGGTTTCAAACATCGTCATTATCTTCCGTAAGGTGGTAGAGATTTGAGTGCTTAGGTGAAAATGTGCTATTGGACTAGTGACAAAAACCCTCAAAAACATGCAAACCTACTCACTTGAGTGTGGTGGGTTTGTATGGCGTATCGAGCGAGTGCACAGTTTTATGACCTGTTTGCATTGGGAAAAGAGGAGGAACTAGCCTTCTACCGAAACCTAGCACAAGAAGCGGGGTCTCCCGCACTGGAGCTGGGAGTTGGAACAGGGACTTTCGCCTTTGCGCTAGCCGAAGATGGCATCACTGTGGTGGGCCTTGAGCAATCACGAGAGATGCTACAAGAAGCACGAAAGAAACTCCAAAAAGCCCCTCCTGAAATCGCCCGTCGCCTCCTTTTCATCGCAGGGGATATGAGTGATTTTCAGCTGGATCAAGAATTTCGAATTGTCTATGTTCCTTCTGGTAGTTTCCAATGCCTCAATACGCGGAAACACCAGTTGGGCTGTCTACGCAGTGTCAAAGCGCATCTGCATAAAGAGGGGTCCTTTGTCTTTGATATCTGGGTGGGCGAATCTGATACTAGCGGCACTTGGCGCCGGTTAGAAACAGTATCATTACCAGAAGGTGGTGCCGTTACCCGATCCATTTCCACACGAGTCCAGGAATCTGAGAAGCTTATTGATACGGTGCTGCGATTCGATGTTCATACAGAAGATGGGCGAATCACTGATACTTTCTATGATTGGTCTCAACTTGCTTTATTAACCGTTGAAGACGTCAAATTTCTGTTGGCTGAATCTCTCTTTCAAGTTGAAACCCTCTATTCAACTTTCACTCGGAAACCTTGGACGCCAGAATCTGATCGTGCAATCTTTGTTGCTGAGCCGATTTAGCATATCCACTCATAATGGCAAAAAAAAACTCAGCCGACTCCGAGTCTAATGAAACGTGATT
>SMYQ01000260.1 GCA_007050885.1 Candidatus Bathyarchaeota archaeon
TTCGCTTCGGTGTGGTGTTGCATTGAAAATATTTTGTTAGCATTGGCAGCAGAAGGTCTGTATGGCGTGACCAAAATACCCTACGATACTATGGCCCTCAAAAAAGCGCTGAATATTCCTGAGGATTATGAAGTTGCGGCTATAATCCCAATTGGATATCCACAGAAACATGTTATAAAACAAAAATCGGTGTCATTACAACAGAAGATGCATTTTGATAGATGGTAAAAAACAAACGTGGCTCCACTCGACATTCATTAACACGAGTTCAAGCTAAGGATATCAAGTAATGGGCAATCATAATTCCAGTATAGACGCCTGTCCCCACAGCGGTAGCAACCGTTTGGGTAATTGGGCGAACATCCCCAGCAGCCCAGACCCCTTTAATATTTGTAGCTCCCTTGAAATCCGTGATAATATTGCCATGTCCATCTAATTCAACGCCTAATTCAATTGCAAGTTCATTACGTGGAACAGCAATCCATGCAACAAAGAATATGTTGCATTCAAGGGTTTGACCATCAGCGGTGATAAGCTGTTGTCGTTTTCCAGGTTCTAAGATGTTTATTTTTTTTACAAGACCATGGGTCCATTCGAACTCCGACTTGTTCAGGATTGTTTCAGAGTTTTTGGTGTAAGGGGCGTAGGCATCCTCCGTCATGAAGATGCGAATGCGCGTTGCAAAGGGTTTGATGCACCGAGCCACATGGAGCGCACTATTAGCCGTCCCAGCATTGACGATGATGACGTCTTTCCCGGCCGCTTGTGGACTATCACAATCCGGACAGTAATAGCTCATACGATTTTTCCCTGCAAACGGAAGCCACTTTTTCCAGTCACCATCAACCTTAGGATGTTTACGAGCAATCCCCGTTGCTAAGACCAAAGTTTTCGCGGTGACCGTAGTAAGCGCCTCTTGAGCCGATTTGATTGCTACATGAAAATTTGGCGCCTGCCCAGTAATTCTGATTACATTACCAAAAAGCGTTTCAACATCATATTCGCGTAATTCTTTCCTCATCTTCTGAAGGATTTCTGTGGGAGCAACAAGGGGTTTCACACCAGGATAATTATGGATTGGAGTATTAGCGAATTGCATCGGTGATGTCTTTCGGTCAATAACTAAGACTCTCCGCTGATGAAACCCCAAATGCATTGCTGCAGCGATGCCTGCGGGTCCGCCACCAATAACTACGGTGTCATATACGCTTGAATTGATTTTCATCGCTATACCTCATTTTATTTTTAAATTCTCTTCACATTGAATAGGATATGATAGCACTAGAACGGTGTGACGGGTTCGGGTATGGGCATACCGACAAAGCCAATCATGCGCTTATACATTTCCAGATACTGACGCCCCCGGACTGTGACCCGGAACAACCGCCGATTGTCTTCTTCTACTACTTCGACAAGGCCCCGCTCTTCAAGAAACCCAAGGGTGGTCTTTGCACGATCCACGGGCAGATTCGTTGAGCGAGCCGCCCGGGTAAGGGGGCAATAGCCATGAATTACGATGATGCGAATGAGCATGGCGTAGATGTCGTAGCGTGTTCGTTTGTAAATGGAGCCATCTTGGGCCACTTTCAACACCTTTGATAGCTATAATCTCTAGGTAGGCCGGCTCATTAGACGCTAGATGAAACTGGTCGTCTATAGAGAGCCCACGATACTAACCGGAGTCCTGTCTTTTAAAGAACCCCTCCATTACGAAAACACAGCCTCCATGCACCTCCAAAGCCTTAACGCGAAAAGGTTTTTCTACCGTCACACGAACAGTGACGAAACCACTATAACCAATTTGAGGCTATAGCAATGGGAAAACGAATAGAAGAAATCACCAGCCTACTTGATGAACTTGAAGTCAGATACGAACTCAAAGACGAAACCGTCGTCGCCCTCTGGAAAACCGACAAATGGGAAAACCTCGTTATTAACTTCATATTCTCGCCAAATGATGTGTGGCTCACCATTGTAGGCTGGCAGAAATTTCCCAAGCTCTCTGCTAAGGACACGACTGCATTCTATGTGAAATTGCTCCAAGAGGCATGGTCTTGGAATGGCATTAAATTCTGTTTGGATCCTGATGGGGACTTAGCCGTTGTTGTAGAGACTGCTGATACTGACCTTACGGCAGAGGAGTTATCCCGGTACATTCGTCAGGTGCTGAATGCAGCAGATGAGATGCACGATTGGGTACCTGCGAAAGCCTGGAAAGAATGAATCATTCATCAGCCTTTGGTATCTTGACGGCGGTCTAGCTTAACGCCGAGGATTTTGAGGACATCA
>SMYQ01000094.1 GCA_007050885.1 Candidatus Bathyarchaeota archaeon
GGATAGTCGTCGAAAAAAGGTTAGGGGTATCTATGCCTGAGTTGCGAAAGATGGCCAAAGAATTAGGTAAAGATCATAAAATTGCATTAAATTTATGGAAGACAGGTATAGCTGACGCACAATTATTAGCTGGAATGATAGATGAACCTGAAAAAATTACAGAGAACCAAATGGAGGATTGGGTTAAAGACATAAATTCTTGGGATGTCTGCGATCAATTATGTGCGAATTTATTCGAGAAAACACCCTTAGCTTGGAAAAAAATCCATGACTGGTCAAAGAGAGAAGAAGAGTTCGTCAAAAGAAGTGCATATGCTTTGATCGCTTGTTTAGCATGGCATGACAAAGAAGCAGACGATAGGAAGTTCATCAAATTACTCCCTGTAATCGAGTTTGGAGCTACCGATGAACGTAACTTTGTAAAAAAAGCTGTTAACTGGGCTCTAAGAAACATCGGAAAAAGAAATCGTAAATTAAATAAAGTTGCGATCAATACTGCTAGGAAGATTGGCCGTATAAACTCTAAAACAGCAAGATGGGTTGCATCCGACGCGATAAGAGAACTCAACAGCGGCGCCGTCAAAAAAAGGCTCAGCAAATAGACTTTTAATATTCTTATGCTTTATGAAAATTAATGTCATGGGGTAAACGCTCGAAAAATCTTGAGATAACTATTTTATATTGGACCGCATAGCAACATCGTAAGTAATCTCAAATAAAAAGTGGTGAAAATTTAATGACTTTATGTCTTCCAGGAGGCGGTTGTTATCCAACATACTCTGCCCCTTATCCATCATATACTCAAGAAGCGTATAATCCGTATTATTACGAGCCAAGTCTTTTCAGCGTTCAGTATAAGATACCTGCAGGAGTAGGCGGTTTACAAAGATACGAAATAACCGTTCGAGCTTTTAATGAATACGATGCTTTTCAACAGGCAATTCGCTACATGCCACCATACTCTCAAATAACCAAGATCAGACGCATGGCAATGCATCCGCACCCATAAATTGTGGTTTAAGCTCACACTCATCCATACTATTTCAGATGGTTCTGATTAGTGAACACCATATTTCATAAATTTACAAATAGAGTTGCTATTTTCTTCAATTTTAATAAAGAGTACTTCTATTCGTAATTTAACTTAAATTATGTTAGATTATGAATATTAATTGAAGGAGAATTATTATAAGAAAAAGGTATTGTTGTGGATTTATTCCACAACTAGTTTAACTCTTGGCTTGTCACCGTATTCCCAAGATAGTTCAGGTCGAGCTCTTTCCTCCTGTCTCGGATACACATATCTGCGTTTATCTTGATCGGTAGGCCACTCGAATTTTCCACCCCATTTCATTATGAAGGTTTTCAGGTTTGGATATTTCATCTTAGCGATGGCCTCAACCTCAGTTGGATCTCCCTCTGCAATGGCCCAATTGTCATAATGCATTGGAATTAGGACTTTAGCTCGCAGTTGTGTTGCGACACGTGCAGCATCAGCAAAGGACATCTTATCCGTGAAGCTTGGAGGGCTGTCTCCACAATTTATTAGTGCAATATCGATCTTATTCTCTTTTCCTACTCTGAAGTAGTAATCGTGGTATGATGAGTCGCCTGCGTGATATATATTTCCTGAAGGTGTTTCTAGAAGATAATTGAGTCCAACTTCGTCTACTGTCTTGCCTGGTTTAACCTCTCCACCACGTAATGCACAAAAGTCCGTGGATTTGGTGGCTTTTATGACTGTATCTTTTATTTTCTTCTGGTCTCCAGGTTGCATCTGAAGAATTCTATCTTTTGGAACTCCGTACATCTCGAACATCTTGCATGAGGCTGGTGGACCTATGAAAACACATTTTGTATTTTTGATTAGAGGTTTGATGGTATATATGTCACAGTGATCATTATGTGGGTGGGTCGACAGTAATGCGTCAACTTTGGTGAACGCCCATGGGTCGATAACATGTGGATTACAGCGCATCCATTCTTGACGTGCGGCACCATTCATTCTGACCGGCCCTCCACCACCTTCGTAGGTTATGTAAAGTGACTGGCCACTGTAATTGTCGATGAGGATATTGGCATCTCCTGGAGTCTTCATGTAGAAGGCGCAGGCGCCAAACCACCATAGGGCTAATTTACCTTTTTCCACTTTTTCGGCTTCTATCTGTTTATTGAGATATGTTCCCCATTCTGGGAAAACCTCACGTAGCCATGTGTCTCTGTCCATTGGTCTATCTTTTTCTTCTTCATTCGCATACGGTATGCCAATGTTGTGTTTATCCATTCTTTCCATGGTTAATCACTGCGGGAGCTATAGCCAATTCTCTATTAAATGATTCTCCCAGATTGAATGAAATAAGTCTCCATGCGCTTTTAACTATATAACGACGTTATGTTTTTATACAAGGATTCTTATACTGAAATCAGATTCCTTTGGGAGAAAGAATAACTCGGAGAAAATATTTGAAATATCTTGGCGGAGCGGCAGCTCTTGCCATAGCCGGTGGAGTCGGATACAGTGCTTACAATTTCTATGCTCCCAAGGAAGAGTTACCAATAATTTCTGAAATACCAAAGGAAACTCCTGAAGGAGGTGAATTGATGAAACCATTCGGAGAACTAATATATACTCCAGATAGTGCCGAAGGGGAAGCCCTAGGCAAAGTAGAGTCACACTCTCCAAAGATAGAGGCGCCAGATAGTGTGGGTGCAGAGAAAACTTTTGAGGTTAGAATCACAGTAGGACCACACCCCAATACCGTAGAACACTCGATAAGACAGATCGATGTATTTATTGCCGAAGATGCAAGAGCGTTTAATCCAATATTTTTAACAACAGTCAAATTGACACCAGTCTATAGCGAACCAGACATCAAACTAAATTTGAAACTCAAAGAGAACAGCACATTATACGCAATCGAATATTGTAACCTACACGGCTTATGGGAGTCACGCAAGAAAATTGAAGTAGCGTAATATAAAAATCTCATTGGAAGCGCGCGATAAAATCTGCGCGCTACTATTCCAAATCATTGAATCTAGGGTAAACAGATAGTCTTTTGTTAAATATTCTTAATTTCATATGATCTTGTTTAATTATCTTCTACATTATTTGACAATAGGTTTATCGTAGAAATACCACGCGTTGTGAAGTAAATTCAGACCTCATCAAAAAGGAACTGGTTAAGTTTTTTCATGTTTTCATTCCATGAATCAGGACATAGAGCATGTTCTATGACAGCCATGCTACTGAGAAGGCTATTTCCATCTTGTGGTGTGAAACAGAATCCTATTACCTCTGCTGTATTTCTAACTACTATTGTTGGTAACACAACTACTGTCTGATTTAATATGCGACCAT
Source organism: Candidatus Bathyarchaeota archaeon (assembly GCA_007050885.1). The sequence goes on from SMYQ01000094.1 coordinate 3,362, forward strand.
AATAGCCATGATCACGTCCAAAAGAGAACACCTCACTGGCAAGTTGATTATATGTAACCGCAACTCTAGGATTCAATCTGAATCTTTCTTTTACCTCTTCCTCGTCAATTTTATTATTTAGATGTAAATTGAACCATATCGAATGCATATATTGTGTATTTAATTTAATGGAGCTGGAGAATAAGTCTAATTCTAATCCAATAGTCTTGTAGAGCCAATAAGCGTCCCTAGCGTGGTGTGTCCCAAAAGATTTATCGTCATGGTTTTCGACTTTTGGTGATGGAACATAGCCACCGCTTTGGCTTATGTCATTGGCCCGTCTTAGGCAAAGAAATCTGCCTTCAGAAAGATTCGAAATTTCACCATTAATCGCAAGGGTCTTGATAATTACAGCGATATTGTGTGTGTTGCAACTAACTATTTGGATATATTTATCGTTGTTAGTCAGGGTCTCATCATTTATCCCAAACGCATACATTTTGCCAAATCCAAACTCAGATCCCTGAGCGACAAAACATTTGACCTCGTCTTCAAGTAGCTCATAGTATTTTTTCTTATTTTCTAAGCCGGCTGGTGTACAATCGATGACTATTGTTGCTCTAGATAGGGCTTCTTCATTTTCATAATCGGGATCAAGATCAATCTTCTTAAATTCGCTGAATTTTTCTTTCGGTACACTAAGTTTAGCGCCACGTTTTATTAGACTCCTAACTTTAGAGCGATCCCTAAGTAAAGGTGTACGTTTAGAGAAGGTTACCTCATCAATGCAAAGCTCTTTCTTTAGACTTGACAACAAACCGATCAAAGGTTCTCCTATAGTCCCTGTTCCAACAACATGAATAATGTTTCCTCTTGTCAATTATCATTAATCCCTCTGTCATTATATTGAAGAAAGCAAAATTGGAAGGCTAAATATCAAGAATCTTTTTGAAATTCATTCTCCTGTTCGCATGAACCACAGACAAGTATGTGTAGATAATAATCATAATTGATGTTTAGCTCACAATGTGGACAGACAATCGGGTTATTCATAATGATCTGAGTTATTATATATGTAATACAATTTAACCATTACTTGTATTACTTTTTTGCCAAAAAATTGGTTAACTAAGATCAACTTTTCAGTGTATCAATATAGCACTCTATAATAATTAAACCATCAAAATGTCTAATATTTAGACAGTAGGAAAATTATCTGTTCTAAATTATGAACAATCTGTTCGTAAGTGTCGAATTATTACTCGCTACGATAAATGTAATTGTCGGTGGAGTAACTTGGATATGAAATTAATTTACAAAATTCTTCCAGCTTTATTAGTTTTAGTGGTTCTTGTCTTTTCAAACATAATAACAGCAGAGACTAGAACTGACTATACTGAAGAGGATTTTCATATAAAGACATTCATATCTGAACAAGAATTAGAGAATTTTATTCTATTAAAAATCAAAGAAGCTGAATCCAATGATCAGTATTGGCGATTTATGGAGACTGCAACAAGCAAAGAAAGTGTTCAACCTCTAAGTGCGGCAGATGGACTTGAATATTCGACAACTAACATACAAGTTGAAGGAGTGGATGAAGCAGACATTATCAAGATAGATGGAAAATATGCCTATCTTAGTTCAGATAATAAATTACATGTTTTAAAAGTCTACCCTGCAGAAAAAATGACGACTCTATCTTCCATTGTTCTAGATGGAAGGATCTTAGGTTTATTCGTGAATGATGATAGGTTGATAGTCTTTGAAAGTTCAGTTTCTCCAATAAAACCAATCTCTGATTTATCTAGACAAGAAGTAATCCCTCCTATGGAACCCCAGGGAGTTAACCTGAAAATTTATGATATCTCAAAAAGAGAAGCTCCGTTTCTTTTAAAAGAACTCTTTCTAGAGGGCCACTACATGAACTCTAGGATGATAGGTGAATGGGTCTATGCTGTTGTAACTCAACCAGTGATTTACTGGATTGAAGATTATCAAGAAGTCATCTTACCGAGGATATATGTTGACGATAGAATCGTGAAACTGCCAGCAACAGAGATTCATTATTCGTCAGAAAGTGTAGACATGCCAGAAAGCTATTCAATAATAGCTGCAGTCAATATACAACTTGATGATGTGGAAACAGAATATAAGGTCCTTCTGACTGGTTATGCAACAAACATGTATGTTTCCCAAAAAAATATGTACATCACTATGCCTCATGGTGACTGGCGGTATGATAAAGAAACAACGATAATTCATGGAATAGCCATCCATGGTCCAGATATCACCTTCGAAGCTAGTGGGATTGTACCAGGACGTGTTCTCAATCAGTTCTCTATGGATGAGTACAAAGGTTTCTTCAGGATTGCCACGACTAACGGCCAAGTTATGCGTGGAAGAGAAACTAGTTCAAATAATGTCTATGTCTTGAATGAGAATCTCAAGATTGTTGGCTCGTTAGAAAATCTAGCGCCAGGAGAACAAATTCATTCAGCTAGATTCATGGGTGCTAGATGTTACCTAGTGACTTTCAAAAAAGTTGACCCACTATTCACAATAGATATGAGTCATCCTGCGAATCCAAGAATACTTGGTAAACTCAAGATCCCTGGATATTCTGACTACCTTCACCCATATGATGAGAACCATCTCATAGGTATTGGAAAAGAAACTGTTGAAGCTGAAGAAGGTAATTTTGCATGGTATCAAGGTCTAAAAATTTCACTATTCGATGTTAGCAATGTAAAAAATCCTAGAGAGATTGATAAACTAATAATTGGTGATAGAGGCACAGACTCACCGGCGTTACGTGATCATCATTCGATCCTATTCGATCGAAATAGAAATTTGCTAGTAATCCCAATCTTGGAAGCTAAAATATTTCAAGAGAAATATCGGGAAGATGTCAGACCATCAACTCATGGGGACTTTGTATTCCAAGGTGTCTACGTAATACATATCGATCCAAAAATTGGATTTGAAACGAAAGGAAAAATCACCCACTTGAAAAATTTTGAAGAGCTGCTTAAGAGTGGATATTATTTTGATTCTGAGTATGAGATAAAAAGAAGTTTCTACGTTGAAAATGTACTCTACACAGTCTCAAATCAAATGATTAAATCAAATAACCTAACAAATCTAAGTAGGATCTCTGAATTACGTCTTACAAACTAATATGCCTTATTCAGAGAATAATCCTTTACCTCTTTTTCTATCAATAATCTATCAGGCTTTTGAGACTAGCATATGATATTAGGCGCATGATAGTATTCTAATCTAAAAGAAAATTCGGTTTAGACGACTTTATAGTAATTTAAGAGATGATACGGTTGCAGATAATTTTCGTTGGAACTGCAGGATCAGGAAAAACAAGTCTTACGAACAAATTTGGAACTTGGATAGAAAAAAACACAGGGAACCCAGTATCTTTTGTCAATTTAGACCCTGGATGTGCAAATTTGCCTTATAAATGTGACTTCGATATTCGAAGATATTTTACAATTGAAGAAATAATGAAGAAAGAAAATCTTGGACCAAGTGGAGCAATGCTAAAGGGTGCAGAATTAACTGAAAATCTGATGAGTCGTATAATAGAAAAAATTGATCAACTAGATAACCAATATGTTTTGATAGATACGCCAGGTCAGAGTGAAATATTCGTTTTTCAGTCTGCAGGACCTGCTATATGTGATCAATTAAAAAAATCATCACAAACAATATGTGTTTACATAATTGATGGATCAATTACAGGTACAGGTACTAATTTAGCCTCTGCTATATCGCTATCGCTTGCAACACAAATGCGCCTTGGTATTCCAACGGTAAACGTCTTAAACAAATCTGATCTCGTAAAAAATCAAGAAATTTACAGAATGCTTTCTGATTATGATTATATGAAAAAGATGATAGGAAAAGAGGAGAGTGGAACAATGAAAGGACTTGCTTTGAAATTCGTTGATGCAGCTAAAATGTTATCGTCATCACAAAGGGTAGTTCAAGTCTCCAGTATTAAAGGAGAAGGCATGAGTCAACTTTTAGACTTAGTGCAAGAAAGCACGTGTGAATGCGGTGATCTATCCTAAAGAAAACTCTTAATGTATTTTTTTAAGTATTTGTAACATAAGGTATTATGTATAGTCTGATTTTACTTGAAGAAATGAAAAAGTAAGTCTATTCTACCATGAGTAAACAGGTACATGCCAGAATATTTCATTACTTCCTTTATTTTCAAGCGATAATCAGAGGAATAACAATGAATCTTACATCTCTTGCATAGTGGTTTGGGGTCAAGCGGACATTTTTCTCTTTGTTTAATGGAGTAGTTTAGTAAATCGCTGCACTCTTGGCAAAATTTAGGACCGTTCGATTCATTTATTGAAGGAGTTCTGTTTTTATGACTCCAATGATTCTTAGGTCGAGATTTATGTTTATTATCGCAAAAAATTCCGATTAGTTGAATAAGAGTCCTTACATCGCGATTCAATTTTACTTCATTCTTCAATTGATACACTTTCTATATTCAGCATGTTGTTGATGGTCAATTATGTCAATATTTTGAAAGTAAAGATGTTTGGTTGAAAGTATGAGTGTTAGTAAATTGAAATTAAGGTTGAAATGTAATGAGTTATTGTTATTTTTTATTTTTTTTCGCCATGTACTGAAATGATTGTCTGTCTTAATGGGAGAATTTTTCCAGAATTCTTTATGGCTTGCTCAGCAATTTGTTGAAGGCCAAAGCAACAAGGTACTTCCATGTTGACTAGTGTTATGCTCTTGATATCATTCATTTTTAGAATGTCAGTCAGTTTCTCGATATAGTGCTCTGCATCATCGAATTTTGGACAACCCATTACAAGCGTTTTTCCTCTCAAGAAATCGCTATGGAAATTTGCATAAGTGAAAGGAACACAATCCGCCGCTATTAATAGGTCTGCATCTTTAAGGTATGGTGCATTTGGAGGGACAAGTTTTAACTGAATAGGCCATTGTCGTAATTCTGATTCTAATTTTACATTTTGAATGTTTTCTTTTTCAGAGATGTTCTCTCTTCTATCTATTACTCTTGAACCTGGACAAGTGAAGGGGATGTTCTTGATATGGTTATTTGGTGATGCATTTTTCTGTTCATTAAGATATCTCTTGACAGCCTCTTGATTGAAATCTTCTGCTTCTCGTTCTTCAATTGTTATGGCGTCCTGTGGACAATGGCCAAGGCAAGCTCCAAGACCGTCGCAGAACTTATCTGAAATTAATCGGGCTTTTCCATTAACAATTTTTAAAGCGCCCTCTGCACAATTTGGTATGCAAAGACCGCATCCATTGCATTTTGTTTCATCAATTTTGATAATTTTACGTGTTGGCATTTTCTTAACGCCGTTATATTTATATTCTCTTACTAATTAATCTGTCCTTAGCACAATTAGGATATAAGGCAATGTTAAGAAAAATAAGTCACAAAGGTTATTGGGATTCTACATGAATAACAGTTCGAAAACTGAGAATCTAATAGATAAAGTATCTAATCTAATTGATCTAGTAGAATATCAAGACGATACAGTAGTCAGCAGAACAATGATTGATAAAACCTCAGGAACGGTTACTTTATTCGCTTTTGGAGAGAACCAAGGACTAAGTGAACATACTGCTCCCTTCTATGCAATGG
>SMYQ01000043.1:0-22853 GCA_007050885.1 Candidatus Bathyarchaeota archaeon
GGAGAGGATGCTAAGGGTGAAATGCGTAAACTATCAAGTGAATACAATGCTGACCTATCACTATTACTTTCAAAGACCCCCACAGCACCAACAAAATGCATACTCTGTGGCCTATGCGTACGCCGCTTTAGTGATGCTACATGGGATAGTGTAATTGGATTCATTGGAAGATGAACAAAAAGACAGATCACCCTTTACCCTGAAAAAACATCAATATGCGCGATATGTGATTACTGCCATGATGTATGTCCTACAGGAAAAATAACATCAACAGGACCAGACCCCCCATTTCCACAAATAGATGACATTCTCGCAGGAAGGGAATAAGTAAAATTAAATATGTTATCAACTGCGATATCATCTAAGAAGAATATTCAATTTAGGAGTATCATGAAAATTGGCAAAAGAGCGGCTTATTGAGGCTTTGAATGATCTTGTAGCTGTGGAGATCGCAGCTGTAACTGAGTATCAGCAACACGCCTATTTGATTAACGATCCCAAAATGATCGACCTTCTTGAAGATTTCTCTATGGATGAAATGGCTCATATCGAATATTTTTCCAGGGAAGTTGCACGTCTAGGTGGAATTCCAACAGTCATTCCAAAACAAATCAAACACGCCGGAGAAACAGATAATGAATTATTGCAACGCGATGTACACGTAGAGGCTGACGCAATTAAACGTCTAACTGAATATATGAAACTCGCAGAAGAAGAAGGAGAGCCTAAAATAAAGAAACTTTTTGAAGACGTTAGAGCTGATGAGATAGTCCATCATGATATGCTTGAGGCTCAACTTAATCCGCCCAAAGATTTCTGGGGTAAGATGAAGAATTCTATGGATATCGGTTCAGGCTTGATATTGACTGGATTATTTTGGCTATACTTCTGGGTATTTCAGTGGTATGTGTTCTTCTTGTTTGATGCTCGTTGGGCACACAACTTTGCTTATCCACTTATCTTACTGACTATAGGAGTAGCCTACAAAGGAAAAAAAATGTCCACAGACCTTTTAGCATCAATCTCAGCTTTCATGATAATTCCAACCGAAACTGGATTAATTTCAGGTACACATAGCACCTACATAGTCAGCATAATACTCTTGATCATACTAGTATTGCTAGTAACTGAGCGAGGAAAGAAACAAGAATTACTATTCTTCCAGCACCGATCAAGGCGATGGCTCAAAAAACACCTATTGACTTTTGCTTTTCTATTCCTGTTGCATATGCCATTCCTCTACTGGGTCACTAGAGTACTCTTTGGTGAACCTGCGGAGTTAAATATGCCACCCGAGCCACCATGGGAAAGGGCACACTGGGGTACGGCTTCATACAATATTCTAGTGATTCCATTCGCTCTCATAGGAATGGCGGAAAGGTTCAGGGGAACTCTTAGAAGACGAATATCAATGTCAAAAATTGGTTATTGGTGGTCTCTTCTCACAATAATCGCCGGAATTATCGTCATAGGTGCAGCATCAGGAGATTGGCTGAGATATTCAGCACCCCTGGTAATAGCAGTAATTATACTCATATTATCAATAGTAGCCCAAAAGAAATAGTTTCTAACTAACCTCTTCCTATTTTTTCTTTAAACACACCCGTTTAGTAAATAGAGAAGTAACAATTGAAAAAGAAGCAATCTTTGTAATGTAGTTTAGAATTAGACTTGAAAATCCTAATAATATAGGAAAACCAATCAATATCCAGACTACGAATCCTACGATAAAAACTATTATGGAACCATATAAAATTCTGTTTCTGGACCAAAATCCTATTCCACAAATGGGCATAATCAACCAAGAAACTCCAAGAACAATATAGTAAGGATTACTTTGAAGAATAGGATGCCCATGAACTATCAATGCAATTATACTAAATATGAATTCGAATAGGAAAGCTGCACCAAATGGACAAGCTGAAGCTATCATAAAAGAATTCAATTTAGAAGTTCTTTTGAATAGCAATAGAAGAATTATAAAAAAAGAAAAAACTGCGCTAACCCAGGTAATAGGGAAGATTATATTCAAATCAGTTGTTGGACCACCTAAAAGTTGTTTGAGAACAGTTGGTCCAATCCAGGAACCTGGACCTGAAAAGTTGAGGATTAGCCATTGAATCCATAATGGCACATATATTATCCATGGTTTTTTCTGAAAAAAATGGAGAACAGACAGTTTCGAATTTGCACCAAGAATATTACTAAACTAAAGTTCTTAAAAAAAGAAAGTGAACTTGTTTATCAGATTTTTTTACCTATGATTCTGCCACGCCCAACTTTTCCTTCATCCGCTGCTTTTACCCACATGGCTAAGCCGTCATCAGCAGCTTGAAAAAGTTCAGCCCCATATTGTTTGAGTATTCCGTCTTTTAGGTCCTCTCGAAGCATTTTCTGGTAAATATGACAGTGTTCGGCGAAATCTTTGCTCAAGTCTTCTTTCTCTAATATTTGGAACCCTGTCTTTTTCATTAGCTCTTCGTAGCCTTCTAAGGTTTCCATGTAAGGGAACGCCATGAAACTGTTAAGAGCTTCCCACTCTTCACTCGCCATGTTTCCAGTTTGAAGCCAGTCTGTAAAAGCTATGATTCCTTGAGGTTTTAAAACGCGGTGTGATTCCTGTATTAGTTTCTCTTTATCAGTGGTATAGCACCAAGCATCTTGGCCCCAGACTATATCGAAGCTTTCTGCTTTGAAGGGCATATCTAAGGCATTGCCTAGTTTGTAAGTAATAGAATCAGCTAGACCTTCTTTTTCGGTTCTTTTTATTGCTTCATTAATCATCTTTTCTGTGGCGTCTAATCCTGTCACTTGACATCCATACTTTTTTACAAGGTATCGTGCTGGTCCTCCAAGAGCGCTACAAACATCTAATACTACGTTATCTTTCGCGATTTCTGCTTTTTGTGCAAGTATATCTGTTTCTTTATCACCGCCAACGTGGATTTGTTCTCCCATTAGCATTTCCCAGAGAATACCTACAGGACCTTCATAGACTTCATTTACATCGCCAATCGTGAAGTCTAATCGTTTACCTTTTTCTAAACTCATTTTTTTTCCTTCTGTATTAATATTAAAAAAAAGAAAAAGTCCTATTTTAGATTATCCGGATTTATCCAGCATCTTGGATCTGGTGCTAACATATCTCCTTTATCATAATATGCTGTTGCTCTGCATCCCCAACAAACTGAATTATGCTCACAACTGCTACAATGTCCCGGCATATTTTTCTGATTTCTCAAATGAGTTAGAAGCAGTTGATCCTTACTCTCTTCAATTATTTTTTCTAGAGGTTTCTCACTAATGTTGCCAAAGCCTTTTCTAATTACAGAACATGGTGTTACATCACCATCTATTGTTACACAGATCATTCCACCACAGTAGAACTTATTGACATCCATTGTGCTCATGGAAGGTTTAGATTTTGAATAGTTACTTACATCCCTCGAATCGCATGCTTCTTTTATCTCCGCAATTGTAGGGATCCATTCCGAATGTTCTTTAGCAAGACCAGCTTCGCACATTTGTGTTAAGCAGGTTCTCATGCCTTTCTTTCCAAAAAAATAGTTAATAGTATTTTTTACATCCTCGCCTGCGACGAGTTTAGTGAAAGTGATGCAGTTGATCATATTCTCAGGTTTCTTGCCTAGTGACTGGACATTATCAACCCCTTTTAATATAGTCTCAATCTTCCGTGGAGCATCACCAGTGTGCAATTTTCTGTAAACATTTTCATTTAGACTATCCAAATGTACTGAGACAAATCCGCCTTCAGTCACTTTAACAACTTTCTTAGCGATCTCGATATCTGCCAGTGGAAGCCCGCTTGTCCAGACATTATTTGTTAAGCCTTTTTTGGTTGTGTATTCCATTAGATCGTACCAATCTTTTCTAAGCAGTGGATCTCCTCCTAACCAGTCTATGGCGCGGACTTCCATTTTCGCAGCTGAATCTAAGACGTTTAATATCTGTTTTTTTGGAAGTTCTTTCATTGGAGTGTTTTCATCTGATGCGTAACAGTATAAGCAGCCTTGTTGACATTGTAAAGTTGACTCTATCTGGATACTGTAGACTTTGCATTGATCGAAATATTCGATCTCCTCAGTATAATTGGGATGAAAGCATCCATAGACTACTGATTTATTTTCTGTCAAAGAATATCCCCTGTAAACTTGGATTAATTCTGTCGTAAGCCGTTCTTGATGGATATAAATATCACGTTGTTATGAAATTGAATTATTTAATTTTCTCTAGCTCACTCAGAATTCCACCGTAATTTGGCTCTACTGTAGGATCTTCTGTAATCCATTTGTAACGAACTATACCTTCATCATCTATAATGAAAATTGAACGTTTCGCTGCAGTATAGCCTTTTAATCCAGCAAAATCTTCAACTGCTACTCCATAAATTTTTACGACCTCTCTAGAATAGTCACTTAAAAGAGTAAAATTGAGACCGTTTATTTCCGAAAAAGCCTTGTTGCAGAATGGATCATTAACGCTTATTCCAATCACCTGTGTCTTCATATCATTGAGTTTTGTGAGTGAGTCTCGGAAGGCACACATTTCCTTCGTACAAACACTCGTAAACGCACCAGGATAAAAAGCTAAGACAACCTTATTCTCGAAGTCTTTTAGTGATATCTTTTTTAAATTAATATCTGTTAAAGTGAAAACTGGTGCATTATTGCCAATATCAATTTCTACCATGACAAACCCCGAATATCAATTTTTATCTCATGATCGACTTTTATTTGAAATAAATAATTTACGCTTCAGTGCTCCACACTGAGAAGATCTTTCTAGACCATTAACGCACACCCTTCAATCATTAATTCTCGATATCCTTTTATTCATGAATTTTGGAAGAACCCTAAAGTGTTTTTCATGGGAAAAAAGGCAAGAGATATAGTAAAAATAGACACACAAGAATTACTTAAAGACCTCAATAGTTTATATGCAGATGAATGGATAGCATTTTACTATTACACGTGGGCTGCAAGTTATGCAGAAGGTCCATATTCTCCATTAATAGCAAGTGAAATTGAAAAAATATCAAAAGATGAGTTCGAGCATTCATCTGAACTTGCAGATAGAATATATGAGTTGGGTGGAGAACCAGAGAGAGAACTAGAGAATCTTCAAAAAATAGCGAACTGTAAGAAAATTACATTCCCCAAATACGAAAGAGATATCGATGGCATACTTAATGCTCTTACTGCTGCAGAAGCATGTGCCATAGAGGGATATAATAAACTTCTACTGAAAATATCATCTTGTTATGCAAATGATGTACGAACATTTCACCTCATTCAGCATATACTCTCAGAAGAAATCGAACATGAAGAAGCTTTTGAGAATCTACTAGAAAAGAAGAGACAATAAGAACTTAGTTTTTTTAAAATCTCTTCTTTCTTTTGTTTTTTTAGAAACAAGTAAAGCATTCTCAAAATTATTAAAAAATAGAATATTATACTAATTTTTGCGCACTGATTATTCATTTAAAATTCATATAATAACATAATATACACCAAAAAGAGTGCACTGAAAACCAAACCATTACGATTAACGCGGTGTGCTTAATATTTGCCTAAGAAGAAAAATCGAATTTCCAAAACTGAAATGAACATGTTACAAAATAAAATAGATGAAATACTTGATAATCTTAGAAAACATAATAAAATACTTGTCGCCATGTCTGGTGGAATAGATAGCTCCTTAGTCGCTTTATTAGCAAAGAAAGCAGTGGGTAAAAATGCCATGGCTGTAACAGTCGATTCAATAGCATTACCTAGCGAAGAAATCGAGGACGCAAAAAGAATATCCAAGAAAATTGGAATAAAACACATAATATTGAATATGGATAAAATTCCTAACCTAATTTTCTCTCAAAATCCACCTGACCGATGTTATTATTGCAAAAAAACTATTATCAAAAAGCTCAAACAAATTGCAAAAAAGCATGATATGAAAATAATAGCAGATGGAACAAATCTTGATGATTTAAAAACACATAGACCAGGGGCCTTAGCACTCAGTGAAGAAAAAATTGTTAGTCCTCTAGCTGAAGCGGGTTTAACAAAAAAAGATATAAGAGAAATTTCTAAAATTTTCAATTTACCCAACGTAGAGAAACCTTCCATGGCATGTTTATTATCTCGATTTCCATATGGACAAAAGATCACAAAGGAGAAGATCCATCGAGTTGCTGAAGCAGAAAAATTCATAAGAAAAAATCTTGATGCCAAAGAAATTAGAGTACGATATCATGAGGATATTGCCCGAATCGAATTAGGGAGAATCGAAAGAAAACTCATTTTCGATGAAAAAAAGATGGATATAATATATAAAAAATTAAAAGAGTTAGGCTTCAATTATATAACAATCGATCTTCTGGGGTATAGAAGCGGAAGTTTAGATGAAACTTTGAAACGGAAAATTATTCCGAATAAATTGAATAAATATTAGGATCTAAAATATCGTTTAGTAAGAATCATCGAACATTGATGATATTAAACACTCTTCAGACATTTATTAAACTAATCAAAACCAGTAAAAGCAAGAATATTTCAAATTATTAGATTAGCTACCAATATTTATGCACGATGAGGGATTATCGTTGAGAGATATTTTAGAGAGACTAATCAAAGGTTCAATTTCTATAGATGATGCCGAAAAACTGCTTAGAACACAGACAATAGACGAAATTAGTAATATTGCCAAACTAGATATCAATAGAGACCTAAGGGGCGGAATACCTGAGATAATTCTTGCTGAAGGTAAGACCAACGAAGATCTATCAGATATCACTAAGAGCATGCTGAAAGAGAAAGGGAGAACAATAATTAGCCGAGCCAATAAAGAACAACTCGAATTTATGCGAAAAACGGCCCCTAGAAATTCAGTCATCAATATACATGAGAAGGCTGGAATGTGCATTTTAAAAACAAAGGATTTTTACATTTACGCTACTGGAGGCAAGATCGGTATCTTGGCAGCTGGAACTGCCGATATTCCAATAGCAGAAGAATCAAAAATTATTTCAGAAGAGATGGGTTGTCAAACAATTACCGCTTATGATGTAGGAGTAGCTGGTATTCACCGACTTTTTCCTCCTTTGAAAAATATGATTGACAAGGATGTTGATGTCATTATTGTCATCGCAGGCCGAGAAGGTGCTCTACCATCTGTTGTCTCAGGTCTGGTCAACATTCCAGTAATAGGTGTACCAACCTCAGTCGGATATGGCTTTGGAGAAAAAGGAATTGCCTCCCTTATGGCTATGCTCCAAGGATGCTCGCTCGGATTATCAGTTGTGAACATCAACGGAGGAGTTGCAGCGGGAGTCATTGCAGTTCTTATTGCAAATAGAGCAGCCAAATTTAGAGTCAAAACTTCAAAGATAGAATAATATTTGAGCTGAAATGACCTCAAAAATCGATGCTATTCAATTTTATTTGAAAAACATAGCCGATATAAAAGTAAGTACTCTAAAATATAAAATAATAATTATCAAAAATTCTTATTTTTTTGTTATTCATAAAGGATATGAAGAAAAATTCTATACATCTGGACATAAAGATATTAAAGGATGGTATAGTGGAATATTATCTTTTAGTAAACCAGAACTAGATTTACTCCATATTTTTATTTCTGACATTTATTATAATCATTTAAGTACTGAAGATCTTTTTCTAAAAATCACATATCAGATTATGATGTATCTTAATTTTGATTTTCTTAAATTGAAATACAAAAAATCAAGAAAACAACTGTATAATTATCTAAAAGAAAATATTCCTGAAAATATTGAAATCAATCATTTAACAATTGATAACCTATTAAACAGCAAAGAGGATCAAACTCTTTTTCTCAAAGCAAGAATTATTATTCCGCATATGAGCCTTTTTATGTTGTTGGATAGACTTCCTCCTTCCGATAAAGACATAATTTATTTGAATGAGGTTCAAACCCATTTAGAACCATTTGAATATATGATCGAAGACCATGAAGAACATCAATTAGAACATTATCATGAAACTCACGAGCATCATTAATCATAACATGTTCAGGTAATTTATGACGAAATTGAAATTGAAAATTTAAAAAAATAATTAAGGCCAAATCTAACCCAAATGAGGAGACAATTCTCTTGAGTAGACAACACATTAAGTTTGTAGACAAAGTAGAATTGATTAACAATAGGATGAATGAAATATTATTAGAGGAATCTATTCTTCTAAATCAGGTAGACTTAGTTGATGATCAAATAAACACAATTGGCAAAAGATACAGACCAACTCTCCTTCTAGTGACTGGTGAAAGCATTGGGTTAGACTTGACCGAATTGATCGATGCAGCTGTTGGCATCGAATTAGTTCATGATTCTTCTTTAATTTTTGATGACATAATAGACGAAGAATATACGCGAAGAGAAAAACTGTCATTACATAAAAGTTATGGAACTGGATTAGCTATTGGAATAGGACTTACATTATCGGCAATTGGCATCAAACTACTATTAAACTACGAAAAAAAAGAAATCAAAAAACTTGTCTCTCAGATGTTAGTGGATCTTTCTGAGGGAGCAACTCTCGAGAAAAAGCATGATATTGAGATCGGTATAGATGATTATCTAATTATATGTACACTGAAAAGTGGATCACTATTTGGAACAGCAACATCAATTGCTGCTGCACTTGCAAATAAGTCTCCTTACGAAATCAATAGATTTCTTGATTTGGGAAGACTCATTGGATTATGCTACCAATTGATGGACGATATTGTTGACAAAAGATTTGATAAAAAAAGATTAAACTATCAATCAAAATCAAAAATACCCGATAATATTCCGATCCAATCAGAGCTTTCATCCTTACTTGAATTCAATTACTCAAATTCAGGTTTGAGTGACTCTTCCTTAATTCTTAGAGATATGCTAAGAAGAGCGCTTAAAAGAATCTCAGAACTTGAAAATGAACTTATTTCAGAAAAAAATCTTCATACTTTTCAAAGTTTCACAGAATATGTTTTCAAAAAAGTAATTTGATTTTTTTTATATTTCCACTAATATCAATTCTAAAAAAAGTTAGAGTTGAAAAAACGAAAAATAACTCACGCGCGCTTTACATAGAATAATTACAAATTCAGAATAAGAAAGCGAATAAATTAAAAAAAATAAGACGTGAACATCATATATTTAAGATATTCACGCTGAAATACCTATATTATTTCTAATTCTTTTCCTACTCTTTCGAATCCACCAACTGCATAATCCAATTGTTCTTTAGTATGATGGGCATTGACTATCGATCTTATTCTATCGGTACCTTTAGGCACAACCGGATAACTTATGGCTCCGCAGAATATTTTCTCCTTCTCGTAAAGTAGTTTGCTTAATGATTGTGCTTTTTCTGGAGTTCCTACTATTACTGGAGTTATTGGTGTTTGACTGACTCCTGTATTGAAGCCTAAGTCTTGTAACTCTTTCTTGAAATATTTTGTATTATCACGTAGTCTCTCAACACGTTCTGGTTCTCGTTTGAGTATTTCTACAGCTTTCAATGCGGCTCCACATTCTCCTGGTGAAAGGAATCCCGTGGAGAAACAAAAAGGTCTTGAACGACGATAAAGGTAGTATCTTAGTTCTTCACTTCCAGCAATATATCCACCAACAGTTGCTAATGCCTTTGACAGAGTACCCATTTGAACTTCTACTTTCCCTTCAACATTGAAATGTTCACATGTTCCTCTTCCGTTCTTTCCGAGTACACCTGAGGCATGAGCTTCATCAATAAATGTGAACGCATCATATTTTTCGGCTAATTCGATAATCTCTGGAAGAGGACAAATATCACCATCCATACTGAAAACTGCATCAGTGATTATCATAGTTTTACCGGTCTCACGTATTTTCGTACTTTCTTTCAGTTTCTTTTCAAGATCTTCCATATCATTATGTTTGTAGATTATGCGATTAGTTTTTCTCGCCATTCTGCATCCGTCTATTATACTTGCGTGGTTTAGTTCATCACTTACTATTGTATCCCCTTCTGCCATCACACACCAGATTGACCCCATATTTGCTGTATAACCCGTTGGGTAAACTAAAGCAGCATCAGCTGACTTAAATTCGGCTAATTTCTCATCGAGTTCCTCTTGTATATCATAAGTCATGATTTTTCTTCCAGTGCCCATCCCAGCTCCATATTTTTCAATTGCAGCTATGGCAGCTTCTTTCATTTCAGGGTGGTTAGCCAGTCCTAAATAGTTATTAGCACAAAGAACTAGAATTTCTTGGCCGTCTAGATTTGATTTTGTATCGTCTGGACCAGCTAGAACTCTAAAATGAGGAGCGTAATTTATTCGTTTTAGTTCATCGAATTGTTCTCTGATAAATTTTTGATATTTTTCATTTACCAAGCTAGATCTACCTGTAAACCAGAAAGGAACGTTAGGCTCTTTAAAAGTTTTTTTTCTAACACTTATTTTTTATTAATTGATTGAAGCTTCTCACAGAGTTATAGTTTCTTGGCAACAAGAAATCTGGCCAAAAAGATTGGATCAAAAGCGCGCGGAATTGAAGTTAATTTGATAAAAAATTTGCAAATAATTTAAGTATGAATGAAATCATCTTAAGAAAAACAATTCCGTTTATAAAATACATATTTTGTTGATTTACATGTCTGAAACTGCACATGCTATCAAAGAAGCTTTACTAACTCTAGATCGAGAGAAACTAATCCAGACTACTAAAACAAGCCTTGACAAGGGTGAAAATCCCCAAGAACTTCTCTATGCGATAACAGCTGCCCTTCGCGAGGTAGGAGACAAATTTGAAAGTGGAGAATTCTTTCTCGTAGAATTAGTTAGTGCTGGCGAAGCTGCGAAGACAGTAATATCTGAATATCTCAAACCTTTATTGGAAAAAATTGGTTCTGAAGGAAAACACCTTGGCGTAATTGCCATAGGAACAGTAGCTGGAGACATACATGATATTGGAAAAAGCATAGTCGCTTCGATGCTTTTCACAGCCGGATTTGAAATATTGGATCTTGGTGTTGATGTTTCTGCTGAGAAATTCATCGAGACTGTAAAGAACGGTAATGTTGATGTTATCGCAATGTCAGCTTTACTAAGTACAACTTTGCCAATGCAACGAGAAACTATTGAAGCTCTTAAAAAGAAGGACCTACGCGGCAAGGTCAAAGTGATAGTTGGAGGATCACCTGTCACTGAAGAGTGGGCTAAAGAAATAGGTGCAGACGGTTTTGCAGATAATGCTTCTGAAGCTGTGAGACTTGTAAAGAAAATACTCGACATTAGTGAGCGATAAAAAATGATAGAATCGCCCAAAATTGGAATTTTCGAAATATTTTCTAAAGATGAACTTAATCGCATTCATACAGCTACTTTAGATGTACTTGAGAGAACTGGCGTTAGGGTAGAAGAGGAAAAAGCTCTAGAATTATTGAATAGTATTGGTGCTAATGTTGATTTTTCTACAAAAATCGTAAAAATACCAAAACATATCGTGGAAGATGCGATAAAATATTCTGCCAGAACAGTGCAATTTGCAGGTCGTAATAATAAATTTGATTTAAAACTTGAAGGAAAAAGAGTGAATTTTGGTCTTGGAGAAGGCGCGATAAACATTCTTGATTATAAAACTGGATCGATAAGACCTTCTACGAAGAATGACATTATTAATTCAACCAAACTTGCCGATGCACTATCCAATATAGATTTTGTAATGCCTCTCTTTACAGCCCAAGACGTGCCCAAACCAGTCATGCCCTTACACGACCTTCATGCATCACTAAAGAACACAGAAAAACCAATTATGGTTGTGGACTTTGGTTTAGATGCAACTCTTTTGATTAACATGGCAGCCTCGGTAGTCGGTGGACGAGATAAACTTAAGGATAGACCGATTTTAGGAATGTATAGTGAACCTATTTCACCTTTAACACATGGCAGAGAGCATACACGAAATCTGATAGAATTTGCAAAAGCAGAACTACCCATAGTATATATTCCATCACCAGCATCATGCTCAACAGCACCCGCAACTATGGCAGGGGCTATAGTTCAATCCAACGCCGAAACTCTAAGCGGAAATGTAATTGCACAGTTCAGTAAGAAAGGCGCCCGATTCATTTATGGTGCAGATACATCAAACATGGATCAAAGAACTGGAGTTTTTTCTTATGGAGCTCCAGAATGGATGATTGTTAATTTAGCAATGGCTCAGCTCGGTAGGCATTATGAACTTCCAATTTGGAGCACAGGAGGATGTTCAGATTCAAAAATTTTAGATAGTCAAGCCACACTAGAGGCGAGTCTAAGTCTTTTTGCAGCAGCATCTAGTGGAGCAAATTTAATACATGATGTTGGCTCTTTCCTGAATTTTGGTCTAACAGGAAGTCTAGAGCTAATCACTATATGCGACGAAATCATCTCCATGATTTCCTATATTTTAAAAGGAGTAGAGGTAAACGATGAATCACTAGCTCTAGATGTTATAGATGAAGTAGGACCTGGCGGGCAATTTATTACACAGGAACATACCTTGAAGTTCTTTAAGAAAGAACATTGGATGCCTAAACTTCTAGATAGACAAACTAGAAGCACTTGGGAGAAAACAGGATCAAAAGACTTGGCAACAAGAGCTAATGAAAGAACAAAAGAGATCTTATCAAAACATCAACCAACCCCACTTTCAAAAGATATAGAAAAAGATCTCGACAATGAATTAAGAAAAGCCGAAGAGAAAATATTACAAAAATAAAAAAAGCACCCTGATATTCATGCTGAATGTAAATCTTACGAAGACTACCACATCAGACAATAAACTTCAGCACTGGTGAAAAAAATCGTCAAAACGTCCTAAATTAAAAAAATACAAACCTGGAACCTTTGATAAATATGTCGCCTATGGTCAACGACATAGGAAACTCATGCTTGTTTCCAAAGGAATCATTAACGGATTCCAAGTCAAATGTAAATCTGAAAAAAAAGCAACTAATCTTGCACACGCTTTCCGTATCAGACGCCCGAAAATAGAAAAAAGCAAAGATGCACGTTACAAACTAATAATAAAACAAAATGGAAATAAAATTTATGTAATTAAAAGTCATCTGCTCAGAATAGAAAAAAAATAAAATATAAATCCTAACAAAATTTATGGAAATAGATAATATAAAGATTTTATTTTGATTAATTATAATTTCATTATTTCCGTGTTCGTATTAATTATTATCTTTCTGACCATTTGGGCATCGGATAGAGTAATTCAGCATTCTTTACTTCGGGAGGCCACACACATTTCTTTATCCCATTCTGCCATTGCATAACAGCAACTTGATGGCCGATCTGAATTCCATGTTCATCGGTTTTGAAATGGCCATAGAACCCTTTGAATTCAACCTCTTCTCTAACAGTTTCTCTAAGAGCTTTAGGATTCATTGGTTCAGCGCATTTCTCCATGGCCATTTGAATTGCTAAACCTTGAGTAAATCCAATTGCGGAACTATATTCTGGTTCATAATCATACTCATCTACAAAAGCAGCTATGTACTCATCGTGTGTAGGTCCATAGTTGACATCATAAATTACACCAATCTCCCATTGAGTATTAGTTAATATATAATCACCATATGGAGAGACCGCATCATACCATTCAGGAGTAACTGCGCCTGTGCCTGGATATAGTAGTTTCAAGTTAATGCCGAGTTCTTCACATTGCCTTGTTATTAGTATCGCGTCTCCGTAACCAGCACCTGCTAATAATATTGAGACCTCTGGGTCAGAAGCTTTGACCTTGCTCAATAAAGGCGAGAGATCCGTTGTATCAGTATGATATTTCTCATATACGAGGAGATTTACTCCTCTCTTCTTAGCATATTCATATCCACCCACCCCAGCGGTATTACGGAAAATATCATCTCCATGAATAATCGCCATATTTTTTGCATCCAGATCAAGTTCTGGTACTATGTAATCCATAGTCATATCAATCATTGATCTTAGGTACGCGTTACCATTCGTGCAAACGTGAATTACGTATTCACCATATTCACTTTTCCATTGTGCTGGATCATAACTAGCAGTACCATAAAACTCAAGCTTGTCATACCTCATAACAACTGGAACCGTCGCCATACCTAGAGGGCCAGATACCGGTCCAAAAAGGTAATCCACCTTATCCTCAACGATAAGTTTCTCAAAAAGTCTTCCAACATTTTCTGGTTTGGATTCATCATTATAATGAATTAGTTCAACTTCGTATGTGTTTCCGTCTCCAGCTTTAATGCCGCCAGCCTCATTGACCATCTTGACCCAAAGCATTGTTCCATTAAGTTCGTTTCTACCGTAGATGGCGTCTCGTCCAGTCAACGGTCTAGTAGTTCCAATCTTAACCTTACTTTTTCCCCCAACAGGAATCGTCGTAGACTGAATTTGGTCAGATGGATTGTAGTAATTAGACAAGCCGTAACCAGCAGCGGCAATTGCTCCTACTGCTACTGCAGCCCCAGCATACTTTAGATATTTTCTTCGATCAATCTTGTCATCACTCAATGAAAATAACCTCTTGATTCTTCCATATTTGTCAACTAAAATACATATTAACATTGGGGAATGTTAAGATTACAGTATTGAAAATTTCTAATTAATCCTTAAGGATATTGAACATGAGACTCTGGAAGTTTAATAATTCTACCACTACGTTCAAGTCTAATTTCAAGAATCCCGGAATATATTCGTGCACGACATTTTTGCACTCGAATCCGATCTCCGATAGCTAAAGGATCCGCTAAATCTCTTGAACGATATCTCACAAATATTTTTCCAGATCCATCATCTAGAAGAATCATGAAAGCATTCATGTCAACAATTTTTCCTTGAATACTAATATTTCTAATATTGTCACTGATGTCTTTGATCTTCACTTTTAATCCACCAAATTATAACAAATTATTAAAGTAATTATTAATCATCTATCATTATTTTTTTGACTTTGAAGATGGAATATATGTTCCTATTAGTAATATAGCTCACATTCCAATTAAATCTGTGTAAAAAGTATTTCTCTGACACATTATTCCTGCAAACAGAGTCCGTGATATTTCAGTTCAACTAAAAGCAGTTACAGAAATGAGAATTGGAGAAGTGCAATATTTTTTACCTGTTTGATGATCCGGATTTTTGAGCTGCAATTGTTGTTACTACTAGCCTATTCTGTTTAACGCCTCTTTTTTTCATTATTTCTTCAGATAATTTCCTTGCTAATTTCGCATCACCTTTTACAGCGATAATTTCTAGACAATGGTGTTTATCAAGATGGAGATGAGTTGTGGAGCTGATTATGTTCTGATAAATATGTTGAATATCAGTAAGACCTTCTTCCAATCCTCTGACGTCGTGGTCATAGATTATTACTAATCCACCAGCAACATCCTCTTTGACATCATGACTCAATTTATAGTCATCCAGAAAACTTCTCATCGCTGTCTGTATAGCTTTTGATCTATCATAACCAATTTTTTTGATAGTGGTATCAAACTCCTCAACAAGTTTTTGTGGAGCAGAGACGCTGAATCTAAAGACGTTTTCGGATCCCAAAGTGATTACCTGAACGCATTATTAATACCGATAAACCTTTAATACTGCTATTATTACTAATTTGAAAAAAAGTATTACTGACGGGACATAGATGCACATACCTGATGGATTTCTCGACATTACCACGGCAACTGTCACTTACATCATATTCATCGTTTTTGGATACTATGCACTTAGAAAAAGCAGAGGAATGATGGAATCTGAAATGATCTCTTTCGTATCTATCCTTGCGGCAGGAATCTTTGCTGCACAAATGTTGAATTGGCCCCTTCCAGGAGGAACAAGTCTGCATTTTGTTGGAGGAGCACTAGCTGGGATCTTATTAGGACCATGGCTCGGATTCTTAACAATATGCTCTGTTGTACTTGTACAGGCCTTGATATTTCATGATGGTGGAATAACGACACTGGGAGCAAATGCACTTAATATGGCCGTAATCGCAGTCCTAATGGGATATTCCAGTTATGAATTTCTAATTAGAAATTTTGGGAATCGTGATTCTATTCGTTTTCTTGGAGCTTTCTTAGGGGGTTGGTTGGGCATAATACTTGCTGGAGCCGCTGTAGCCATACAGATAGGTTACTCACAATCATTTCCATACGGACTTGTCATCACAATCCCCGTCATGGTTGGATGGCATGCAGTACTTGGAATAATTGAGGGAATCATAACAGCATTAACCATCATCTACCTATCGCGAAGAGCACCTCAGTTACTATCAATCAAAAGAGGCGTCAAATAATTTTTCTTAAAACGAAAACTCTGATTTTTCTAGCAATCATAATTCTTGTAAGCCCAATTTTTGGAATAATACTAGCCGACATAGTAGGATTTCATGAACCACTTGATATCGCAGCTAAAAGAGTTGAACTTCATGATTTGTCTAAAGACGTGAATTGGACACCTCTTTTCGATTATGCTGTACCTGGTCTTTCACCAGAAATAGGATACATAATCTCTGGATTATTAGGAATCACCATAATATTAGTCGCAGGTCTTGTTTTCAAAGGGCGTGGGAAGCAACAATGAAAATAAAAACACTCACCATCAAATTTTTTGAAGGTTTGGCAGAAACAATTGACTCATTAAACACTGAGGCGAGAGTTCCTCTAAATAGACCTTTAGTCACAGCTTCGGCTTTGATTCTTACCAGTGCAGTTGCTTTTAGTCACAATTTCGAATTTCCTTTGCTAATACTATTATTAAGTATAGGAATCATTATTTTGACTAATACACCTCTCCGGCCGTGGATGAGAATCATAACATTGACTCTAGTTTGGGTAACCCTAGTTTCAATTCCCTTACCCTTCATAACTCCTGGGGAACCAGTTATGAGTTTTACATTCAATTCAATGGTCCTAAATATCACTGAAGAAGGACTTCACATAATGATTGTATTCATATTAAGAATCGTTTCCGCTTCATCAATATTCACAGCTTTCGTATTGATCATTGGCTGGAGAGGAATAATTAGAGGACTGGAGTTTTTCCGTATACCCAGAGAACTAACACTCTTGTTAAAACTATCAGTCATACATATACCCTTGACAATTCGTGAAGCTGCAAAGATGATATCTGCGAGAGATGCACGAATCATGAAAGGTATCGGAGTCAAGAAACTTTGGATAACTCTAGCCAGTGTTGTTGGAGAACTTTTTCTAAGAAGTTATGAGCGTGCTTGGAGAGTAGACAAAGCAATTAAAGCTCGAAGCTTCGAGTCGATAGATAATTTTTCGAGGGTTTAAATTGATTAGAATTATACAATTTCAAAAGACTGCTTCTAATGTCGGTAATTCAAAATTGAAAATCTGAGATGCGTTCAGTCATGCTACTAAGAGTAGATAAAATCAGATTCGAATACCCTGGAGAACCTGAAATCCTAAAGGAAGCAACTTTTAGCGCAGATAAAGGAGAGATAGTTGCCATAATTGGGCCAAATGGAAGCGGGAAAACTACATTACTCATGGTAGCAGCTGGACTTTTGGATCCCAGTAAGGGTAATGTCTACGTAGAAGACAAACCATTAAGAGACCAGCTACCAAAAATTCGCAGCAGAATAGGTTTAGTATTCCAAGAGCCTGATGATCAACTCTTCAATCCAACAGTCTATGAAGAGTTAGCATTTGCCCTTCGACAACTTTTAGATTCCGTAGAAGAAGTTGATGAAAAAGTTAGAAAGATCACCAAAAAATTTGATCTAAAAGAAATTATTAACAAACCTCCTTACAAACTTAGTATAGGAGAGAAACGCATAGTTGCTTTAGCTTCAGTCATCGCTTACGACCCTGATATTCTTTTACTTGATGAACCAACCGCCAACCTTAGCTCCGGGCCAATAAAAGCGATTGAAGAAATACTTCAAGAAGCAAAGAAATCAGGAAAAGTCGTTGTTATTGCTTCACATGACGTCGAATTCGTAGCTTCAGTATCAGACCGCATTTACGTGATTAATAGAGGTGCAATTATTGGAGGTATTAACGCCAGATCTATATTATCAGATAATAGTATGCTTACCATAGCAGATATGAACCCACCTCTTGTTCTTCAAACTTTAAGAGAACTTAGACTTGAATCAGAAAATACTCCCATGACCATCAGAGAATTATCCAATTATCCAAAAAAGCATGTAGTGAAAAGACTTCTAAAAATGCATAGTTAATTACTAAGACTGGACATTTTCATTAATGATCTTATTTAATTAATTAAGATGTCAGCGTTTATGTTCTATATCTGCAAAAAGATTATGTACCTTCAAAATACACTTTCCAGAGAATTCAGAAAAGCGATTTTCGGTGAAGAAACATTTGAGTGAAAATAAGATTAGTCGAAGAAAATATCTAAAGTATGCTGGGGCTGCGGTAGCTGTAGGAGCAATCGCCGCCACAGGATATGGCATATCTCAATATTACCAACCATCAAAACCACTAATACCAATGCCCACAAGCCCAACACCAACAATAACTACAAATGGAAAGAGAAAAGTCAAGATCGGAGGCACTAAACCTCTCACTGGAATAGAATCATATACAGGCAGACAAGAGCATAATGGAAACGCACTTTGGGCTAATACAGTCAATGAGGCTGGCGGTATTAAAGCTGGAGACGGAAACACATACGAAGTTGAACTGATAACTTATAATGATGAATCCAAACCAGAAAATGTGCCTAGACTATATGAGAAACTGATTGTCGAAGATCAAGTAGACTTTTTATTTGGACCAGCGTGGGGACCCCTCGGTATGGCTACAGTCCCGATTGTTGAGAAATATCGTAAATTTGAAGTATATGGCACATGCTCTTTTGATCCAAGAGATTATAGAGATTGGAAATACATCGTTCATACTATCACTAATGGACCAGGATATATGCCAGGCATTTTGGACATGATTTGGGAACGTATTGTTCCTTATGATCCTGAAGCAAAGAATGTTGCAATAATTCATGGCGATGATGCATTCCGAATGACTGCTGGCTCATATGGTAAAAAGTATGCCGATGAAAAAGGCTTCAATGTAGTCTTTTATGACTCATATGGTACAGGCACCACAGACCTGACTCCAATACTAACTAAAGCTAAAGCTGCTGAGCCTGCCATATTTCTTAATCCTGGATCCTTTGTCGATGCTATGTTACTTATGAAACAAATGCGTGAACTTGATTTCAACATAAAGCTCATCTGGCCAGGCACAGGTGCCGTTCTCGGAGAATTTTATGATTCTAATGGAAAATATGCTGAAGGCTGTGTAACTTGTACTCAATGGGAGGAGGGGTTCCTCTATAGACAAGATTTTGGTCCAAGTCATGATGAATTCATAGACGCATATCAGAAACAGTATGATGAGATGACAAATTATACCGCAGCAACTGGATATCAGCAAGGATTAGTTGTACAGAAAGCTATGGAGTACTCTAGTGATCCGTTGGATTCCGACTCTGTAAGAAAGGCTGCTGGTGAGATAGAGATGACAACATTCTACGGTAAATACAAAGTTGACCCAGTAACAGGTTGGCAAATAGGACACCAGATGGGTGTTGTTCAATGGCAAAATGGAAAGAAGGTGGTTGTATGGCCATTGGAAGCTGGCGCCAAGGAAGTCTGGTATCCTTCAAAAAAATGGTCTGAAATGTAGAACACGCGCATAATAAGAAGAAAAGTAATATGTGAAATAATAAATCTTAACCTTTTATAGCGCCGAAAGTAAGACCTCTAACTAGATATCTCTGAATAGCTAGTCCGAATGCAAGAGTAGGAATAACTGCTATACATCCTAAAGCTGCCATTATTCCGTACATATGCCCTGCATCAGATTCGAAAAGACCTATCTGAACAGGTATAGTGACTGCATACCTATGGGATATAGTTAATGCGACTATTAGATCACTCCAGTTTAGTATGAATATGAATAGAGCTGTTACTGCAAGACCTCCTCTGACAAGCGGCAATACGACTCTCACAAAAGTCATTGCTGGACTACATCCGTCCATAATAGCCGCCTCGTCTATCTCACGTGGTAGATCATCGAAGAAACTTCTCATTAGCCAAATAACGAAGGGTACTGGAAATAATCCGTATAACAAAATCATACCTATTGCACTGTCCATCAGATGAATAGTAGAAAACCAGATGACTATCGGCATTAGAATTGCAATTGGAGGTAGCATCCTAAAGGTTAAAAACATATAATCGCCTGAAGCTTTATATCTAGACATTGCGTATGCAGCTGTTGTCCCGATAAAAATCGAGAGAAGAGTCCCAAAAGTACTAAAAATTATACTGTTCATAATTGCTCTAGTCGCGGTATCATGGATAATCGGATCCGTTGCTGGATTCAATAAACCCCATTCAGCTAAAGTCTCAGCAGGAATAAATAATTGGAGATAGTTTAGCGTAGTTGGATTATTAGGCCACCATAGAACCACACTGGGACTCCATTCAAAGAAGGGCTTTATTGACATCGTAAACATCCAATATAACGGGAATAACGCAAAGAAAACTACGCCTAATCCAAAAGAATACCTAATAATCGAAGAGATTATTTTCTCGTAACGGGGATTCATATTGCATCATTCTCCTCTTTGGGCAGCCCTCAATGGCTTCACTGCATACCAAGCCACAATAATACAAGCTATGAAAATTATAAGACTCTGCGTCGCAGTTCTACCATATTTCAAATATTTGAAACCTGATTCGTAAAGATTCATAGTAATTGTCTGTGTTGCATATCCAGGTCCACCTTGCGTCATCATATAAGGATAATCAAAGATCTTGAGGCTTTCAATAGCTCTAAGGAGTAATGCGATCATCATCGGTCTTTTTAACATTGGAAGTATAACTCTCCGGAAAGTATACCACTTTGAAGCGCCCAACACATATGCTGCGTTTATTGGCTCTTGAGGAAGAGACAATAACGCTGCCGACATGATTAAGAAAATAAACGGAGTCCACTGCCAAATATCAGCAAGCATAATCGAGATGAGAGCCCAAGTTGGATTAGATAGGAAAGAAATCGATATGCCTAAAAAAATTTGTAATAGGCCATTTACTGGACCACTTTCAACAAACATTAAGTAGAATACATAACCGCCAGCGGCTGGAACCACCATCATAGGAACTACCGCCACTAGAGTGACGAATTTTCTTCCAATGAATTTGCCCAGAAAAATATAGGCCAACAGAAATCCGAGCAGAAATTCGATTGGAACAACTACTGCACCTATAAAAAGTGTTCGTGCAACAGCCGCCAAGAATAACGGATCATTGATGGCATATACGAAAGCTATTGGACCGATGAACTGTGCCCGCCACCAATCGATAGTAATTTGTGGCACCCAATTGGTCATACCAACATACCATGTTAGCGCGAAAGGAATAATTGCCGTGAAATTCATAACTATTTGTACAGGCAAGATCAGTAGAATCTTAAACTTCTCTGGTACTCTGAACCAGCTACTTAGACTCGCCATGCCGAATTATCACCTTTATTGGAATAATCCATTATGACCCTCAACTACATGTAGATAAAGATTTTCAACGATGCGCGCTAACATATTTTCGAATCATTGGGCATTCCATATAGCTTTATAACTAATCTATAACATTAGCAAAATTAGTGCAACATTATGTCTGAGAAAAACAAGGTTTCAAGAAGGGGATTCATGAAGACTGCGGCGACAGGCATTGTCGGTCTAGCAGTTGGTGCAGGAATAGGATATAGTGCTGGAACATCAATGGCTCCTGCAGGAGGCCCAGGTGCAACTGTTACCGTACCCGGTCCAGGATCCACAGATTTCCCATTTAATTTGCCAAGAGAGGGATCAACAGTCGCGGAGAGAGCAATAAACGCGGCTAAGAGTTTGTTGGAGCAACACCCTGAATGGAAAGGTACAGAGCTAGTTTTAGCTTGCGTAGGAGGATACGAACCTGGTTTCAACGCCATGAAAGGACGATGGGAAAATGAGACAGGTCTTAAAGTAACTGTTGCAACAACACCTCTACCGGAATTCTTTGAAAAAATGATGATTGAAGCAGTCAGTAAAACCGGAAATATAGACTTGATTAACGCACAGACTATGTTTCTTTCAGACCTTGCTGAGGCAAGATTACTCTACGATTTAGGCGATGCAGCAATGTGGATAGATATAAGGGAACACGGCAGACCAGACGGATACATCTATCCTCTTGACTACTCTATACCATATTATAAAGGAAATCTTTACGGATTCCTCCAAGATGGAGACGTTCAGCTTCTATACTACCGGACAGACTACTTCGAAGACCCAAAAGAGAAAGACGACTTTGAGAGCCAATATGGCTACACCCTAGCACCTCCAAAGACGATGTTTGAATATCGAGATATATGCGAATTCTTCACCAGACCCCCGGATCTATATGGCGCCGCAGAATTTAGAGAACTAACACGAAACTCATTCACGTATTATCTCTATGTTACTGCAAAGAAGTGGCCAAACTGGTACTACTTCGATGACAACATGAAACCACAGCTGACTGAGAAAGAGGCAATTGAAGGTGGAGAATTATATGTAGAGAATCTAAAGAATATGCCTCCAAATCAGGCCGAGTTAACGGGCCTCTCATCTGTCCAAGCATTTGGTGAAGGAAAAGTCGTTCTTTGTATAGGTGCACCTTCTACTGCACGTGTAGCAGAAGACCCACAAGCAGTATCTAGAGGAAAATGGAATACATATCCCATTCCCGGATATCGGATAGC
>SMYQ01000043.1:22953-37890 GCA_007050885.1 Candidatus Bathyarchaeota archaeon
AGACATGCTTGGAAACCACAGAGCAACAATGGGAAGAGATCACAGAACGTCTAGGCAGAGATCTACAGATCGAAGGATGGAAAGAAGTCAAAAAGTTCTATCCAACGATTACAATATAGCCAAGGAAGAAATCTGAAGAACTTTCCCTTTTTCCCTCTTTTTTTATTCAAGCGGGCGCACTTTAAGTAACCTTTTCGCCTGCTAGCCTTAATAGCTTCTTATAATGTTTTTCAGTATCATTCTTTATTTCTTCTAGCTCATTCTTACATTCAGGTTTCATTAGATGTCGGAATCTTCCCTGAAGCTTGAAATACTCTTCAATTGGCAATAGTCTTCCTGGCTTCATACTCATCTTGTAAATTCCATCATTAACTTCGTATATTGGAAATAATCCTGTCTGTACAGCCAGTTTAGCCAATTTTACTGTCTCGGTAGGATTTGAACGCCAACCGAGAGGACAGGGTGCGATAACATGTACAACTGCTGGTCCGTCAACCTCTATTGCTTTCTTCATTTTATCAATATAATCGCTGAAGAAACCTATTGAAGCGGTTGCGGCGTAACTTATTCCGTGTGCAGCACATATTCCTATAAAGTCTTTTTTCATGCCTCTTTTGCCCGGAATTACTTTTCCTGCTGGACTTGTAGTTGTTGCAGCACCTCTTGGTGTTGCTCCTGAACGTTGTATTCCAGTGTTCATGTAGGCTTCATTATCATAACATAAGTAGACGATGTCGTGACCTCTCTCAAGCATACCTGAAATAGCTTGTATGCCAATATCAAAGGTGCCACCATCACCTCCTACTGCGATCACATCGACTTTTCCTTTCCGTTTACCTTGTTCTTCTAATGATTGATATGCAGCTTCAAGACCGCTTGCCACAGCAGCTTGATTTTCAAATAGTGCGTGTACCCAAGGAATTCTCCAAGCCGTGTATGGGAAGATAGTTGTTGAAACCTCGACACAACCAGTAGCATTAACCACTGCAATTGGTCCTCTTGCAGCTTTAAGTGCCATTCTTATAGAAATGGAGGGCCCGCATCCAGCACAGAGTCTATGTCCTGGCGCATACAATTCTTCTATTGAAAGATTTTTTAGAACCACCATTATTCTCTCACATCCAGAAATTTAATTCTCTGTTTTACCTCTCCCGTTTTTGCTGTATGAAGAGATTCTTC
Source organism: Candidatus Bathyarchaeota archaeon (assembly GCA_007050885.1). The sequence goes on from SMYQ01000043.1 coordinate 24,133, forward strand.
GAATACTTGTTGAATGGTTGTTGAAGGTATGTCTCGTCCTCCGAGTCCATATATCATGTTGAGTACTTTGACTTCGCTATCTCTATTTTGTAAGATTGATGAAATGTCACTACAAAGTGCTCCATAGGGAGCCCCGAAACTAATTGCTCGGTCCATAACGGTTAAAATTTTCAGGTTTTTTATTATGGAGAATAATTCTTCTGTTGGGAAAGGCCTGTACATCCATAACTTTATCGCTCCAACTTTCTCACCGTTAGCCCTCAATTTCTTCGCGACAGATCTAACACTACCACTTGTACTTCCCAGAGAGATTATCGCTACATCAGCATCATTCATCTCGTAGGCTTCAAAAAATCCATATTTTCTTCCAGTCATTTCTCCGAATTCATTACCTACGTTTTTTACTACAGGTTTTGCGCTATTGATAGCCTCCTGTTGTTGACGTTTAAATTCATAATAATACTCTGGAAGTGCCATACCGCCAATTGATATTGGGGAATCATGATCCAATTTATAGATTGGAGTTCTTGAAGGTAGGAATTTATTTATATCCTCATCAGCAAGGCTCTTCATACTCTCAGTCGAGTGTGAGATGAAAAAACCATCGAGATTTACTGTTATTGGAAGTTGGACGTTCTTGTCTTCCGCTATTTTGAAGGCTTGAATTGTTAGATCGTAGGCTTCCTGTGCATTCTCAGCATATAGTTGGATCCATCCACAGTCCCTTGAACCCATCATGTCACTATGGTCACCATGTATGTTGATTGGCGCTGATAGAGCTCTGTTGACAACAGCCATCACAATTGGGCATCTAAGGCCTGATGCCAAGTACAAGACCTCATGCATCAAAGCCAGACCTTGACTTGCTGTTGAAGTGAAGACTCTTGCGCCACCAAGACTTGCACCTACACAAGCTGACATCGCGGAATGTTCTGATTCTACTGGCAGATACTTTGTGGATACTTCGCCATCAGCAACATACTCACTGAATCTCTCCACAATTATTGTTTGAGGCGTGATTGGGTAGGCTGCGACGACATCTACATTGCTCTGTTTTGCTGCATATGCAACTGCTTCATCACCAGTATATGCGCATCCCAACTGTGTGCAGACTGCCCCTCCTTCGATCGTTATGGTGCTTCCTTCACCGGAATATGGAATTATTCCTTCAATTGATGATTCTACTTTTTTACGGGACATCTTTCGATTCCTCAATCATTTCTATTGCATTTACTGGACATTCTGCTGCACATATGCCACAACCTTTGCAATGGTAGTAATCTACTTCAACACTTTCAGTGTGTTTTTTATACGGTTTGGGTACTCTTTTTATTGATACGTCCGGACAGAAAATCCAACAAATAAAACATCTTATGCATTTTTCTCCATCTATCTGGGGTTTCTTTTCGATTCTCCAGTCTCCGGTTTTATATTCGACTGATGAGCCCGGTTCGAACATAATACCAGCAAACGGCATCTCTCTCCAACTGAGTTTCATTCTTTCACTTAGAGGTTCTTTCTTATTCATTCGGCGATAACCTCCTTGCTACCTGTCTCCAATAACTTTAGATTCTTTTCCAGTAATTGTCCGGTAAATCTTGATCTTACTGCTTCTTGTGCAGATTTCATTGAGATTATTTTGCTTGATTCAATTAACGCGCCTAACATTACAGTATTAAATCCTCGAGAGCTTTCTAGAATTTTAAGAGAGATTCCTGTAGCATCGACACAGTAACTTGAAGGACCTTTAAGCCCTAAACTATTTGTGATCTCCTTGGGAGACTTTGTCGAATTCACGATCAATCTACCATCAGATTTTAACCCCTCACTCACATTAATAATAGGTAATAATGTTTCATCTAAAACAACAACAAGATCTGGTTTGTAGATCTTACTATGAACCTCGATAGGTTTCTCTGAAATCCTCGTGAAACCTGCCATTGGTGCCCCCAATCTCTCTGGTCCGAACTCTGGAAAAGCCTGTATGTGTTTATCCTCCATCATTGCAGCCAAACCTAAAAGTCGACTCACAGTAATTACACCTTGACCTGCTCTGCCATGCCATCTAACTTCAAACATTTAGCCCATATCCTTAGAGCGTATTCCTAGTTTCATAATAATTTGTGAAAGTGAGTTGGGAAATACCCATATAGGTTTAGTGGTTAAAGCCTAGAACGTTATTCAAATTTTCAATCCTGAGACTCGAACTGGTCTTTTGGAGCTCCACATAAAGGGCAGACCCAATCATCTGGTATTTCTTCGAAAGGTGTTCCTGCTCTTATTTCCCCATCTTCATCTCCAACATCTGGATCGTAAACATATCCACAAAGTATACATTTGAATTTCTTGCTCAATTCCATTACTCCTCAAGTATACGGCTACCCAAAATAATACCTAAAGTTAAGTGTTGTTAAAAGAAACAAAGTGTGTTTGAATATTTTCTAAGAGATAGTCTGACTGAAAATCATCATATATAACATCATATTGAGAGCATAGTCATGTCATCTTTGGAGATTACTGAGATAAAAAAACTGGTTGATAAAAAGATAGAACATCTATCTCAACGTATTAGAGAGATAAGTCATACAATATATGAAAATCCAGAACTCGGTCTCTCTGAATTCAAAGCCGTTGATCTTCTTACAAAGGAACTTGAGAGTCATGGTTATTCGATTGAAAGGAATGTAGCTAGTCTGTCGACAGCATTTAAAGCATCTAAGGGTAATCTTGGAGAACCAACTGTCGGTTTTATCGCTGAGTATGATGCTTTACCAGATATTGGCCACGCTTGTGGTCACAACATAATATCAGCAAGTGCGGTCGGAGCAGCAATAGGACTTGCTGATTTTCTTGACAATACTGGAGGAAGGGTCGTTGTTTTTGGTACACCAAATGAAGAAGGAGCAACAGCTGAAGGAGGAAAGCTTAACGATATAGAGTCTCAGGTTAGAGGAAAGGTGAAGATGGTTGAATCTGGTAGCTTCAAAGAAATAGACGCAGTTATGGAAATACATCCATATGTTAAAACAACTCTTACCCCAGACTTTTTAGCATTAATTCCGGTCAAGATAAGTTTCACTGGAAAGCCAGCTCACGCCGCGGCTGCTCCCGAGATGGGAGTAAATGCCTTAGAGGCGATTATTCTTACTTTTAACTCAATAAATTCACTGAGACAACACCTTCGAAGCGATACTCGCATTCATGGCATAATAACTGAAGGAGGAGAAGCCCCTAACATTGTGCCTGAGAAGACTTCTGCTCTTTTCTATTTGAGAGCTTCAGATAAGAAATATCTAGATGAGGTACTTTTGAAAGTGAAGAAATGTGCTGAAGGAGCATCGATTGCAACTGGTGCTATATTAGATTTTCATCCAAGCTCATATAGTCTTGCGAATATGATAAACAACAAAACTCTCTGCAAATTTTTCGAGACGAATTTGATTGAGTTAGGAATGGAGATCGATGAACTTGATAGGCATGAACATCTTGGATCCTCAGACATCGGTAACGTCAGCTATGTTGTCCCAGCAATACAGCCTTTGATATCAGTGGGAGAGAAAGACATTGCTATCCATTCCCGTGAATTTGGGAAAGCAACTATTTCTAAAAAAGGTGACCAATCATTAATTTTGGCCACAAAAGCATTAGCTTTCACTTTTCTTGATCTTATGGTAGATAAAGAGATTTTTCATAAGATCAAGATGGAACACAAGGAATCTTTTCAGTGTTGACCAATTATCAGATGATATCTTTTAGTGTTTGACTTATTCGTTCAAGAGCTTCTTTGATATTCTCTTTGGAATTTGCAAAAGAAAACCTGATTTTACCTTCACCTTGGGGTCCAAATGCTATTCCCGGTACTACAGCAACTTTAGCTTTTCTCAATATTATTTGTGCAAGTTCCATTGACGATGAGTTAATTTTTTCAGTGTTTGGAAAAGCATAGAAAGCCCCCTTGGGTGCAGTGCAAGAGAATCCGTCGATATTATTTAGTCCCTCAGTTATGATGCTACGTCTTTTTCTAAATTCTTCTACCATTTCCCTCACACATTTTTGTGATCCTTTTAATGCTGCAATTGCTGCTTTTTGAGCAATTGAGTTTGGAGACCAACCTGTGTGTTCACTCAAGGCGCGAATTTTGCCTATTAGTTCACTATTTCCAGCGGCATAACCGACACGCCAACCAGTCATAGCATAAGTTTTTGAAAAAGAGTTGATCGTTAGAGTGCGTTCTTTCATACCGGGTATACTTGCAAAGCTGGTGTGAGTAAAATCACCATATAGAAATTTCTCATAGACCTCATCTGATATCACAAAAAGATCATTACTCTCTACAATTTGAGCAATTGAATTCATATCGTCTTTCGTTAATATTGAACCCGTAGGATTCTGCGGCGAGTTCAGTAGAACCATCTTAGTTTTCTTATTGACTTGTCTCTTAAGGTCGTTAAGGTCAGGTTTGAATTGCTGGTTTTCCATTAATCTAACAGGCGCCACAACTCCACCCGCTAGGGTAACGTCACCCCAATATTGAGGCAAGCAAGGTTCTGGAATTAGAACTTCGTCTCCGGGATCTATTAGCGCTTGGAATGCGCAATATAGAGCATTGTATCCTCCCGAGAGAACACATATTTCATTTGATGGATCGTTATCGATATCGTTATCGTTTTTAAGTTTCTTTGAGATAGCCTCTCTTAATTCGAAAAGACCTCCAGGAGGAGTATAATGAGTGAAGCCTTCCTCCATTGCTATCTTAGCTGCTTCTACGATATGTTTTGGTGTTGCAGCATCAGGCTCACCGACGTGTAAGTGAATTACATCCTCACCTGAACGTTGAAGTTCTACAGCTTCGGCAAAAAATTTAGCAAATGCAGAAGGTTGGAGTTGTATTGACCTCTCTGATAGATTTTTAGTCATTTTGGTATGCCTACATTGGTATATTGATATCTAATGCACGTTATTTGATCGTTTAACTGGTGACCTTTCCAAACAAGTTTCCTCGATGATTATGCTTGATATATTAAATTATAAGATGACCTTTTTCATAATTTTTACGCTGTTCAGAGCGGCTATGAGATAACACATGTCATATATATTACTTGATCAGAAGTTTCTTGTCGTCAAGCTTTGTCAGTTCCATGTGAAACATCTGTCAAGACCATTGCTCCTGCTATAAGAGCAGTTCTTGCTAAGAAGCTTTTAGATGAGCATGACCTGAAGCAAGAAGAGGCTGCGGAATTCCTTGGAATTTCTCAAGCAGCTATTAGTAAATATATTAGTAAAGTTCGAGGCAAGGCTCTAGATTTAGATGAAGTAGATGAAATTCAAGTCTGGGCTGAGAAAGTTGCTGCTGATCTAGTTAGTGGAAAGATGTCTCGACCGCAACTCGTAAGTGCGTTATGTCAAGCATGCAAACTTATTAAAAATAAGGGATTAATCTGTCCTTTGTGTTGGCAAAGAGATAGTGCTTTGAAAGACTGCAATCACTGTATGACATGAAACTTTTAGATTGAATTCAATACTTAACATTCTGTTTGTTACATAATTGAAAATAATTATGTTTAAAAAAAATTATGAAAATTTTACTCTACCATTTTTTAGAACTATTCTGCTGTCCATTTTAACAGTCGGTGATCGAATCACAAAATCTTGGTGTAGATCTGCTTTGTTCAATCCACCCATATGTGAATTGTTACCAATAGCTATGTGAATAGTTCCTCTCATCTTCTCGGCTTCGAGAATGTTGTCTCGTCTTGTCGCTTTTGGATTCGTACCGATTCCAAACTCAGCAAGGCATCTTCTAGTGAGATAAGGGTGAGCTTTACTTTTGGGTTGGATAAGATTTATGAGAGTTTTACGAACCTCTCCTCCTCCAACTATTTTTACTAAGTTACCCGATTCGAAGATCAAACTCATGTTTCTTTTCAAATTTGGAAACCATCCAGCTTCTATGATTACAATTCCATTTGCGGTTCCTTCTACAGGAGCAATGTAAGCTTCGCCGGCAGGAAGGTTTCCCGAATCTCCTCGTGAATTTAGAATTCCTGTATCGGATAAGCCCTTCCTTCCCTTAATACTAAAAAAAAAGTTTGTTCCCATTTTAGTACTTATTCGAATCATTGATGTATTATTGAGAATTTTTGTAAGTCTCATTGTTTCAGATGCAATTCTTACATAGTCGGCCGTCATAGAACCGCCATCATAGAACATATTTTCCAAAACAGATGGCATGCTAGCAATTCTCACTCCCATCTTTGTGGCCGATTGTCTTGCATCAGTGTGAGTTAACGAGTAAGTAGTGACTGCTAGAACGACATCATGTTTTTTCAAAATATTTTCAACAATCTTTTCTGGTTCTGCGGAATTTCTACCAGTAGATGGATATATTTCAAAACTAGTTTTACATTTAGGAAATCTTCTTTTTGCAATATCAGCTATACTTCTTGCAAAGAGATTTCTGTTCAGCATATCATCCAGACTTTTAATATTTAGAGTTCTCCAATCATGAGAGCTAGGGGAATCAGTAACAATAAGCAATCTCTCCCCATTACGCAAACCCATATTTCGAACTAGTATTTGTTTAACTCCATTATCGATCTTAGAAGTATTGATCATAGTTGACATTCATCTTTTAGTAAGACATGTGCTTATTATTTGAAAAAACATAACTCTTGTTATTCAAGTCACTAGTTCTAGTTTAGATATTTGTCCGAAATCTTTGAATTTGAGCATTTTTGATATGAAATTAGGTTAGAAAACTTTAATTCAAGTCTGTTAAAGTCTACTTCAATATTTCAAACAGTAATTCGATAGAATGTTGATGGTGACATGTTCAAGCTGGGAAAAATCGAGAATGTTGCTGGACCGGTTATCGTCGGAAAGGGCATGCTAGGTTCACAGATGTATGAACTTATTAAGATTGGCGATGTTGGGTTAATTGGAGAAATAATCAGACTTGAAGGTGACAGGGCCACTATACAGGTTTATGAAGAGACAACCGGCATCAAACCTGGAGAGAAGATAGAGAGAACAGGTAAACCTCTGTCAGTTGATCTTGGTCCTGGGATAATAGGTCAAACTTACGATGGAATACAGAGACCACTTCCAATCATTAAAGAGCTCTACAGAGATTTTATAGAGAGAGGAATAAACGTATCAGCTATAGACCGTAAGAAAAAATGGAAATTCATTCCAACACAAAAGAAAAATGGGAAAGTTCAGTCTGGGGATATACTTGGTACCGTGGAAGAGACTTCTCTTGTGAAAAATAGAATTCTGGTTCCTCCTAGAATTGTAGGAACTATTCTAAGTATTGTCGATGAGGGAGAATACACTGTTGATGATGAAATATGTATAATTGAGACCACATCTGGAAAAAAATCAGCTAAACTCGCTCATACTTGGCCTGTGAGAACAGCGAGACCATTTAAAAGAAAGATCCCTTCAGATACACCTCTTATTACAGGTCAAAGAATCATAGATTTTCTTTTTCCTATTGCAAAAGGTGGAACAGCAGCGATTCCTGGCGGCTTTGGAACGGGTAAAACTGTTATGCAACATCAATTGGCTCAGTGGGCCGATGCAGACATAATAGTTTATGTTGGATGTGGAGAGAGAGGTAATGAGATGGCTGAGGTTCTAGAACGTTTTCCTCAACTTAAAGACCCCCGTTCAGGGGAATCTCTTATGGCTCGAACAATTTTAATCGCAAACACTTCTAATATGCCAATTGCCGCACGTGAAGCCAGTGTCTATACTGGAATAACAATTAGTGAATATTTCAGAGACATGGGTTACAATGTTGCTTTGATGGCCGACTCAACTTCTAGGTGGGCTGAGGCTTTGAGAGAGATCTCTGGAAGACTTGAGGAAATGCCTGGTGAAGAAGGATACCCCGCCTATTTGGCGTCTCGATTAGCAGAATTCTATGAACGGTCTGGGAGAGTTGAGGTATTGGGAAGTGAATCTAAGCTTGGCTCTGTGTCAGTTGTCGGCGCTGTCTCGCCTCCAGGGTCAGACTTTTCGGAGCCAGTGACACAGAATACTTTACGTATAGTCAAGGTTTTTTGGGCTCTTGACAAAGCACTGGCTGAGAGAAGACATTTCCCGGCAATAAGTTGGCTCACAAGCTATTCATTATATTTCGACTCCTTACAGCAATGGTATCAGAAAGATATTGCAGAAGATTGGGTAGAGCTTCGTCGTGAGGCAATGCAGATTCTTCAAAGGGATGAAGAATTAAGAGAGATAGTAATGCTTGTCGGTCCTGATGCCTTATCTGAGAGCCAGCGAGTAACTCTAGAAGCAGCTAGAATGTTAAAGGAAGATTTTCTGGTTCAGAGCGCTGTACATCCAGTTGATAGTTATTGTCCTTTAAAGAAAAGTCACAATATGATTAAGATAATAATGAGATTCTATCGAGGTATGTTAGGAGCTATTGAAAAAGGGATACCTCTTCAAAGAGTGATTGAGTTGCCAGTTAAGGATGAGATAGCAAGAATGAAGATACAAGCTCCAGAAGATTTCGACTCTTTCTCTAATGAATTTTTAAAGAAAATAGATGTTGAGTTCACCGAATTAACATCTCAAGTAATTTCTGCGTGAGAGGGATAATAAATGTCAACGATTGTTGGGAGAGAGTATAGTACTATTAGCAAAATTGCTGGACCATTGCTTTTTATCAAGGCCATTAAAGGAGTTGGCTACGGTGAAGTTGCAAAGATAACTACTCCTGATGGTGATGAAAGACGAGGACAGGTTCTTGAAGTTGGTGAAGATGTTGCTGTCGTCCAAGTTTTCGAAGGAACATCAGGTTTGGATGTTACTGCAACAAGCGTTTCCTTCAGTGGTGAGACTGTTAGACTCCCAGTTTCGTCCGATATGCTTGGCCGTGTATTCGACGGTAGTGGAGAGCCAATCGATGATGGCCCTAAGATAATTCCAGAAGAGTATATCGATGTTCATGGGGCACCCATCAATCCATGTTCTAGAGATTATCCTAGAGATTTCATTCAAACAGGCATTTCAACGATAGATGGAATGAATACGCTAGTCAGAGGACAGAAACTGCCAATCTTTTCTGGATCAGGTCTACCTCACAACACCATAGTTGCACAGATTGCACGTCAAGCGAAAGTGCGAGGCACGGATGAACCTTTCACAACTGTATTTGCAGCTATGGGAATAACGGCCGATGAAGCGCAATTTTTCAAAGAAGATTTTGAAAAGCAGGGCGCTTTCGAACATGTTACCTTGTTCGTGAACCTTGCTGAAGATCCAGCAATTGAGAGAATTCTAACACCAAGGATCGCATTGACTGCCGCCGAATTTTTTGCTCATAAACTAGGAATGCATGTTCTAGTAATATTGACCGACATGACAAACTATTGTGAAGCTTTGAGAGAGATATCTGCTGCGAGGGAAGAAGTTCCAGGCCGTCGTGGGTATCCAGGCTATATGTATACGGATCTATCAACAATTTATGAACGTGCAGGACGAACTCATGGAAGTAAGGGATCTGTCACTCAAATGCCTATTCTTACAATGCCCCAGGATGACATGACACATCCTATACCAGATCTAACAGGCTATATCACTGAAGGGCAGATTATCGTTGATAGAGGGCTTTATAGAAGGGGTATTTATCCACCAATTGACGTTTCACCGTCATTATCAAGATTAATGAAAGAAGGGATAGGGAAAGAAAGAACACGCGAAGACCATAGGGAGGTTGCAGATCAACTATATTATGCATATGCTGAAGGCAGAGGGTTTAGAGATTTAGTAGCCGTTGTGGGTGAAGAGGCTCTATCCTCAAGGGATAAAATGTATCTCAGATTTGCAGATACTTTCGAGAAAAAGTTCGTTACCCAAGGATTGTATGAAGATAGACAAATTGAGGAGACTCTAGATCTCGGTTGGGAATTACTCGCTAATCTTCCAGAAAGTGAACTGAAGAGAATCGATCCAGATACAATCAAGAACCATCATCCAAGGTACAAAGGAAAAACCTAGTGAGTAACTATGTCAGAACAGATGATGAATATCCATCCTACAAGAATGGAGCTATTAGCGCTAAGAAAAAGAATGAACATCGCCGAACGTGGAAGAGAACTGCTAAGAGAAAAACTTGATGCTTTAATGATAGAATTTTTCGAATTTGCTAGAGAGATATCTGGCCTTAGAAGAAAAGCCCAAGAATCACTTACTGTAGCATATATGGCATATTCTGAAGCTCAGATGATAATGGGTTATTCAAAGCTTGAGGAATTAGCCTATGTTACAGAAGAAAAATTCGATGTTATCACCAAAACTCGGAGCATAATAGGAGTATCAATTCCAACCGTTCAAATAGATATGAAACCTATAAGCGATTATCCATACAATCTCACAGAGACTTCTGCAAGGCTCGACGAAGCTTCAATGGCAATGATTGATGCAGTGAAAATCCTTGCTGAATTATCAGGAATTGAAGCTGCTCTAACAAAACTTGCTGAGGCAATAGCATCAGTCAAAAGAAGAGTCAACAGCTTAGAATATGTCATAATACCAAGAATGGATAATACAATACGTTTCATCAGAATGTATCTTGAGGAGCGAGAAAGAGAAGACTTCTTTCGTCTGAAAAGAATAAAAGGACATTCGATTTAACATTAAACCTTCTTTTTTAATGACACTATAGCCTCGGCTAAATCTCCACCTGATCCTTCAAGAGCCTTTTTCGCATCATCCATTGAAACGTTAGCCTGTTCTGCGACCATTTTCACATCTTCTTCAGGTATCGTAACTTTTGTTTCAGATGTAATTGTCTCCTCTCTAATAGTTCCACCAGTTATCTGATACATATTCTGACCTTGCATAGCAATGGACATGACTTGAGGCTCTTCAATGATTATTTTTCTATCAGATGTCCTTATTGTAACATCACGGACATCATCTAATGATTTTGTATCCATCCCCATTTTTTGCATCATACGAAGAGCGTCTCTACCAGAGGGCATTCCCTTCAAAGATCGGAAGGCTTTGTGTGCCATACATACAAACCTCTAACTAAATCATTTGACTATTTTCCTTGAAGAAAATAAGTTATCTTGCTGAAAAAGGTTGTTTCATAAGAAATTCCCGAATGTTCATCTTGGATTCAAAAATTATCTAATTATTCTCATCAACACCTCTTCGCACTTTGGCAGCAACACCCAACTTGAAAGACAACATTTCATAACCACTTAGAACAGCCTTTCCAACAGCAACAAGATTTCCCTTTTGATCTACTATAATTACTTCATTTTGCGGCCTTATAGCTAGGTCTGCTTTCATAATATGTTTCGCAAATAGATTTCTTCCAGATTTAATAAAATCCTGATAACCATCCTTGACAGTTACTCTTAGAGGAGTTTTATTTCCTAATTTTCTTAGAATTCTCTTTGCTCCTGGAATATTAAGGCTGAGAAGTCCATCTGTATTCCTCAAAGTCGCCAATAGCTGTTGCCTAAAAAATATTAGTTTGATTTTTCTGGTCCTGGGAGATCTTGTAATCTTAATGCCTTCTGGAAACAGAGATTCGCCTACTAATCTCCCCAATTGATAGTTAGCGACTCCTCTAAGTTTTCTTAGATCCCAGAGGTTAGCTCTTTCCATAATTGACTCGTAAAGCTAATAGCTTCCTTTCTGATTTAAACTTCCATACCTAGCTTCAGGATGGTTTAAAGAGAATTGAATTGTGAAATTTGTGGTTCAAAAATTTATGGTCCTAGCAAGAGAATAATACTCGAAGGTTCAAAACTTCTTGTTTGCATTAAATGTTCAAACCTTGGTGAACCGGATATCAATACAGAGAGATATCCATCACAAACAAAACGAAGAACTTTAGGAATTCCAGTAAAAAAGAGGACTGGCGAAAGTAGACTACCGAGAGAAGTTGAGGAAATGGAAGTTGCTGAAGATTTTCCGAAAATGATTAAGGAAGCTAGGGAAAAGAAGAAGATGTCACAACAAGATTTAGCTAGAACTGTGAAAGAGAGACTTTCAATAATTCAGAAAATCGAATTAGGAAAGATGACTCCAGACTTGAGAATTAGTCGGGCATTAGAACACACATTGAGAATCAAACTTCTTCTTCCTAGGAGTGAAACTCTGGTCGAAACAGGAAAACCTGACCAAGCTGGACTCACATTAGGAGATGTAATCCAGTACAAAAAGAAGTAATGAGAGTTTAACCTATTCACTTTTTCATCAACAATAAGCCTATATGGATTTTATTTGTTGGAGAAAAATTAAGCTTGAAAGTTATAATCCTCCGCTGGGGGCACAGACATAGAGATATCAGGGTTACCAGCCATGTTGCACTAACAGCACGAGCTTTCGGCGCTTCAGGTCTTGTCTTAGCTGACTCTGAAGATAAAACTGTTGAGAGTACTATAAAACGAGTCATCGATAAATGGGGCGGCAACTTCAAAATAGAAATGGGAGTCTCATGGCGAAAATACATTAAATTGTGGAAATACAAAGGCGGAATCACTGTACATCTCACGATGTACGGAGAAAACATTAAATCAAGTGATATAATACAACGAATAAAATTCTCCAAAAAAAATATCCTAGTTTTAGTTGGAAGTCAGAAAGTACCTTCCGAATTCTATAATAGTGATGTTTCAGATTTCAATGTTGCAATTGGAAACCAACCACATTCTGAGGTAGCTGCTATAGCAGTATTTCTGGATCGATTATTCGAAGACGATAAATTCAGCGATACACCAAAAGGAAAATTAAAAATATTACCATCCGACCGAAAAAAGATAGTAATCTCGACTAAGTGATGAAATAAATCAAGGTTAAATCATTTGATATTTAAACCAGCGAGGTTAAAGTAACAAAAACAGCATTAGAAGCATATAAGAGTAGGACTATTCAAGAAATATAAAATACACTAAACTAAGTGAGTTGATAAAAACCAGGAAATCAGAAGTACTGTTCCTAGTTTGCTGATTAGGTTATATTATTCAGAGGACCCAAAATTGTCACTTATTGACGATGAATTGATGAAAGTAGCCAGTCTCTTAGGAGAAGATGAGGCTGTAAAGATAGTTCGATCCTTAGTCAAGTTAAAGGAAGCTACAGATGATGCTATTGCAAACGATACAGGTGTACGTCTAAATATTGTTAGAAAAGTCCTGTACAAACTCTATGACAAAACCTTGGTTTCATGTACTAGAGTTAGAGACGAAAAAACTGGTTGGTACATATTCTACTGGAAACTACAGCCCGATCAATTAGATGCATTCGTTCGAAGTCGTAAAAAGAGAACAGCTGAAAAACTGAGAACCCGACTTGAATATGAGAACTCTCATAACTTCTTTGTCTGCAACAAATGTGGAAATATACGTCTCCCATTCGAAGAAGCAATCGAATCAGCATTTCGATGTCCTAAATGTAATAGTCAATTAACAGATAGCGATAATAGTAAAATAGTCGATGAACTCTCTAAAATGATTCAGAAACTCGAAAGTGAAATCAAGGAATGACTTATTTTACAAAGTCAAGGCTAAATTATTTTTAAATTATTGAATAGACATCTAATCAGAGATTCATAATAAGACACATGTTAACTCCAGTGCCCATTTTCTTTAAAAAATAACTTGATATTATAAAATAATTAGAACATATTAGCAATGTCTTACCATTTACGAAAAGTAATCTCTGAAGTTCTTGGACTAAGGCGAAAAAAATGAATAAACAAGAACTTCGAGCTAAGATTGCAAT
>SMYQ01000253.1 GCA_007050885.1 Candidatus Bathyarchaeota archaeon
AGCAGCCCCCGATACCCAACTATTGGTGCGGACGATTAATAATCAGTTTCTTCCGAACAAGGTTCTCCTTCTCATTCCCCGCGATAAAACTGCGGAGCACATCACTGAGATAGCTCCATTTACAAAGGATTACAAGACGATTGATGATAAAGCCACTGCGTATGTTTGCACTAATTATAGGTGTCAAAAGCCCACTACTGATGTCAAGACTATGCTCGATTTGTTGGGTTCATAGGTGTTTTCGGGCACGGATACAGAGAAAGGTGGGATTTCTACAGACCTTGTCCCAATCCTCAGGATTTACTCGTTTGAAGTCTTCTGTTGGCTGAGCTTCTATGAGTTTGTCAATGTATAACTCTGCACTACGTAGACTCTCGAAAAGTGTACTGAGGGGACGACGATAGGATTGGACTGGGACCGGTTTACCGAACCCGGTCCATACGAATTCAACGAGTTCGAGGGCAAAGTAGTTTTTTGGTTTGATGGTGCGCCTTGGATGTTCTGGATTCGCCCATTTGGCAGCGGGATGTTCGATTGAGAAGATGAGGGCTCCATCATCCCTGAGGACACGGGCGAATTCGAGAAAAAGCCGATCCCAATTCTTAACATAATCTAATACAAGGGACGATAGTATAACATCTATGGACTTATCGGATAAGAAATCTAAAGGCTCTTCAAGATTCGCGAGACGAATTGAAGCTCGTTTCCCTAGCCGTTGTTTCGCAAGATCAATCATTTTTGGACTTATATCAATAGCTGTCACGGTCGCCCCTTTTTCGAGAAGAAGCTCTGCGTAAAGTCCAGGGCCACATCCTGCATCAAGGACCTGCCTGCCTTTCACTTTGGGGAGAAGGGATAAAGTAGCTGGCCGTTCAAGGTAGGCATTATAGGATTTCGTCTCAATTCGGGCGTTAAATTCTTCAGCCATGGTTTCGTACGCGTCTAACGCGATGGGTCGTTCCTTCTCTCGCTTACCCATTGTAAAACCCCGGGGTTTAGGGATACTGGTGAATTCAAGAATATTCCGGTATCAAAACAGAGAGAAAGACGTTATTGTGGGTTAATCTAATTCCTGGAGGCAAGAAAAGCTGTGGCTATGGTCCGTGTTTGACATGTCTTGATGTCCACACATTAAGCTCTTAAAGCATACGAGGATTTTACTTAGGAATAGGTTGTTGGAAATGGACTTTGATGACGCAGTAAACACGTTGAGACAATCGTCAAAGAGGAAGGATTCTCTGTTCTGATGACAAAACCGATTCATGCAATCTTCAAGGAAAAACTTGGGGTAGAAGGTTATCCACGGTACACGATGATTTGTGCTTGTGGAGCCAAACTCGCAAAAGCCGCCCTGGATATATCAAAGAACGTGGGGTTCTTGTTTCCGTGTAGTTTTGTCGTGTATGAGGATGTGAGTGAAATCTATGTTGCTCACGTTTCAATCATGAAGATTGCTCCTGAAATCGGATTAGCCCCAGCTGATGAGATGCAACCGGTCATTGAGATGACCAGCGAAATGGTGCAACGAGCCTGGTCCAGATTTTAAAAAACTCTGCTAAAGTATCCTAGAAAGATTAGTGAGAATGCGAGTTTGTGGGTGCTAGCGCCTCCATTAAGCTCGTGACTTTTAGCTGATGAATGCCCCGTAAGCCCTGCAACTTGGATGCGAGCTGCTTTATTTTCACAGCCGGACCCTTCACTACGATAACAAGAAGACACTGATGGCTATCCAAATGAATATGCGTTGCTGATGTAATCAGGTCGGTATGCTGATGTTGAATTGCAGTGAGTTCACTCTCTAGCCCAGATACATCATGATCATAGATTATCGTTACTGTGCCCACCGCGGAAGCGCTGGGGGCTGCATCCCATTGATATTCGGAAATGAAATCGCGCATGGCCTGTTGGATAGCCTTGGACCGATCATATCCGATATCTGTAATCACGGCATCAAAATCCTCAAGGAGCGCGGGAGGTAACGAGATGCTGATTCGGGAAACACCTGGCTTCGACATGGAGTATCACTTCACACGCGGTTGTATGGTAAATAGCATTATATTTATATCATCGCAGTATTACTTTTTCGACAGGAAGTATTACCATGCTAAACCGGATTGCCAACCGTTTCCTCGCTAACAGCTTTTCAAAAATCATGTTTGAATACACTGATGTCAACTGGGAGGATATAGACACCGAACATGTCGGCATCTATATTCACGTCCCTTTTTGTGAACAGCTTTGTGCGTTCTGTCCATT
>SMYQ01000098.1 GCA_007050885.1 Candidatus Bathyarchaeota archaeon
CATCGAATTGAATTGGAAGAATGGACATCCCTTGGCTCCATCCCAATAATCGATGCCGATTACCTAGCGACCAATATGGCAACACTAATTGCCCTCATTCTTACACTAGGCTTCCTAACCTTTCTCGTTGGACTCGCCGTTCGACAGGCGACCAAGGAGGAGCCAAACCGTGACTCCAAAGCCCTCATCCAGTAAATTCTTCGCCGATTACATATTTGATGGAAACGATGCAGCGGTTCAATTTTGGGGACCTATTCCACACCATATCAAGGAAGCCATGAGCCTGAGTACGCCCATAATTGGCAAGTACTCTAAATACCAACCCTTGTACTCCCAGGAGCGTCTGAAGAAATTATGCCAGAGTATAAAGGCCATCCACCAACAATTCGGGATGGTCACGCCACAGACAAAGGAGAATCTAGCAAAGCTTGAGGAGCAGGGAGCCGTCATTGAAGCGGGACACCAGCCTGCCCTCCTAGGAGGACCGGGGTTTGTGATAAACAAAATGGCGGCTATTACAAAAATTGCTGCACTTCAACGAGCGACGCCTGTAATGTTTGTTGGTGATCATGATCATGAACAGAAAGAATTAACCGTCGTTCATCTACCAAGTCCGGGACCCCGTGGCTTGACTTTTTCGTTGCCAGTTCCTGCAGCATATCGGATGTCGCCAATGCACGTTATACCAAAGCCATCGAGGGATTGGTTGAAACAGGTCAATGAAAAAATATCAGCAACATATCATGAATTAGTAGCTGGGTCCGCGAAGAAGAATCAGAACCTCTATGAACAACGTGCCGATGATCTTCGAAAAATCTTGGAAACAACTCATGCCCAAGCAACTACCCTCTCAGATTGGACCACATATCTTTGGCTACGGATTGTGAATATGGCTCGTGATGCTGGGATTCTTTTCCAAGTTTTTTCTAATCCAGCGATTCGAGAATTAATGTTGCCTGCATTCGAATTTCTGCTTGCGGAACCAAATCGACAAACCCTAATCCATGCACTTAATGAAAGTGCGACCAATTTAGAACAACTAGGATATGAACCGGGTATAGGTCGACGAGCGGATGATTATGTTCCTTTCCATCTTGAATGCCCCACAAAAGATTGTCATCGAACACGCCTTGATCCGATAATAACTGCAGAGCCATCATTAGGTCACACGACCCTCTCTGCGACTTGTCCGAAATGTAAAACGAAGCACACGATTGAAACGAAGGCGAATGCTCCCGATCTTACCGAATGGGAACAATTTCTTTCACCACGAGTCGACTCACGAGCATTTCTTGTTCAAAGCTACACGCCTGTCATCCTCCATGTTGGTGGAGCAGGTGAGACCAGCTACCATGCTCAAGTTGCTCCAGCCCTTAGAGCAGCCAACAGCATCGTGCCGATTTTCTATCGTTACACCCGCTTATACTATGAAAACCCCTGGGTATCCCGAACTGCTAAACGCCTTGTACGTGAAGGACTGAATCCTCTTAGCCATGAGGAACTTCAATGCTTCAAGTCCGCCATCCAGACCGGGTACCGGGAAGAGAACATGGGTGTTATTCAATCGCTTTTCGCTGCGAGTGAAGAGCATATTACCGAAACTTTTGAGAACCTTGTGAAAGCTGAATCTCAAATCGAAAAGGAAAGAAATACCCTCATTACCCGTCAACGCGAAGAAACAAAAACTTTGAATCGGAAGAAGATCCAAACACAGATTGGAATCCTTACCCGACGCCGACAAGTGCTCCAAACCTACTTATCTCAAATGTTCGGTCGCTTCTCTACTGAACGCTTCGGTCAAGAAGTCAGCTATATCTGGATTGATGCAGCCATGTCAATAGGTCCTGAGCACCATTTCACGCGACTTGTTTCTCATTATCAGCCATTTACACCATCATCCGCAACATTCTTTCTAGAAGAGGAGAATCGACCATTATAGTGCATGGTAAGACTATTTCAGGGGTCTCAGCTGCTGCTTTAGGAGAACAACCATGGATCTTGTTGATATTATTAAAAACCGACGAAGCATTCGTCAATATCTACCTCGAAAGGTCGAAAGGGAAAAAATCGATACAATTCTCGAAGCCGCACAATGGGCACCATCGGCTTCAAACAAACAACCATGGCACTTTATCGTAGTTCAAGATCCGGTGACGCGAACTCGATTAGGGCAACTACATCCCCACGGACGATTCATGAAACAATCACCTGTGGTTATCGTTGTTCTGGGAAACCCAGAAGCTCATCCTAAATAT
>SMYQ01000029.1 GCA_007050885.1 Candidatus Bathyarchaeota archaeon
ATCTTCTCT
Organism: Candidatus Bathyarchaeota archaeon; assembly: GCA_007050885.1. Next base: position 10 of record SMYQ01000029.1, read on the forward strand.
ATTTTGGAGGATCTAGTTATTACATTAAGATCTTTTTTGACTGGATAACAGCATGAGGCCACAATCTTTGTTTTTCCTTTCATTTCGATTTCAACACTGCAAATCCGGCATGCACCATAAGGTTCTAAATTTTTATGGTGACAGAGTGTGGGAATATAGATACCTAGCTTCTCAGCTGCTTCGAGAATCGTCATATCTTCCTCTGCTTCTAACTCTTTTCCATCAATCTTCAAGGTCAGAGTCTTCATTGTTTTGCACCTTTACGTATTGGTTTCATTCCTTTAGCTGGTTTTGAGGGGATCTTTTCACCTGAAAGTTTCTTGACTGCATCAAATTTGCATACTTCATAGCATATTCCACATTTCTCACATTTTTCCTGATCGATCCAATGTACTTGATCCTTTTCACCTTCGATTGCTTTTGTTGGACATTCTCGAAGACAGATTAGACAAGCTTGGCATTCTTTCGGATCAATGTAATAATCTATGAGAGATTTACAGGCCTTTGCTATGCATTTCTTCTCTTTGATATGTTGATCCCATTCTTCACTAAAATATTTCAGAGATGTTAAAATAGGATTAGCTGCAGTTGTGCCCAATGCACATAATGAAGCATTCTCCATTGTCAGGGAAATATCTTCAACTATTCCAATATCATCATGTTCCCCTTTTCCTTCACAAATATTGCCAAGAATCTTAGATAGAACTCTCAATCCTTCACGGCAAGGAATACATTTTCCACAGGATTCTTCTAACAGAAAATCCACAAAATATCTGGCGGAATCTACCATACAAGTATCCTCATCAATAACGACCAAACCTCCGGATCCCATCATGGAACCAACTTTGTCTAACTCGTCAAAATCTACTTGGAGGTCAAGATACTTTTCAGGAATAAATCCTCCAGATGGACCTCCAGTCTGAACGGCCTTGAACTTCTTGTCGTCTATGATGCCTCCACCTATCTTAAAGATCAGATCTCGAAGAGTGATACCCATAGGAACCTCTACTAAACCTGTGTTTTTGATCTTACCCACAAGAGAGAAAATTGCAGTCCCACTACTACCTTCAGTGCCCATATTCGTGAACCACTCTGCACCTTTCATTATTATGAGTGGTACATTTGCCCATGTTTTGACATTATTCAAGCAGGTCGGTTTATTCCAGAGTCCCTTAACAGCTGTGCGAATATATTTTGGTCTGGGTTCACCTGTTTTCCCCTCAATTGCTGTCATAAGGGCGCTAGATTCCCCTGAAACAAATGCTCCTGCACCCTTGTGAACTTTAACGTTGAAATTAAATCCTGACCCTAAAATGTCTTCACCAAGAAATCCATACTGTTTAGCTTGGTCAATTGCAGTCGTAATATTCTCCGTTGCAAGTGGGTATTCCTCTCTTACGTATACATAACCTTCTTTTGCACCTATAGCAAAGGCTCCTATGATTAGTCCTTCCAGAACACTGTGAGGATTGCCATCCATAAGTGATCTGTCCATGAAGGCACCTGGATCTCCTTCGTCACAATTCACAATAACATACTTTGTTTGTTCTGTGGCGTTTCGTGTGGTTTCCCATTTTATTCCGGTTGGAAATCCACCTCCACCTCTGCCACGTAATTTAGATTTCTTGATCTCATCTATAATTTGTTGGGGGGTCATTTGGGTGATGGCCTTTGCTAGGGCCTCGTATCCATTTAAATGGATATAATCTAGTATATTTTTCGGATCTATTCTTGCATTATTTTCTAAAAGTGGTCTAAGCTGGTCTTTATAGAAAGGGATCTCATTTAGTCTTCGTATTTTTTTTTGGGTTATAGGATCCGTATACAGTAAATGTTCAACAATCTTATTCTCTTTGATGGTCTGAGAAATAATATCTTGAACATCATCAGGCTTGACTTTAAAGTAGCATATTTCATCTGGGTAAATCGTTACTCGCGGTCCTTGTTCACAGAACCCTAGGCAACCTGTTTCTTTGATCTCAACTTCTTCTACCAATTTTGTCTTCTTTATACCGTTTTTAAAAGCCTCAAGAACTGAGGTGGCGCCAAGTGCGACACATCCTGTACTAATACATATTGAGATGGTTGGTTTTTTATTTCCACGTTCGTTTTTAATTTTTTGGCGTAGTTTTTCAAATTCTTCCAGATTTCTTACTGGTTTTATTGACTCCAATATTTGCTCACTTGTATTTTGCTAATATCTTCTCAGTATCCATTACCTTCAGATTTCCGTGATAGTCGCCGTCAATTGTTATTACAGGACCCAATGCGCAACAGCCTGCGCAATTCACTGTTTCAAGACTGAATCTTCCGTCTGGTGTTGTTTGGTCTTTTTCAATTTCTAATGTGCTTTGTAGTTTATCTAGAATGGTTGTAGCGCCTCTTACTTTGCATGATGTTCCCATACAGACTCTAATCAGATGTCTGCCTCTTGGAGCTAATGAAAAAGCCTTGTAGAATGTTGCAATCTGATATACACGATTTAGTGGTATTTCTAATTGTTTGCTAACCTCAGTAAGCATTTCTCTGGGAAGCCATCCAAAATCGTTTTGTAACTGAAGTAATATCTGAATTAACATACTTTTATTCTTTCGATGTTTTTCAATAACTCTGCTGACTATGGCGGCTATACCGATTAATTTCTTCGGTTTTTTCCCTTTTGATAATGTTTTTCGTGGATCTAAGTCTCTTCTTTTCAATTCTGGTTTGGTTGTTTCTTCTGGTTGAATTCTGACTTTATATCGGCAATTTGGACATGTTGCATAATATTTTGTTTTGCCTTGGTAGTCCCAAGAGTGGCCACAATGATGGCAGGATAGTTTGACCATGATAATATACTACCTACCTACCTACCAACTGTCACTTAATATTTGAGCTTTTTTCAAGATAATTAAATAGTAAGTTATGGCTGGCAGATGAAAGAAACCCTTGCTTACCATATCTAAACAAAGCCTCAGATTTTTATATGTGGATATTTCCGCTATACCTGATGATTCTTGACTAAGACTGAAGTTGGTATTGGAATTATAGGTCTTGGCTTTGTAGGAGAAAAGGCGCATCTGTCATCTTTCCAAAGAATACCTGGTTCCAGATTAGTGGCTATAGCTGATGTTGATCAGAAACGTTTGCAGAAGGCAGCAGACAAATCAAAAATAAAGTCTGCGTATTCTACTCATGAGGATCTGATTAATGATCCAAGAGTTGGCGCTGTGGTAATATCAGTTCCAACTTTTTTGCATAAGAAGATAGCTATTGATTCTCTCAAGGCTGGAAAGCATGTCTTATGTGAGATGCCTTTAGCGCCGAACATGAAAGATGCTCAAGAAATAGTTGATGAGGCAAAGAAAGCTGGCGTGATTTTAATGCCCAGTTTAAATTTCAGATTTACACCGAATTATGTTAAGGCAAAGGAGCTAATTGATAAAGGGTCAATTGGAAAACCGGCAGCAATCTTTTATCGAGAATTTATACCTGCTGTAGACCTTGCAAGGCAATGGCCTCCGACATCATGGGCATGGAATAAGGAGAAAAGTGGAGGCGGTCCAGCATTCACATTATCTGTGTGGTCTATCGATCTTCTACGATGGCTTCTAAATGCTGAAGTCAGAAAAGTTAACGCAGTATCAAAAGACACAATTCTCCCGGAGCTAGGTGGAACAAATGGATACGCTTCTCTTGCGGTTCTTGAATTCTCTAATAATACAGTTGTTACATTAGAATTCAGTGGACTTGTTAGACATGCGATGAGCATGGTCAGATTGGAAGTTCTTGGAGATAATACGAATAGTCTTTTGTCGGAAGGAAATGATAGATTGACTCTTTTCGGTTCTGATCCTGAGAAGCAAATGTGGATATTTAGAGAGCGCGGTGCAAAAGTTTGGGGGCATTTCCAAGAAGATGAACATTTCATACAATCTATTCTTCAGAATAAACAGCCTGATATTACAACGGATGATGCTTTGAGGGCTCAAGAAGTAGCGACAAAAATTTTAGAGACAAGCAAATAGTAAATTTAATCTTTTAACGAATAAATTAACTGGAAAAGATTTCAGTTTTTTTAATAATAAATACACATTTATTGCTTTTTCAAAAAAAAAAGGAGAATTATGATTTAGAATTTAAAGTGGAGCAGGATCGCATAGGTTTTCTTTGTTTGCTGCGGCTCTTCCACAAACCTTGCAAACGAACTGGGCATCCTTTATGATTCCTTTTACCTCATCAACATCGTAAGTGTCTGCCCATATTTTGCATAGGTGTTTTTCGTGTCCAACATGTGGTAACTTCATATTATTTCACCTTGAGATTCATGGAATATTTTTCTATACTTAAATGTAGCTCTTGATTCTCCATCAAGAGATCAATTGTATCGAGTAATATTGAAATCAGTAAATGTGATATTAACATTATAATTTCTATCTGATAAAGATCAATAGATGTTAGTAGGGATTGAAACGTGATAACTGAAATAAGAAGTATTCCGGTTATAATTTCCGATATAGACGAAGCGATATCGTGGTATCAAGAAAAGCTTGGCTTTGAGGTTCGGGAAAGAGATGATCATTGGGTCACAGTTGCACCTAAAGGATGGACGTCTGAGATTCATCTCTGCAAGATGGATGAACTGGAACTTGGTAATACTGGAATCCTCCTTTTAGCTGATAATCTTGAAGATACTTGCAAAGAATTGAAGAAAAAGGGTGTCGAGTTCACTCAAGAACCTTCGAAAAAAACTGGAGGCACTATAGCGAAATTCAAAGATCTATCTGGAAATGTATTCTGGCTAATGTCGAAAAATGAATATGAAGAATAAGCTTCATCTCTTTAGATTAATATAGTATATACTGACAGAAGAAATTCTGGTGAATTCTTTGAATGAGAAGATGTCAAAATATATGAATGTGGGAACTGGTCTTCTCATATTAGGAATATTGTGGATCTTTTTTTGGCTAGGACCAGCAATGCCGCTTTATGAAGCTGATATCAGGTGGGGTCATAATTTTGTAATGCCTATTCTATTCATAACGGTTGGAATTGCATACTATTCAAGATGTCTAGCATGCCAATTTTTTGCTGTAATCTCTTCATTTCTTACAGTTCCGTTATTTCTAGCTATGTGGTGGTATCTTGATGTACTGTACATGTCTATCGCATTTCTGGCAATCCTAATCATATTGTATCTTCTGGAGATGACAGGAAAATTCAAAATCCTACAACCAAATCCTAGATTGAAAGCTTGGGAGAAAATCCATTTCCTGAATTTTGCATATATTGGATTAGCGCATATGCCATTGATCTTCTTCCTACTCAGATGGGGACTTCCGGATACATCTGCATTTCTGCCAGTGGAACATGAAATGTCCACAAGCATATTCAATATAACATTACTAATACTAGTCCCTCTTGCAGCTATGGAAAGATATGTTAAGAAAATCGGAAACTTCAGTGTCCCAAAGATAGTATTCGGCTGGGCAATATTGATGATAATATTTCCTATGATCTCGATAATCCTACTTGGAGAATAACTATCTAAAATATAGTATAATATTATTCTTAATGAAATAGCGTGTGCTATTAGAAATTTTAAAGAAAATATAATTTGATAATAAAGTGGTTATTAGTATCTATTGACGATTGGGAACGGCATTGGCACCGGAAAAATATTTTCTTAAGCTAAATAATCGTGTCAAATTTATTCTTGACAAAGGACCTGATAACAGTCAAGGTGATTCCTCAACCCTAGAAAAAGGATTGAAGATGATTATAGAAAATAATTCTTTATGTGGGGAAGGAGTAGGTTTTGGAGTTCCTGCATTAGAATATCCAGGAAATATCATTTTCTCTACTTCAGCGAAAATCAAGAATGAAAATGGAACATTAGTTAAATCTTTTTCCATGGATGGTTCCCATAGAAAGACTTGGATGCATAAATTCACTATTAATAATAGGTTCTATTCAACTATTTCAAATAAGTTAAGTCACACTTACAAGAGAGACGAAAAATACCGGAAACTCATAAAAGGTTTAATGAAGTTCATAACAATTCTGGGACTTAGAATATCAACTCAGAAAACTCGTTCAAAAGGATTTGTAGATATAACCTATGCAATATCAAGAGGCAATTTGGTAATTTCAGTTAATACTTCACGAATTCTTGACAAGAAATTCAATAAACTACTAATTTTCAATGAGCAATCAGCAGATTTTGATCTATATAGAGATGATTTTACTCAATTAAGAAAAGACAATATCGGTGTATGGGAAGAGACAAACTGTCAAGAAGCATGTTTAACAAATGAATCCGCAAAAATTACGTTTTGTCTAATAAAACTTGACGGAGCAAAGCTATATAGAGGACGTGAACTCCTTCAACCACGCTTGGACTGGGCAGGATTCTGTTATATAACTTCATCAAAAGTTGAAAATCATCAGTATATTATAGAGATAAAATAAGGAGATCAGGTTGGTTGAAATTGTTCTTGTATATCCATTCTTTAAATCACGACTTGATCGATCTCCGTTTAGATTTCAACCGTTAGGAATCGGCTATATAGCTTCATTTCTGCGAAAAGCGAAATTGACAGTTAAACTAATTGATTGCACGTTTCGTGATCGAAAAAGTGTTCTTAAGGAGATTATGGAATTAAAACCGAGGATTGTTGGAATTTATTCTATGTATTCCATGGAACAAGATAGTATTGAACTTGCAAGGAGTATACGAAAAGTAACTGATCTTCTGATTGCAGGTGGACCGCTGCCCACAGCTAAGCCCTCAAGCTTTCTTGACGATTTCGATCTTGTGGTTGTCGGAGAAGCTGAGAATACAATGCTTGAGATAGCAAAAACTTTCTTCGAAAATAGAGACCCAAAAACGGTTCCAGGGATAATATTCAAAGACGGTTCAAACACATATCATACAGGTAGAAGAAACACTATCGAAAATCTCGACTCTATACCTTTTCCTACAAGAGAACTATTCGACAATGATTCCTATAAACAATATTACCAAAATAAATTCGGTTATACTATGACATCCATGATCTCTTCAAGAGGGTGCCCATTCCGCTGTGATTTTTGTAGCAGACCGATCTTCAAAGATGGTTTCAGATCAAGATCTCATGAAAACATAGTTGACGAGATGCAGTCAATAATGGATATGGGATATGATCTGATATGGTTCGCTGATGATTGCTTTACAATTTCAAAAGAGAGAGTAGTAAAAATATGTGATGAAATAATTAGACGTAAATTGAATGTAAAGTGGCAATGTCTTTCTAGGGTTGATGCTATGGACCCAGAGATGGCCACTAGAATGAAGGAAGCAGGTTGTCAGAGAGTATATTTTGGTATAGAATCTGGGGATCAAAGAACCTTACATTTAATGAAAAAAGATATTGATCTACAAACAGCTAGAAGCGCAGTTTATAACGCTAACAAAGCAGGAATTGAGACTGGAGCGTTTCTTATAATAGGTTATCCTGGAGAGAGTGAAGAAATGATTCTTAATACCATACATTTTGGAACCACTTTACCTCTTGATTATCTATCATTCACACTTCCTTATCCTATACCTGGAACGGGTTTATACGAAAAAGTAAAAGACGATCTGATCGAACCAAGAAAAAGTAGAATAAAACTTATTGAACAGACTCTTGAATTTAAATCCCAATATTCAGAATTTAAACTAAAATTTGCAATACTCAAGGGAACTGTACAATTTAGAATTAGAAAACATTTCGGACAGATTGGCTACAAATTATTTGGAAGACCATTTGAAAAGATTACTGATCTACTTTTTAAGATAATGAAATAAGAAATTCAGTGGCTGGATGAGAACTATCAATATCATTAGAAATCGTAGATTCATTCTAGTAACTCTAAGTATAATTCTACAATTTACTCTCGCTGGATTTCTAGGTCATCATTATGATATGGGTATCTTCTTTACTGTAGGTTATGCTGTATCGAATGGAAATTCACCTTATGGAATTTTTCCTGCAAGCATGATATTTGATGACCCAACTTTCTTTGAAGAACTGCCGGGAATAGGTTACCCTCCACCCTGGGCGCTGTATCTAGGATTAGTATACTCACTAATCTATCAAACAACAAAGAACATATTTGTCTATAATCTGGCCATCAAACTTCCAATAATACTTAGTAATATTGGATTAGCTTTCATCGTTGAGAGAATAGCTTTTACTCAAAATATTAGGAGAGAAACTTGCAATAAGATATTTTATTTTCTCCTTTTCAATCCTTTTATAATCTATATCTCAGCGATTTGGGGTCAATTTGATTCTCTTGTTATCCTGACTACTATTTTCGCGCTTAACAAGTTATATGACCGCAATTTATTTTCTTCAGCAATTTTCCTAGGGCTTTCTTCATCCCTTAAGATTCTTCCATTGGTTCTTCTCCCTATGTTCATAATTTTTATCAAAAGGAATTATGATCTTAAATCTAATCTCAAATTCATTACAATATTCTTTTCAGTTCTTATGCTACTTGCATATTTCCCATTTTTAATATTCAACTGGGATACTTCAATAATTTTCAATAACGCAGATTTCCATTTTATCAGAGCAGGCGGTTTTACTCTCTTCAATATCTTTGATTTATTATATAATCAAACTTTTCTTTTTGAAAATTTAGAGGCTCTAGGTTACTTGTGGATTCCAGCATTATTATTGACAATATTTCTGCTACATAGAACTAGACTCGATAATTATATGGATCTGGTAAGATGGGCTTCTTCTTTATTTTTTGTATTAATGTTGACCAGAAGTTGGGTGTCTGAACAGAATATTGTATTGCTTATTCCATTAGTCTTACTGACTGCTGTTTCCAATAATAATTGGTCTATGGCTCATTTT
>SMYQ01000279.1 GCA_007050885.1 Candidatus Bathyarchaeota archaeon
ACAAATCCTCGGAGATCTTAATGGTGGATTCCGTGTTGTCATGGCTGGACTTGATGCTGAACGCACGATTCTCGCAGCTGAAATGAATGGAGTTGCTCGTGCCGCGATGGAAGAGGCGGTGCATTATAGCAATCATCGAGTGCAATTTCGACGGAAGATCCGTGAGTTTGAAGGTATTAGCTTCAAAATTGCCGATATGGCTACAAGACTTGAAGCCGCTCGGTTACTAACCTATAAAGCAGCCCGATTAATCGATGCTGGGAAATCCGCGACCAAGGATGCAGCCATTGCAAAACTCTATGCTTGTGAGAAGTCCATCGAAACTGCTACGGATGCCCTCCAGGTACTAGGCGGAATTGGATATACGAAACAACGACCAGTGGAGCGATTCCTTCGTGATGCGCGCTTGATGACGATTGGTGGAGGCACTGCTGAAATTCTGAGATACCTCATCCAGCGCGAAGTCTTCAAAGAATATGATCTGTAACCTTTGATTATTCTCATAGACATTAGCTTAAAATAGCCCATTTACCTGGTGCCTTCCCTATTTGAGGAGACCCTTTTGAGTAATACGTTACGGCAGGATGCTATTGGCTACTGGCAACGTATGCGCCAGTTCACACCTAATGCACAAAAGCTGATTCTTAGTAACGTCTTCTCTGCCTTTGGTTGGGGAATTTCTCAAACCCTGTTAAACCTTTACATCATCAGTTTAGGTTATTCTAACACCTTTGTCGGAAGCCTCATGTCCATCAACGCTTTCACAATGGCCATCTGCTCACTGTTTATGGGATTTCTCGTCTCACGGTTCGGCACCAAACGTTCACTCATACTGGCTTCATTCATCACGTTTTTAGCATCAATGACCCAGATTCTCTTTCCTCTGCCTCCCATTCTTTATACAATGGCAATAATCAGTGGACTCGGACAGGCTATGCGTAATGTGGCTTTTGGTCCCTTCTTAGCCAAATGTAGCACTTCTTATGAACGGACGCATTTATTTGGCACCTCCCAATCAGCGTTCATTCTTAGCTCCTTTTTCGCCAACACATTAGCCGGATTTCTCCCAGGTATGTTCGCCATTTATTTCGGATTCCCCTTGGATAGCTCTATTACGTTTCAACTGGCACTCCTCATCCAAGCCCTCCCATTATCGTTAGGCATTGTTCCACTCCTTCTTGTACGTGAAAAGGATCAGCCCATACCTCGTGAGATTCCCTACGAAGTTGTAGAAATTGAACCTGTCGCTAAACAAGATGTACGAAGACTTCTCCTTCGATTCGGGATTGTTAATGCGTTCATTGGCCTTGGGGCTGGTTTCGTTATCCCCTATCTGACCATTTTCTTCTGGGACTTCTATAACCTCCCCACCTACATGGTTGGACTCGTTCAGGGATTTGGATCTCTTTCAGTTGCTGCGGGTGCTTTTCTCTCACCAGTATTATCAACGCGAATCGGAAAGGTGAAAACCGTTCTCGTAACCCAAAGTTTATCACTTCCATTTCTTTTCTTCATCGCCACCATCATCAACCCTTTTATCGCGATTGTGAGCTACCTGTTTCGTGTAGTTCTCATGAATGCTAGCGGTCCGGTGGATCAAGCACTCCGAATGGAATTGACTCCAGAAGCCTACCGTCCACAGATGAGTGCGGCATCGTCGTTTGCCTGGAATTTCCCTTGGGCATTTAGCACTCTTGTGACTGGTCCGCTCTTCGATTTGGGATTATATTTAATTCCGTTCTGGTTCACTCTTGGTAGTTATTCAGCATCCACCTTTCTATATGCAGCGTTCTTTTGGAATATCGAGAAAAGACAGAAACATACTCATGGACACAACACCAACAAGGTGAGCTAACAAGAGAGAACGCTGGACCGTGACAGGAATTTGTCCCATTGGTCCGGTGGATGGTGTGACTTAGAATCGTCGTCGCATCAGTACATAGACAATGATGATACCAGTAATCATGAAGATGAGGCCAATCCCCAGTCCTAGCTTGAAGGATCCGAGTGTTTTTTTAGAAAAGGTGGTTGGCGATAGCGTTATATTTGATGATATCGTAGTGTGAGAAGGTTTATATAGGTAGACTTCTACATAGCTATGTAGAGCACTACATAACTCGGTGACTACATAATGGCATTCTGTGGTAAAGGACGCATTGAAACTAGTGAAGGCAGCGTCAGCTTCGTAGAAATTATCATCCTCACCCTCTTGAATCAGGGTCC
>SMYQ01000176.1 GCA_007050885.1 Candidatus Bathyarchaeota archaeon
CAGTGATTAAAAGAAATGGAGTTTGCCAGCCGAAGGCTTCGACTAACAGACCTGCAACGATGAAGCCAAGACCGTAACCTGCCCCGGCAGCGGTAGCCAGTAGTCCGATTGTTGTGGAGCGATAATGGGCTGGCACACAATCGATGGTCATGGAGAGCGAAAGGGGACCGGCGGCACCAACACCAATTGCAGCGAGGCTGTAGAAGAGCAGGAGTTGCCAATAGGTAATGAAGGGGAGAAGAATGGGGATGAACCACAACACCCAGAAGAATGTACTGATGATTAGGAGTTTTCGTCGTGTGGACCGATCTGCCATGTACGCCCAAGGGATAGCCGCAAACCCCGAGATCAACAGGAAGATGGTGACAATGAGGGCAATCCATGCATCTGAAGGAACACCCAAACTCACAACCAAGATCCCGGTCATGGGGGGTAAAAGGGCGCTGGCTGCGGCGACGGTTATCCCTAGAAGGAATAGAATACCATAGGTTGCCCGATCACGACCCGCCCAGGGTTTTGCTGCTGGTGGTTCTGCACTAGCTTCCATGGTATACCCTCACACAGTAGGGCTACCCAATCATTCTGCGATTTAATCTCTTTCCATCATTTAGGAAAACCTTCAAAGGTGTTAATCCATGGAGTCCTAATTGATGTGAAAAAAACTTAAAGGGCAGACTGAATAGCCCGCACCTATATCTAGACTGATTATTCGGGGATATGAGCGGTGAACCAACAAAATACGACTTTGGTAATCACTGGTGCAGCTCATGGTCTGGTTCACCTGCTAATGCTTGCACTCCCCTACATTACTACCAAGCTTCTTCTTGTGACTCCGATTCTCCCTGGTTCTGAGTGGTTGGTCGTTTTGTTACTCAATACGCCAGCCTATTTCGTTTTTGGGTTTGGAGCAATTCCTGCAGGTTTTCTGTGTGACCGGATAGGTCCCCGGAAGGTGATTGCCTTGGGTTTAATGCTCTCTGTGTTTTCAGGAATTGCACTTTTCTTTCTTTGGCCATTGGGTATCGGCGTGATCGCATTTCTCTTTATGACCTATGCCTTTGGAGCAGGACTATACCACCCTGCGGGAACGACATGGGTTTCTAATACTTTCGATAAAAACCGAGGGAAGGCGTTGGGTCGCCATGGTATTGGAGGAAGTATTGGGCAAATGATGGCACCGCTCATTTCAGCATTAATTCTAAGCACGATTTTCTGGCCGGTCATATTTCTCTTTTTAGCTGCAATCGGAATCGTAATCGCCTTTGTGACCCTCCGTGTTCGGGTTCAAGTCTATGATGTGAAAATCCCACCGAATTCAAAATTGAAGCAAGGTAAAGGATTCTTTAGTGTTGTTACTCCTGCTGTAATGCTTGTTGTTTCCGTTATTCTTGTAGCTAGAGGAATGCTATACCGTGGAACGGTAACTGCCCTCCCGGTCTATATTACATTGGAACTTGGTGCCCTACTTGTAATTGCAGGTTTCATCGGCACCCTCGTATATGTTGGCGGAATCTTTGGCCAAGAAATTGGTGGGCGGCTCTCAGACCGATATGGCTGGCGACGAATCCTCACGGGAATGACGCTTTTATCTGGCGGTGCATTACTCCTCTTAGCCATCCCGTATGTTCCGATTATTTGGGGTGACCTTTTGCTAATTGCTGCGGTTATGTTATTTGGTTTTTCATTTTTCGCCGCTCAAGCTGCCACAAATACCATGGTTGCGAATCTGTCAAATCCTGAAAGTCGTGGTCAGGTCTTTGGGTGGAGTTTCTTTACCCGCTTTGGCCTCGGTGCATTCGGGATTCCCATTGTAACGTTTAGCTTCTTCATCTTCGGGACTTGGGTTGCTGGATTCTTCCTCTTGGCTCTCCTCAGTGTGCTGGCTGCATTTCTTGTCATTTTTGTACATCAACGGCAACAGACTTAGTAAATCAAGAATCTACTGGTTTCAGAAATTATTTAGCCTTAGATTCTCTTAGCCTTCATGGGAGTCAATATGACCCAAGCTGTGAAAGGTAACGGGCGACCTATTATTGCCCGTGATTTAGTTCGAAACTTTGGACGGACTGTTGCCGTTGATCATCTGTCCTTTGAAGTGCGAGCAGGTGAAATCTATGGACTTCTTGGTCCAAATGGGGCTGGAAAAACAACCACCGTAAAAATGATCAGTGGGCTACTCCCCCCGACTCAAGGTGAAGTTGAAGTGTTTGGCTTCGATC
>SMYQ01000196.1 GCA_007050885.1 Candidatus Bathyarchaeota archaeon
ACGTCGTTTTAATGAAGCCTGGTAATATCGATGGAACTGACGTTCCAAAGTATTGTATACACGACGGGCTTTTTGTTTTGCTCGAAGTTGGCGGTTGAAATCAGATTCACGCCTTCGGCGGAACTGTGCGCTTCTTCCATGAATTCCTGGCGGATAGCCACGTCTATCGAATGCACATTTTGGCGTATAGCAACGGGCACCTTTCAAGAATAGTTTTTCACCTTCTCGCCGACATAATTTACATACTGGTCCACGATATTTTGCCATAAATTATTACCTCTTTTAAATGATCCTTCTAAACTCGGCGTTTTTTGGGAGGACGACAACCATTATGTGGTACAGGAGTCACATCTGAAATAGATGTGATCTTCATGCCCATAGCTTGTATCGCCCTAATAGCTGCTTCTCGACCAGGACCAGGACCTTTAACAAATACCTCGACCTCCTGGACACCCATTCCCTGGGCTGCTTTCATTGCTTCTTCTGCTGCTAACCGTGCGGCAAAAGGAGTGCTTTTTCGTGAACCTTTAAATCCCACAGAACCAGCACTGCTGTTAGTAATACTATTGCCCTGACCATCTGTGATTGTTACAATCGTATTATTAAATGTTGCCAGAATGTGTACTTGCGCAGATGATAGGGTTCGCTTTATCTTTCGTGCACCTCTACGGCGCCCTGAGCTTCCACTTTGTGCCATTGAACCTCACTTCACTAAATTCTATTACTTTTTAGTTGCACCACGTCTACGTCCACGACCTGCGACGGTTCTTTTGGGACCCTTACGTGTGCGAGCGTTGGTGCGTGTCCTTTGACCACGTACCGGCAAGTTACGTCGGTGTCGCAATCCTCGGTAGCTACCAATTTCAATTAATCGTTTGATGTTCAATTGAACTTCACGGCGTAAATCGCCTTCTACTTTGTAATTTTGTCCAATGAAATCACGTAGCTGGGTGACCTCTGAATCTGTTAAATCTTTTACTCTTGTATCTGGATTGACGCCCGTTGCAGATAAGATTTGATTTGAGCGCGGTCGTCCAATTCCAAATATGTATGTGAGCGCAACCTCAACTCGTTTATTTCGTGGTAAGTCTACACCTTCAATACGTGACATAATCGTTTATCCCTGTCTCTGTTTGTGTTTTGGATTTTCACAAATGACATATAGTTTTCCTTTTCGTTTCACGATCTTGCACTTGGAACAGCGCTTTTTGATCGATGATGATACTTTCATTTGAATAAACTCCTCTCACTCCAAAAAAAAACACAATTCCATCATTTAGCCAAAACCTTGATTATACCTGTGCTTGCGATAATCGTCCAGCCTTACTAATTAGGGTAGGGTGAGGATCCTTGGATCCCCATCCGTTATCGCAACTGTGTGCTCAAAGTGAGCAGTTAATGAACCGTCCGCTGAGACTACTGTCCATTTGTCTGGCATTACTTTGGTACGCGAAGTACCTTTAAGAACCATGGGCTCTAGAGCAATTGTCATTCCGGTACGTAAAAGCTGCCCACGTCCCGGAGACCCATAATTGGGCACTTGGGGTCCTTCATGCATCTGTTTACCAACACCATGACCCGTATATTCACGAGGTACATGATATCCATAACTCTCAATGTAACGTTGGATGGCTGCAGAGACATCTCCAATACGATTGCCGGCTTTCATTTTCAGAATCCCTTCAAATAAGGAGTTCTCGGTTACTTCTAGAAGCTGGCGAGCTTCAGGAGATATTTCACCTACACCAACAGAAATGGCTGAGTCGCCAACAAATCCTTCAAAAGTTGTACCACAGTCTATAGAGACAATTTCTCCTTCGTTCAACTTTCTCTTTCCAGGGATTCCATGCACAAGTTCTTCATTAATACTGATCGTAAGAGTTGCTGGGAAGGGATAAGGACCAGGATAACCTAAAAATGTTGGTGTGCCTCCATTTTTTCGGATGACTTCTTCAGCTATTTCGTCCAACTCTCGCGTTGTAATTCCCGGGCGAATAGCATCTCGTACCTCGTTCAAAGCCATTGCATTGATGCGCCCTGATTCGCGCATTATTAATATTTCTTCCTCACTTTTGAGGATGATATTTCTATCCCAACTCATTCATTCCTCATGCATAAACGGTTGGAGCATTTCCAGCATATGCTGTGTAATTCTTTCTATCGGTTGTGCTCCATCGATTTCCCTGAGCAAACCTTTTTCTTGATAATAT
>SMYQ01000126.1 GCA_007050885.1 Candidatus Bathyarchaeota archaeon
GAGGTCACCTTGTAAGGCATAGATTGATGAATTCGGGTAGAGATTATAGTAGGCAAAGGATTGTTCGTAGATTCCATCAGATGCTGTGACGTTAACGATATCATCAGTATCAATTGTAGTGATCAGTTCAATGATTGCAGAGAGTAAAACGCCTTTGTAGGTGCCGTTCATTGGCCAATTCCCCATCATGTTTTGAAAGCCGGTGAGACTTTCAAAATTAGGCATTAGGGCAAAATCAACCGGATAAACGTCCCGTTCAGTATCCCCATCGATCACAGTTACATGATAAGTGCTTGGAATATAGACATCGGGGATAACTTCAATTGAATCGACATTCCTCACCCATCGGGCACCAGCGCTGCCAAAGAAGAACGCAGGATGGGTTGTCTGGTTGGCATCGTCGTTGCTAAAGGCTCCATCTACGGGAATGAAAGCCGATTGGGGACCGTCTGCCCACGAAGTGGGAATTGTATCATTATATGAATATGCAAGTACCAAATTACCTTGTATGGTTCTAAACGAGGAATTGGGATAGAGATTGTCGTAGGTATAATATTGGAAGTAACCATCGGTTGCATTGACCCTGATGAGGTCGTTACTGTCCATTCCTCCAACAAGATCAACAATCGAAGACAGAGGTGCACCAATATAGGTTCCTGTTCCTCGCCAGTTACCGAATCGATTTTGATAGGATGAAATCCCTTCAATTGAGGTTAGAGTGAGAAGAGTAGAGTAATTGAGATTGAATGTGTTGCTGCCATTGATTACCTGAACATCGACTTCGCCAGTTGGTGGGGGCTCAGCCGGCGGAGTCGTCAGGATGCCGATTCCGAGAATCGCGCCTGCTGCGACTATGACTGCAATAATGACGATAATTAGACCGTATCTGAAACCTTGTTCCGTATTTGACATGGTTTGAAACCCCAGTGGTTTACAGGGCTAATTATGATATGCACGACGGTGCATATTATAAGATAGGCATATTCAGAAGCTATTAAGCATTACGCTTGAAAGCCAGGATAAATGAAAGGAAAGAAGGCATCGATTTGGCGGTGAAGAAGAACACTCTTTTCGTTATCGGTGCCAAAGCTCGTCGCGCCGTCGTTTATCCAGCTGTGGAAGATCGTGCCAAAAGATGGATTTACTCTTGATTGGAGCGACTTGTTTGAGTTTGAAGACGCCCATGGCAACGATGTTGATGAGGAGGATGTTCAAGAGAACTAACACGAAACTGAGTCCTGCGACGCTTAATCCGAAGTAGAACAGGGCAATGTTCCCTTGGATGAAAGACAAGATTGCATAGATGACATTCATTCCAGCATTAACTGCTGGAGGCATTAACGATGCAGCAATTGCGACACCAACAAGACTTCCGATATCACCCCTTGTGG
Organism: Candidatus Bathyarchaeota archaeon; assembly: GCA_007050885.1. The sequence goes on from SMYQ01000126.1 coordinate 1,392, forward strand.
CGGCGAGTGCCACGCCGGCACCTGAGGCGGCTGCGACAACAATTCCGAGTGCAAGCAGCCACAGAGATGCTCGAGCAACCATTTCTGCGGTAGGCCAGGGCCAGGGCCAGCCTGGAATTAGAGTCAACGGAATGAGGACGGCACCCATAATAAGACCCATAATAACAGCGATAGCAAGCCCTAGGGCTTCGTTCTTAATACCTGTGGTGACGAGGCGTCGGTCTCTAATCAGTACCCCAAAACTGAGCCCGAGGATCGGCCCCATTAGAGGAGCAAGAAGCATGCCTGCGACGATGAATACAGGGCTATTGGTAGCTAGTCCGATGGCGGCGATGATACATGAGACGACGAGGAGGGCTAGAAAGTCAAAAGAAAGGCGTGTACCAGAAGCGATTTTGCTATAGATTTCTTCGACGGAAAGGCGTTCGGTTGGTTTGATGCTGACCTTGTCCTCAGCCATGGGTTTGCTGGCTTCAACGGGCAACACGTCGATTATACCATAGTGGACCCCGACCCCGATGGCTTCAAGATCGGTGAGAATTTTTGAACTCATTGCGTCTGAAACACGGAAGATGAGCATGAACCCTGGGGCTGTGTGAATCTTGGCGATATTGCGCACTGCCTCTTTCTCTTCGAGAAACTCCATCACTTGCCCAACTTTTTCTTCTGGGAGCGTTATTTGAAATTGACGCATATTGGGTTCTCCTACTCAAATACGAGCGACTACCCCCCTCAGGTTATGTCCGTATAAGGCTTCCGATTTTTACCCCATATTATGCTAGTTCCGGGAAATTCGGAATGGCAGAACGCTTAATTAGC
>SMYQ01000166.1 GCA_007050885.1 Candidatus Bathyarchaeota archaeon
GAATCCGACAGGGTTTGCCAGAACTCCCCGAAGAGAAGCTACAGAAATTCCGAGAGGAGTACCACCTGAGTGACGAGTTGGCCGGGATTATGATTCGTTCCCTGCGTATTGACCTTTTTGAACACATCATCACGCAGCACCCAGAATTAGCTGTGACTGTGGCCGCTGCCCTTGAATCGACGTGGCGAAACCTTGAACGTGAGGGAGTTGATGTCGAAGGGATTCCGGAAGAGCAAATTGCCCTCCTCTTTGATCGACTAGCGGCTGAGCAGTTCGCCAAAGAGGCCATCGAAGAACTTCTAACCTGGTTGGCTCAGCACCCCGAAAAGACTGTTGATGATGCCGTTGTAGACCTTGGACTGGGAGTAATATCTCATTCTGAACTAAAAGGTATCATTGACCAAATTGTAAAGGCAAATGCAGCCATGGTGGCTGAGCGCGGGGAAAGAGCCGTCGGTCCGTTGATGGGCTTGGTGATGAAAGAAGTTCGGGGCCGTGCAGATGGAAAGCTAGTAAATAAGCTTCTCCAGGATGCAGTGAAAACCCAGATGAAATCATGAACCGACGCCTTCAGCATCTTATGTACTAATGAAACACTGCGGCAAGCACAACCAAGATAACCGATGTGATAACTCCAGCAAGCACCATTCGTAATCCCCCTGAAATCAGATTCGCCTTCGCGAGATGCCCCATCCACAAGCCTAGAACAAAGAGAAACAACATTGTGGTGATCACTGAAATGACACCTGCTAATATGAAATCAAAAGGGATAAGCATCAGGGGAACTAAGGGAAGAACAGCAGCCGGGAGTGGAGCAAATCCGTGAACGAACGATGCCCAGACCGTGGCAAAGCGAACCGCGGAATCGACCATACACCCGTCCATTGGACGATGCATTTGCCGCTCAAGATTTTTGATTTCCAGCTTCCGTTCCACTCGTTCAGCCTCATAAGCACCCCATCCACTTGAAATGGCTAAACCTATTGCCGCAGCCAATCCTGCACTAACAAGAATCCTCACATCCAGTGGCTCAATTATCGCGCCAAATAACATCACGGCTGCAAGTGCACCTAGGACAATGGCGACAATTGTTAGTGCACCATCAAAAGCGCCAATCACGATATACCGGCGAGTCAGAGATCCCAAATCTGTCATTCGCCAATACAACCTCCAGCATTGAAACCGACCCATTGATTCTGCCATAACTGTCGACCTAACCTGACATCAAATTGCCTTAAGGAGAAACTAGTACTACTAAATAGATAAGGAATCTGAAAAAGGTTCAGGGTTTGGGAGATAATCGGAAGAAAGAGCTAAAGTCGTGTTATAATTTCAATAGGTTTGGTATTTCGCTGATTAAGTGTCGAGTTTGGTCCCCTGTATCTCGATACCGAATAGTAGCAGTCTGGTCTTCAAGACTTTGCGGATCGATTGTGACCGCCTTCGGAATCCCAATTTCATCGGCCCGAGCGTACCGTCGACCGATTCGTCCACTCGCATCGTAGAGTACATCGAGACCTTGACCCCTACAAACCGAGTATAATGTCGTTGCCTTTTCTTCCAACTCAGAACGGTTCAAAAGGGGTAGGACAACTCCATGATATGGGGCAAGTTGAGGAGGTAGCTGGAACCAGTTCCACCCTCGCGTTTTATCTTGGGGCCGATAGGTGTGCTCCAGAATCGCATAGATTAGTCGATCAATGCCAAATGAAGGTTCAAGGACGTGAGGAATTACCTTTGCCCCTTCAAGGTCATAGCTCAGATCTTTTTGGCTTCCCTTCATATGAGATTTCAAATCATGATCCCGACGATATGCATTCCCAATGACTTCCTTCCACCCAAAACTCAAATTGACCTCTAAATCAAAGTTCCCCCCACTGTAATGAGGAGTTTCCTCAGGCCGCATGTGTCGGAACCGAATTGCTTGATCCGGAATGCCTAATAACTTGAAGAATTCCACTTCATCACCGAGAATGCAAGCCATCCACTGATTCGGAACGTACTTCTTTTCGAAGGCTTCCTGGACGCTAATTTGAATGGAGGTGAAGTCGGTAGCTGATTGTTTCGCAGCTTTTTCTTGAGCTTCTCGGGTCACAAAATTTAGTGGAATTGGGGCTAATTCCTCAAAGAGAGGACACTCGTCCAATTGGTCAGGATCAACGAAATACTCGATTTCCATCTGGCCAAATTCTCGAACCCGCACAATA
>SMYQ01000224.1 GCA_007050885.1 Candidatus Bathyarchaeota archaeon
GAAGAATGTGGCAAACGTACAATTATCTGCAATGATACGCCTGGGTTTGTTGTCAACCGATTGGCAGGGGCTGTTCTAAAGGAGGCAGCTAACCTCATTGAAGAGGACGTGGCTACTCATATTGAAATCGACAGGGCTTGGAAAGAGCATCTTGGACCAGTATTCCTACAATATGGACCTTTTGGGAACCTTGACTATATCGGGCTCGATGTTGTGGTTCTTGCGGCCAAATATCTGGCTTGGGCACTCAATGATGAAGGATACAAATTACCTCAATGGCTAGAAAACACCGTTCTCAAAGGAAATTTAGGAATCAGGACTGGCAAGGGCATTTACGAATATCCTGATCAGACTCCTGAAGACCTACGGCGTAAACGAGCAGAAGAGCTCTTAGTATTACTCCAAAAGGTAGGATTAGCGACGGTGCATAAGTAGTGTTTAATAGTCCCGTTTAGTGGAGAAAATTTGGGATAGTAGTGTCATGTATTTTCGAGAGACACGGACATCAAGCACATAAGGTTGACCTGATTCCGTAGCTCGTTTGAGTGCAGGTCGGATTTCGTCCGGTTTTGTAACCAGTTCGCCTCGAGCTCCCAATCCTTCAGCAAGCTTGTCTAAGCGGGCGCGTTCGTTTAGTAGGGTGCCACAGGAAGCCCGTTCTTCTGAGCGAGTTTTGAGTAGACGGGTGTGGTAAACGAGTCCCCAGGCACAATCATTGTTGACTATAGCGACAACAGGGATGTTATGCCGTACAGCAGTGTCTAATTCACTGACATTGAACATGAAACTACCATCCCCTGAAATGAGATACACAGGGGTTTCAGGACGTGCAAGCTTAGCAGCCAGACTAATTGGCAATCCAGCACCTAGGTGTCCGAGAGGTCCTTGTGATCCAATGATTTGTCCCGGATGGTTGGCACGAAGGTAAAGATAAGCCCATGCAGTTGTATCACCCCCGTCTAACACGAACAGGCTATTCGATGAGGCGAATTCTCGGATTTCCTTCATCAAACGCTGTGGTTTAATTGGCGCTTCATCAGAATCCGCGTCTTTTTCAAGTACTTCGAAAAGCTGCTCCCAGGCTACCCGTGATTGTTTTGCAAAATTACTGGCTTTGCGCTTTTTTGTCAATTCCTTTGCTGTTTGAAGCATTTGCATCAATACTGCTTTAGCATCACCAAGAATCCCCACAGAAACTGGCCGATTCTTAGCGATTGCATCAGGTTCAATATCAACGTGAATGAAGTGTGTATCCTCCGAGTAGAAGCTTGGATCACGCCCAAATCCAAGGAATTCGTCAAGTCGTGCACCTACAACCAAAATCATGTCTGCTTGTCGTGTGAAAGGATTAGCAATAGCATTTCCGATTGAGAGAGGGTGGTTTTGAGGAAAACACCCGGTTGCCAAATACTCTGCGGCGACGGGAATCCCGAGGTATTCGGCGAATTTCACAAGTTCCTTGCATGCTCGTGACCAGTATACACCGCTTCCTGCAATGATGACTGGACGTTCGGCTTTTAGAAGCAATATAACTGCCTTTTTGACCAATATTGGGTCACCAAGGAGGCGCCCCATCGGGCGGTATTGGGTAGGTTTCAGGAAGCGTTGTTCAGCTTCTTCGCTGGGAGCGGCGATGATATCTTTGGGGATATCTAAGAGTACTGGCGCCATTCGTCCAGTTAGCGAAGCTTTGAAAGCTTTTTGCAGGTATTCGCTGATGCGGTGAGGAAACACGCATCGCCGTGTCCATTTGGTAACGGATGATACAAGAGCCTTCAAGTCTAAGTCTTCAAAGGCATCCATTTCTACTAACTTATGAGAAATACTCGAAGTAATGGCGACGACTGGGCTGCCCATCTGATAAGCCTGTGCAAGCGCGGGGACAGCATTGACGATTCCAGGTCCCATTGGAAGAAGGCAAACGCCTGGAGTCCGTGTAACTCGAGCCCATCCATCAGCGGCGTTACCTGCAGCCTGTTCGTGACGTGTCGTAATGATTTGAATCCCTTCGGCTTCAAGGGCATCATATATGGGAAGGATTTCTCCCCCTGGGAGGGAGAAGACATGGGTAATGCCTTCAGCTTTTAGAACTCCAACTACTGCTTTACCACTATCAGTTTGAGGCATTGACAACCTCACCTATGCACCATATAGGCATGCTATATTGGTTCTAATTCTTTGCCCTTGGTCTCGGGT
>SMYQ01000175.1 GCA_007050885.1 Candidatus Bathyarchaeota archaeon
AGGCTTTTTTATGGAATTCTCTTCCATGTCCCTTTAGTACTGTAGAATAGATTTTCCTTACTGATTTTCATTATGTGCTTTTCTAAACCGCTTAGACGACTTGGAGAAAACATGCGAAGCTTTATATGCTGTAAAATGAAGATGAATGAATATCAATGAAACTTAATGAGGTAACGTGAGCGATGGCAACCGAAAAAGCGTCAGCGTCTGGGAGAGCTCATCCGGACGCGATGGCCCGTCTCCAAGCTCCCAGCATCGAGGAGCAGCTCAAGGAGGCCATGCCTTTGGTGACGGCGACGTTACGTGTTCGGATTGCTCGAACGATTGCACAACTACGCGAAGATGAATCATTAGCCAAACGAAAAAGAGGAGTGAGGAATGCGTGAGTGACAAAGTCAAAGCGCTTCAACCCAAATTACGAATACAAGAAGCAGTGACACAACTTGATGCGACCACAGTCTTGGAACTAATTACCCCCACTGCCAGGACCTTTGAGTGCCAACGTAATGGACACCTGGTGGATGGCGGCTACTGTGCCCTCTTCTGCCCTATCGGTAAGGAGATGGTTATCTTTGATCCAACTGGTGGCATCGAAGTCGTCTGTCCCTTTGCCTACAACAACTTCTTGGGGCGAATGGGTGACGGTGTCTCATCTGATGCATAGCGAAAGGGTATCTGGGAGAAGCGTGTGAACAAACAACCAGGGAGAAAAGAAATCCTCCATCATAGGTGATGAAAGATGTTCGCTTTCGATGAGCGATTAAAGAGTCTAGGCTGGTCGGATTTTCCATTCCGTATTGATGTTATGCCTGAAGTCTTCGCTGGGCAAAAAAGATTGCTCAATCCCTTAACGATTCAACTGCGAACCGGTAACATCATTCTCATCGAAGGCGGTCGGGGGACTGGGAAAACGCATATACTACGGTGGTTAAATGATTCTCTGGCAAAATCAAAGGGTATGGTTCCTCTTCTTATTTCTGAACCCTTGAACTCATCGATATTGAGCAATGCATTGGTTTCGCTGATGAACCATCATCTCATGACGAAAAATAAAATTGTTCCAACACTCGTCGATGCAATGGGGGCAAAAGTTCGTGAGTTCCACCAACAGAGTAATCAACGGATCGTCCTGTTAATTGATGACAGTCAGTCACTCGCCTTGACACATGATGATTCAGAAACCATCGAAGCGGAGAAACGAAAAACAGTTCGGTGGCTACGGGTTCTAAGCGATTTACCTGCCGTCGTTGTATTCATGGCTGGGCTCACTGGATTCTCAAAAGCTCTAACAAGTATCTTTCCCCCGATAGCCGAACGGGTCACATTAGAATTCGCCTTAGAGGCCGAAGGACCCGAAGGCATCGAAGTCCTCACAGTAAAAGAAACCGAGCAGCTCATTCGCGAACGCATCCAACATTTCGGTGGAAAGGGATTGACACCCTTTAACGCTGAGGCCATTGAAGAAATTCATCTTCATACTCGTGGTTATCCCCGCAGTACCTTAAGATTCTGTGAAAATATCATCTCATTAGCCTTTCAGGACGACACACCAGCCGGAGACCGTATCACGCGGGAATTCGTGCAACAAGTCATCAAACAGCGACCCAGTCCACCACCAGTTACAGCACTAGCACCTAGTACTTTAGATCAGGCACGATTTATCGAAACGAGTCCAGCAGATGAAGATGAGGAATGGTTCGAAGAGTTCGATGAACTCACCGCCACTCAACGGGAAATTTTGAACATTACAAAAGAACTGAAACGAGTCACATCAGCAGTCGTTGCAGAAGAAATTGGTATCACGAAGGGCACAGCGTCTAATGAGCTCAAAAAATTATATGACATGGAAAAAATTCAGCGACGTAAAGGGTACCGTGGATATGAATACGTGCCCCGCTAATGATTCTTTTCAAACAGAATTTTGCAGGAATTCGTCTGAACTGCTTAGAGACACATATCTTTAAGTGACACTTCCACGGAATTAACATTAGAAAAACCTGCTGCCGGGACCAGCCTATGTCACACGATGCATTTGATTACCTCTTCAAAGTGGTTCTCGTTGGTGACGCTGAAGTCGGTAAAACCAGTCTCACGACACGCTTCGCCTATGGTACTTTTACCGATGGCTATATTTCAACTCTCGGCGTTGATTTCATTGTTAAATCCCTACCCCTAAGCAATTATATC
>SMYQ01000136.1 GCA_007050885.1 Candidatus Bathyarchaeota archaeon
CTTTCTTCAAGAAAAAACCTCCTTAAATGAAGTCTGGATTTAACGATGGTTTCATCTGCTTTTAGGCTTTTGTCAGAAAAAGATCTTTCATTTCAGAGTCGTTTTCAGGGCTTCCTGGAAGAGTTCGGGATCCAGTTGTCCAGCTGTGTGGAATAGGCCTGTGCGCATATCACTTACAGTAATATGGGCGGGTGCAAAAAGCATCTTATCAATCTTGTAAAAGTCCCCTTCAGCATCCTTGAAAATTTGGTGGAAGGGTTTGCCATAATCTGATGAAGTTGATGATGGAACCTGTCCGATGAGGTCAGTTAAACCATCATCCTCTGTGGATTGGATGAAAAGGAAAGTCTCTCCCATCATTAATATGGCGTCATTAGTGATACCCATCGCTCGCATATCTTTTCGGGCAACCGGAACAATGGGACATAACCCAATCCCACTGAGAACCTTTCGAAAGTCGTATCCCAGAATTTTGAGCTTATGAATCCCTGTTTCCACGATTCGAGCCGCAATTTGCACCGAACCAGCAATACATGCTGTCGGAGCCACAAGAAGATAGATGTCCTTTTCATTGATGTTACATGCCTCTGCTACGTGTTCGCAGACGGCGGGGTTGGGGAGGGTCCGAGTTTCTAGCACAAGCACCGCTTCGTTGTGCTTGTCCTCGTAATTGAGTTTCTCAAACAGTTTGCCTTCCACACGCGAAAGCGCCCGAGCAGGACCGGAGCCTAAAGCAAAGAACCCTTCAACCTTGACGTTCCAACCGGCAGCTTGAGAGCCAATGCAAGCGAGAGCAGCATGATCACTGGTAACACGTGCTGCGGGAAACGTAGATCCTCCAACAAGGGTCGTTTCTAGGTTAACGGTCCCCAATCCACCCATGCACACTTCGGCAAGGAGGCGACCCGCTTCAAGGCTGCCGGGGACATCAATGCCGCAATCAATGATGGTGGCTTTGCCTTTGGTTTTGTGTACCTTAACTCGAAGCACATCGCTTTCAGCGATAAGACGCTTTACTAAGGGCATAGCAAGCTTGTTGACGCTAGGTTGAGTTTTAGCCACCATTATTTCCTACCTTTAGAACATCGCTATTGGTTGCCTTGAAGAGAAGCAGCTCCCCACGACCACCTGAACCAAAATCACCCGTAAAACGAAGATAGGGGCCGACTCGTTCTTTCTCGGTGAAGGTCACCCCAGGGATTTCGGCTTCAATGGCATCCATGAGGAGGCGGAGAAAAATCATATCGGAATATTCCCCATTAAACAAGTGGGTAGGCATGGGTGGTCGCGCTTTGCCCAACGCGATTATCGTTCCCTTATACCCCATTGCAGCACCAGCGCGGTCACCGAGTTCACCACGAACAATAATTGTTCCCGCCAGCATACGAGTGCCAGTATAGGATGCGGTGCTACCATCGATTACAATGATTCCTCGTCGCATTCCCATTCCGAGTTCATGTCCGGCATTTCCTTTGACATAAAGGGTTCCACCATTCATTCCATATTTGCTGCCCAGATAAGAAGATGCAGCCTTGTCACCAACATTTCCTGTTACACGGATTGTGCCTCCAGACATTTCAGCACCAAGCCAGTGATCTGCATTTCCTTTGACTTCAATGGTTCCACCTTTCATCCGAGCGCCTAAATGCATCCCAACATTGCCTTTAATGAGAATGGTACCTGCGGTCATGTCCTGACCAAGATGGCGAACCTGAGGAATCGCTCCTATAACCTCAATTACAGTGTTTTCAGGAGCCTTGTCAGTTTTTCCAGTTACCTCGAAGAATTTGCCAAGGGTCGTTCGCTGGTTTCCATGCCAGATAATGATTTTCTTTATTTTGTCAAGCGTTTTCCCAGCTACTTTATCTGGTGAAACTAATTTCAAGTCAAAAGGGATCTTCTCTGTGGGGTCGATAGATGGTGTGAGCACAAGTTTCGATGCTGGCATCTTCATGATCGCTCCATTCATAATCACAAGGATTTGCGGGGATTCGTAAATTATGGAACTACCATAAACGGAGTTAGGTTATTTATCATTACCCATAAATAAGCAACGATGAAACAAGAAATCAAAACGGTGAAACCAATGATGAAAGTCAATCAAAGCTAGATCGATGGAATGACGGGTGAACGAAGACTGCTTTTTTTCTAAAAAAACTCCAATTATTGATTCTAGAACTAGATCC
>SMYQ01000016.1 GCA_007050885.1 Candidatus Bathyarchaeota archaeon
ATGAGTTCTGACATCTTCCAGATTAATATCAAGACTTATAAGGTCCAATCTAATCTCAATAAAATCAGCGCCTTTTCTTTCAGCTTCTATTTCTAGTTTTTCCGCTTCCTCAATAGTTTTTGGCATTATTGAGACGCAAATTTTTGGTCTCAACGTTCTATCACTGATTCTTCGTCAACCTTTATGCCGAAGTGTCTGCCCCCTGTCTCCACTCGCATCAATATCTTATCTCCAGGCTTGACCTCTGATACTGATATTGAACCTTTTTTGTTAACTAATCTTACTGTCTCGGCATTTTGTAGAATAATTGTAAAGTTTCGACCTTCACATTTGGCCTCTAGCATCATCATCGGTCTCCATTCAATTTTGATTCTACATATGTTCGTCATTCTAGTCTTACCTCCTGAATCGACGGCTAGAACTTCGTCTCCTGCTTTGAGTTCTGAAAGATATCTGGTCTTTTCTGGTGTAGCTAAAATGTATGATGATGCAGGTCCAGCATTAACTCTGAATGGTCTTGGTTCCACATGTGGGTTCTCCATTGTTTCTGATTCGACTAAGAAGAGTCCTGAAGATTGGCTTCCTGCTAATATTCCTTCTTGAGGTCGTAAAAGTTCACAAGTATCTATACAGACTCTGGCGCCTGTGCCTAGAGTTTTAACCTTAACTACTTCTGCTTCAACTAATGGAATTATAATCCCTGCTTGTTTGATCACTTTAGCGATCTGTGTGATTTCTTCTGGCTTGTCGGTGCTATATAAGACTCCGTCGGCTCCTAATTCAAGAGTTTCAACTGCGAGTTTAGCATCATCGGGATTGGATACTTGCATTATTATTTTTGCTTTCTTTTGAAGTCCTGCAATGATGTTTTCAAGAGGTATTACCCTCCAGTCTTCACATTTTAGAATGATGTATTTTGAACCTGACTCTACAGCTGTAAGGGCTTTTTTCTCATCTGTTCCGGTTGTAATTGATATTTCAGCTGCAATCTCTTTTGAAGATTTTATGGAGTCAAGGTCTTTAGGATCATTGAATTCTACAATTCTTATGTCTGCATTTTCAAATTTGCCTGCTATTGTTTTATTGAATTGCTCTGATAATCGATGATCTGTTTTAGACAATATTAGAATGTCTGCGAATTCTGATGCTTTAGAGATGAGCTTCTCTTTCACAGAAGGTGATGCTTCTTCAGGTATATTGATCCAGAGTTGTTTCAATCTTTTTCACTTAGAATCTGCAGAGCTTTTTCAGCATCAGCTCTTCCATGAACTATGGAGACAAGGGCCTTGGTCATCAGTTCAGGTTTTTCATGTTGAAATACGTTCCTTCCAATAGAGACTCCTGCGCCACCAACTTTTACTGAATCATGGATCATCTGAAAGAAATCCTTGAGGCTTTCTGTTTTAGGGCCTCCGGCAATTACTATTGGGACAGGACAACCCGAGACTACTTCATTAAACGTTTCAGGGTCTCCCGTATAATTTGTTTTAATTATATCTGCGCCTAATTCTGCGCCAATTCTTGCTGCATGAGAAACTGCTTTCGGATCATGCTCATTTTTTATTGTAGGTCCTCTTGGGTACATCATCGCAAGAAGAGGAATTTCCAACTCGTCGCATCTCTTAGCTACTCTTCCTAGTTTATGTAGCATCAGATGTTCTCTAGGGGAACCTACATTGATGTGGACAGAAACAGCATCTGCTCCAAGTTTTGACGCTTCACTAACTGAACATACTTGACGTTTCCAAAGTGGGTCAGGACCTATTGAAGTGCTTGCGGAGAGGTGAATTATCAATCCAGTTCGTCCAGTATCAGTAGTTTTTGCTATACCCTTATGTAGCAAAATTGCATCTGCTCCACCATGATTTAGTTTTTCTACAATGCTCTGCATGTTATGGAGTCCTTTAATGGGTCCAGCAGTTACACCATGATCCATGGGTATAATGACTGAACGTTTATCTCGTCTGAAAAGTCGTTGAAGTCTTCTTTTTTTACCTGAAATCATTTTTTCTCTAATCTCCTAAATGTATCCTGCTGCTTTGAAATATTCGGAGTTGAGTATGGAACAACCCGCAGCTCCTCTCATAGTATTATGTCCAAGAACAGTATATTTGATTCCTTCTAGTGCCTCATCCTTTCTGATTCTCCCTACTACAACGGCCATTCCTTTACCCTCCATTCTATCCAGTTTAGGTTGAGGTCTATCATTTTCATATCTTACGACGATTGGTTGTTTTGGTGCGGTTGGTAGATCTAATCTCTGGGGTTCGCTCTGAAACTTCTCCATTACTTCGGCAACAGTCTGAACATCGGCTTTCTTCTCTGTCTCGATGAACACTGTCTCCATATGACCGTCTGTCGTATTGACTCTGTTGCAGCTGGCTGAGATCTTAAATTCTGCAGGTTTTTTTAGTTCACCTAAAATCTTTTGGGTCTCAACAACTAACTTTTCTTCTTCATTTTTAATGAATGGTATTACGTTGTCTGTTATATCTAGTGAAGCAACACCAGGATATCCTGCTCCAGAGATTGCTTGCATTGTTGATACGATCATTCTTTTTATGCCAAATTCATCTTTTATTGGTTTCAGGGAAAGTGTCAAAACTGCTGTGGTGCAGTTTGGATTTGTAACTATGGCTCCGCTCCAGCCTCTTCTTTTCCTTTGTTCATCAACTATTTTCGAATGTTCCCAGTTAACTTCAGCATTTAGAACAGGTACATCGTCATCCATACGGTGAGATGAAGCATTACTGAAGACCATGTATCCTTTCTTAGCAAAATCTTCTTCTACCGGTCCTGCTTCTTCAGATGGTAACGCTGAGTATACTACATCAACCTTGCCAACCGCTTCAGGTGTAACTGGAAGAATTTTGAGGTCCTTTACTGATTCTGGAATAGGGGTTGATAATCTCCATTTGGCAAGATCCCCATACTTAACGCCCTGACTTCGCTCAGATGCTGCCACAGCATCAATAGTAAACCACGGATGGCCATCAAGCATTTCAATGAATTTTTGTCCTACCATTCCGGTAGCTCCCAAGACTCCAACTTTTAACATTTTTACTTAACTCCCAAGGTCTCTCTAGTTATAGAGAGCACCTTCTCTCGTACATCATAATCAACGAAGATCAGAATACTGGATGTTATAGTCAATATGCCAAATATGTTAACATTATTCTTCCTAAGCACTTCAGTTATTTTACCGATAATCCCAGGGGTATCCTCGAGACCAACACCCTTTATTCTGATGTAAGCCAGATTTCGCCTTATTGTCATTGAAATCGCTTTAGGGTGTTTGAGAGATATTTTATGAAGATCCTTGTACAAGTGTTTAGGATTCTTGGATTCTGATACATAAAATATTATCGAGTCTGAGTTAGCTGATAGGCCGAGTAAATCGGTTTGGGAACTGATTTTCTTAGCTAAGTCTGCAGTTATTATTGGTTTCTTGGCTAACTGTCTACCTATTATTGTTAATGCTGTTGCAGGTTTTACTGAACCGAGATCAACCTCAAGCTCAGAACTCATAGCGCCAGTAATTATGGTTCCTTCTGAGTCTAGATTTCCTTTTGAGAAGTTGATTACTTTGGCATCGATTTCTGGATCTTTGTATTTTAATGCTTTTCGATGGATGAACTTTTTACCTGAATCTGCAAGCTCAACGAGCACATCACAATCTACTTTGTCAAGTCGTCTAGCTTCTGATATGAATTTCGGGTCAGCTGTCATTATGCCCTCTGAATCTGTTACTAAAATAACTTTATCGGCTTGAAGAGCTTTTGCTAAAATGAAAGCTGTAGTGTCACTCCCGCCTCGTCCAATTGTGCTAGTCTTGCCTGTTTTTGTTCGTCCTATGAACCCGCCTATTACAGGTATTGTTCTTTTATTCAGAATAGGTAGAACGTATTTTTTTATTCGCTTTTCACATTCATGAATAATCGGGTTTGCATTAGAAAATTTATCGTCTGTGATTATAGGCCAATCACTGTCAGTGGGGTCAAAACATTTGGCTTTTACCCCCTCAGATTTTAACGTTGTAGAAAAAATCCTTGCGCTTGTTCGTTCTCCCATTGATAATATGTCATCTGAATCATGTTTTTCAAAACCCTTTCCGGATGAGTTTTGAAGTATCTCAAGTAATGTGTCGGTTGTCTTACCTATCGCTGATACAACTACTACGATTTTAAATCCGTTTTTGGCTTTTTCTGCGACAGATTTTGCTGCCTTTGTTATTCTCTCACTATCTGCCAAACTTGAGCCGCCAAACTTGACCACTATTATTCTACTATTCTTATGTTTGGCAGTTTTAGTTGATTTTCTTGAAGAACTGTTATTCTGTTTTATTATTTTTAATGATTTAGCAACTTTGAAGTGGTTTGATATCTGACTGGGAGTATTCTTAGAATTAGTTGAAGGAGAAATAAACGCCATCACCGAAAACGTGGTCACCCATTTTATGATCACCCATTAGTCTTCCCCTTACCTCTAGAATTGCCTGTCATTCTATGGACAATATATATTAATTTATCGACGAAAATCCTGTTATTACAGTATTATACTAAAGTATATCCTAAAGTTGGCCTTCCTTTAGCTAGAAGAACAGTATTTGATGGAGGAGAAAATGAGATGTGCGGCATTTTTGGAACAATTTTGCATGATGGAAAAGCCGCACCAGTGATTCATGAAGCTTTAGAACGTTTAGAATACCGTGGGTATGATTCCGTGGGTTTGGCCACAATATGTGATAATTTACTTAAAATCAAAAAGGATCGAGGATCAATTCATGAGGTAAATTCTCGACTTAATTTCGATGAAATGTGTGGAAAGATTGGCGTAGGTCACACTAGATGGGCAACTCATGGCATTCCATCTTTTGAAAATGCTCATCCACATATGGATTGCAAGAAGAATGTTGCCGTAGTGCACAATGGAATAATAGGGAATTTTCTCGAGCTCAAAAGTGAACTTGAGAGAAAAGGTCATATTTTCAATTCTCGTACCGATACAGAAATAATTCCTCACTTAATAGAAGAAAATATAATGAATGGAGAAGATTTTACTGAATCGGTAAGGCTGACCGCTAAAAAACTTGAAGGATCTTACTCTGTAGTAGCGATATCGACACTATCTCCTGAGTTGCTAATTTGTGTAAAGAAAGAGAGTCCGCTAGTGATTGGCATAGGTAAGAATGCTAACTTCTGTGCATCTGACGTCTCGGCATTTCTCCCATTGACTAAGAAAGCGCTATTTCTTGATGAAGACGAGTTAGCGATTGTGAAATCTAACAAAATTGAAGTAATGAATTTCAGAACAGCTCAAGATATCCAGCATGATATATCAGAAATTACTTGGAGTGCTGAGGATGCATCAAAAAGTGGTTACAAACATTTTATGATTAAAGAAATTTATGAACAACCTTTGGCGATTAGTAATGCCCTTAGAATTCAAAATATTTACTATGATCTGATTTCATCCAAATTGCATAAAGCTGAACAAGTATACCTCCTCGGATGTGGGACATCATATCATGCTTGTCTGGCAGCATCATATCTTTTTACCAAGTTAGCTACACTTCAAGCTAAACCTGTCGTGTCTTCTGAATTTATTGAGCAATATGGTCACACAATTAACGAGAAATCTGTCGTACTTGCCGTAAGCCAGTCCGGTGAAACCGCAGATACTTTAGATGCCTTACGTTTCGCAAAAAAAATGGGTGCATCAATAATTGGCATTACCAATGTAATGGGATCTTCAATAACAAGGCTATCAGAAGTCTATATTGGACAAAACTCAGGTCCAGAAATTGGTGTTGCCGCTACTAAAACTTTCACTGCACAACTCTCAGTTTTAACAATGCTTGCTCTTGTCTTAGCTGAGAAAAAAGGTAGTATTCCGAATAACGAACTAGAAGTAATGAAAAAAATGCTCTTAGATGTTCCAAAAGCGATGAAGCAAAATCTATCTACTGAACCTAAGATACGGGAAGTTGTTCAGAGATATAAAGACAAGTCAAGCTTCTGTTTCTTAGGAAGAGGTATTAATTTCACAACCGCACTTGAAGCTAGATTAAAGCTTTTAGAATTATCATATATCCCGTGTCTTGCATATCCTGCTGGAGAAAGCAAACATGGTTTCATCGCAGTCGTTGAAAAGGGATATCCAATAATCTTCATCGCTCCAAAAGATGGAAGTTATAATAAAATTTTAGGTAATATTATGGAAATGAAAGCACGCAAAGCTTCTACGATTGGTATTATTCAAGCAGGTGATGAGAAGCTTAAACAATTGTTGGATGATTATGTTGAAGTAAAAGATGGTTTAATGGATTTTCTTTCACCGTTAATCTATATTGTCCCCCTCCAACTATTTGCATACTGGATGGCAGTTGAGAGAAAATTAGATCCCGATAAGCCTAGAAATCTAGCTAAATCTGTAACTGTGGAATGATAACTAAGATTTCTTGTATAGATTTAATTTCCAACAAAGATTTTAATCACAATGTTATGTGTCACTACGGTCTTTGAAAAATTGACTTTTAAAAAAACAGTTGTTTTAGCAGGAGGAGTTGGTGGAGCACGTTTTCTTCAAGGATTAATCAAGATACTGCCTCCTAATATGGTAGATATTGTAGGAAATATTGGAGATGACCTAGAGCTTTATGGGCTTCATATCTCACCAGATCTTGACACTGTAATGTATACAATTGCTGGTTTAGTTAATGAGGAAAAAGGTTGGGGCTTGAAGAATGATACCTTCAATTTTTTAAAAATGTTCAAACATTATGATCGTGGGACATGGTTTAAAATAGGGGACATGGATGTAGCAACTCATATCTTCCGAACTTTTCTAATTCAGAAGGGATTACCGCTTTCAGAGGTCACTAAAATATTATGCTATAATCTTGGTGTAAAATACAACATAATTCCTGTGACCGATGATAAAGTAAGAACAAAAATAGATACTAAAGAGGGATTATTGGACTTCCAGGAATATTTTGTAAAGAAAAAATTTGAAGTTGAAATTAAAAAAGTGATATTTCAAGGAGCTAATGATTCCATACCCAATTCGAACGCTTTGAAAGCTATTGAGAAAGCACAGACTATAATCTTCGCGCCAAGCAACCCAATTGTAAGTATAGGTTGCATATTATCTATCCCTGGAATAAAGGAGGCGATCAAGAGATCCAAGGCTTACAAAGTTGCTATAAGTCCAATAATAAGAGGAAAAGCAGTAAGAGGACCTGCTCATAAAATGATGAAAGAGCTCAGGAATGAGCCATCCTCTTTTGGTGTAGCGGCAATTTACAAGGAGCTGATAAATGTCATGATTATTGATAATCGGGATGTAAATCTCAAGACTTCAATAAATGATTTGGGTATGAGCGTAATTGTTACAAATACTCTTATGGACAATATTGACTCAAAAATTAATTTGGCGAGACTTGCCTTGAACAGTATGAGTGATGTCCAATCATGAATATTTGTGCTATTGTGCCAGTTAAGAAACTATCCAGTTCCAAATTAAGACTCGCAGAATCTCTAACTTCAAATGAGCGGCAAGACCTAACCATGAAAATGTTAAGGCATGTTTTGAAAATTGTCACTAAATCAATAAAAGAAGTCTTGGTGATCGGTTCAGACGAGGAAATAAAAAAAATCTCCTCTGAATATAAAGTTACATTTGAAAAAGATAAAAAAGCATCACTGAATGGAGCAATCGATCAGGCAATTAGACAATGCATAAAAAACAAACATGATGCAATTTTACTAGTAGCAGGAGATCTTCCTTTATTATCAAATAAAGATCTGAAGCAACTAATTAATTCAATCGACGATGAATCAGTTGTTATATGTCCATCAAAAGATTGCGGTACGAATGCTCTATTTCTTCGTCCACCAAGAGCTATTCCATTACATTTCGGAGTTAATAGCTTTGAGAAACATTTGAAAGAAGCGGTAAATAGGAATAGGAAATTTTGTCTATTTTGGTCACTTGGATTTGCTTTTGATGTAGATGTGCCTGAAGATCTGAAATTACTTAAAAATTTAAGGAAGAAAAATCCATTGCTTAGGTGAGACTTCTAATTCATTGGTTTCTTCTATCAATAATGTCTAAGGTTGATGGACCAGTTCCGATTAAGGTAACCGGTCTATTTGTTTTACTTTCAATATTCTCAATGAACTCTTTTGCTTCTTTAGGTAGTTCCTCGAAGACTTTTAACCCTGCGGCTTCGGGAGTTATCAAATCTATTTTTGTAATGGCCAATTGTGTAGCACCATTTAGCATGATTGCCCTTTTGGCTAGATTGAAATCAAAAGGAGCTGCCCTACGTTCACGTCGGGTTACTGTTCCATACTCTATCCAGCCTCTCTTAATTACCTCTTCACGGTTCAGTTGGCCCTCAAGAGTCCCTTCACCGACTCTTGTTACGAATGCTTTGAAGACTAAGGTGATATCTGACACTCTAGTAGGGCCAATGCCAATGTCAGAACATATGGCTGATGCACAAACATCCTTTGATGTGCAAAATGGGTAAGTACCATGGTACAATGATAGAAAAGTACCTTGTGTTCCTTCCACCAATAAGTTTCCGTTTTGATCTATGACATTATTGATTTCTTGGGGTACATCTACAATATATTGTGAAAGTTC
>SMYQ01000200.1 GCA_007050885.1 Candidatus Bathyarchaeota archaeon
GTCTTCCCGTGGTCGATGTGCCCCATCGTCCCTACGTTCAGGTGCGGCTTCGTCCGCTCAAACTTCTGCTTCGCCATGAATGATCTCTCCTTCTAGACAATCATCAAATGAATTTATTTCAACATTTCTTGCATCACTGACTCAGATACTGGCTGGTAGTGATCGAATTCCATACTGAATACACCACGACCTTGTGTTGCAGAACGCAATTCAGTTGCGTAACCGAACATTTCGGCCAGAGGAACCATAGCACGGATCGCCTGAGCATTGCCCTGACGTATTTCCATACCTAGGATATTGCCACGACGGCTGTTCACCTGCCCAATAATGTCGCCAAGGTAATCTTCCGGAACCACAATTTCCACTTTCATCATAGGTTCAAGAAGAACTGGGCCACCTTTTTGAACACCTTCTTTGAAGGCCATCGATGCCGCAATCTTGAAAGCCATCTCACTAGAGTCGACTTCATGATAAGAACCATCGGTTAGAGTGACTAGCATATCTACAACCGGATATCCGGCCAGCACACCACTGTCTGCTGCTTCCATAATTCCTTTTTCGACAGCGGGAATATATTCTTTAGGAATTGCACCACCGACGATTTTATTCTCGAATAAAACCCCACTACCTCGTTCGCCAGGTACCAGGGAAATCACGACATGACCATACTGCCCTCGGCCACCTGTTTGCTTCGCGTATTTATGAGAAACTTTCTCGACTGAACGTGTAATCGACTCGCGATAGGCAACGCGTGGGCGTCCCACATTGGCCTGCACGCGAAATTCCCTGAGCATGCGATCAACCAACACATCCAAGTGCAACTCACCCATCCCCGAAATAACCGTTTGACCGGTATTCTCGTCGGATCTCACACGGAAAGTCGGATCTTCTTCAGCCAGCTTGCGGAGCGCCTCACCCATCTTGTCCTGGTCTGCAGTGCTCTTAGGTTCAATTGCAATCGAAATGACTGGCTCGGGGAAAGAAATGCTTTCCAGGACAACTTTTTTGTTGTCGCATAGAGTATCACCCGTAAAAGTCTCTTTAAAACCTAACACAGCACCGATATCGCCAGCACGTACTTCGGTGATATCCTCGCGGCGATCGGCATACATACGGATCAGACGGCCAATTCGCTCGCGCTTCCCTTTCGTCGAATTGAGCACCATCGATCCTTGGTTGACAACACCGGAATAAACTCGGAAATAGGCCAGACGACCCACGTAGGGATCAGTAACAATCTTAAAGACCAAGGCACTCATTGGGGCGCTGTCATCGGCAGACAACTCGATAACTTCTTCCGTATCCGGATCGTGCCCCTTGACCGGTGGAATTTCGGCCGGCGACGGGAGGTAATCGATAACCGCATCCAGCAAGATCTGGACGCCTTTATTGCGTAGAGAAGAACCGCAAAAGACCGGGGTAGCCTTCCCCGCAATCACAGCACGACGAAGCGCTGCCTTGAGTTCATCCAGGCTAATATCCTCACCTTCGAGGTATTTTATAGTAAGTTCGTCGTCCAGTTCGGCAATGCGCTCTACCAGGTGATTACGTGCATCTTCCGCATCTTCCTTATAATCGCCCGGGATTTCGATGTGCTTGGGATCTTTTCCAAGGTCATCTTCCCAAATGGTAGCTGTTTGCTCCAAAATGTTGATAACACCATGGAAACCAGCTTCCATTCCAAGCGGGATCTGCATTGCAAGCGGATTAGCGCCTAACCGGTCACGGATAGAATCCAGGGTACGTTCATAAGAAGCGCCAACACGATCCATTTTGTTGACAAAGCAAATACGCGGCACACCATAGCGGTCAGCCTGTCGCCAGACCGTCTCACTCTGCGGTTCAACTCCCTGAACGGCATCAAAAATTACAACGCCACCATCCAACACACGTAGGGAACGTTGTACTTCAGCCGTGAAGTCGATGTGGCCGGGTGTATCAATGATATTGACCTGATATCCCTTCCACTCTGCAGAAACAGCTGCTGAAACGATCGTAATCCCACGTTCGCGTTCCTGTTCCATCCAGTCCGTAACCGTTGTTCCATCATCTACAGAGCCAAGCCTGTAAGTCTTGCCCGTATAGAACAGAATACGTTCTGTGGTTGTGGTCTTACCCGCATCGATATGCGCGATAACTCCAATATTTCTGTACCGTTCCAGCGGATGCTCGCGTGCCATTCAATAAGTACCTTATAAAATAGAACCTGTAGGTTTCTAAACTCGATAATGAGAGAAAGCGCGGTTGGCTTCAGCCATTTTGTGGGCTTCATCGCGTTTGCGAATCGCAGCGCCAGTCTCATTTGTTGCATCGACCAATTCGGAAGCCAGCTTGTCAGCGAAAGATTTTCCAGAGCGGTCACGAGCAGCAGCAAGAATCCAACGAATCGCCAATGTAGTACGACGTTCGGATGAGACTTCCATAGGAACCTGGTAAGTAGCGCCACCCACGCGGCGAGGTCGAACTTCCATCGCAGGTGATACGTTTCGCAGTGCAGTATCAAAAACTTCCAGGGGATTCTTGTCAGTACGTTCTTTGACCAAATCCAAGGCATCGTACATAAGACCGACGGCCAGGCTTTTCTTGCCGCGCTTCATAATATGCTGGATCATGGTCTGGATGTTTACGCTGTTATAGCGGGTGTCGGGCGGGATGACCCGCTCTTCAGGTTTTCCTCTTCGCATGCTATCTCTCCCAGATTTACTTCGGACGCTTCGCGCCGTACTTCGAGCGGCCCTGCTTACGATCAGACACCCCGGTGGTGTCAAGTGAACCCCGGACAATGTGATAACGAACACCAGGCAGATCTTTTACACGACCACCGCGGACCAAAACCACAGAGTGTTCCTGCAATTGATGGCCTTCGCCAGGGATATAAGCCGTTACTTCAATGCCATTGGTCAGGCGCACACGAGCGATTTTCCGCAAAGCCGAGTTAGGCTTTTTGGGCGTCATGGTACGCACAACGGTGCACACTCCGCGCTTCTGAGGAGCACCCTTATCCTGACGGAAACGGCGCTGTTTGTAGCTGTTGAGTGTGTACTGCAAGGCTGGTGCCTTGCTTTTGGCTTTTTTAGTTTTGCGGCCCTTGCGGACCATTTGGTTGATAGTCGGCACCTTTGCCTCCGATTACAAATTATTTCACAAATATTTTTTGCAAGAAATGAGGCCATCAGAGAAGTATCGATGGCCTCATTTGTAGCTGCCATGCTTTATTAGGCGGGAGAATGGCCGCCTTTCAGGGTCGGCAACGAAAAAAGATTTTATCACCGGCCCAAAGTTACGTCAAGGCTTCATTTGTCCAAAAGCTTCTCGCCAATGTCTAACAAGCCTGTTTGCATCCTGGGCGGATGAGTTTTCTCTTCGTCCTTACCGAATTTAACCACATCGCCACTGTCGTTGATAGCTTCCACGGCCAACCCAAGACTTTGGAGTTCTTTAACCAACACGCGGAAGGAAGCTGGAATACTCGGATCCTCGATCGGTTCACCTTTGACGATGGCCTCGTACGTGTTCACACGCCCTTGAACATCGTCTGACTTGACGGTGAGCATTTCTTGCAAGGTGTAAGCAGCACCGTAAGCCTCCAAAGCCCAAACCTCCATCTCACCAAAGCGCTGACCGCCAAATTGAGCTTTACCACCCAAAGGCTGCTGCGTAACCAAGCTATACGGGCCGGTCGAACGAGCATGTACTTTATCCTCGACCAAGTGATGAAGCTTGAGTATTGTCATTACACCGACAGTTACCGGCTGATCGTAAGGCAAACCGGACTTCCCATCACGCAACACCTGCTTCCCAAGGGTGGGCACCGGAATACCTGTTTTGGCCATCAAAGCCTGAGTCTCTTCATGCAGTTTTTCATCACTCACCTGACCATCCTGGCCGAGGCTTTCCATCCACAAGCGCAAGCACGCGCTAATAGCAGCACCATCGAATGTTTGCCGCAATTGTGGATCGCTGCCATCAGCGTAGAAAATGGAATCAGGATCATAGCCATGATCACGCAACCACTCTCGTGTAGTAGCATCACGCGCAAAATCGACCTTGTAAAGGTCATAAACATCATAGCCACGCTCGCCTAGATACTCTTCCAGATACAATCGGCGTACTTCGTCGTCATCCTGGATCGTCTCAGGATCGTACTCTTCTTGCTTGAGCCATTCCCAGGCAGTCTCCGCAGATTCTTTCCAGGCCTGGTCCACAATCCAAGCGCGCGCTAGCTCGGCCTCGATCTCGGCCTCGGTGGCACCATCGAAGACGGGCGTGAGAGCACGGAAACCAAGCCGCTTAGCTGCCCATCCCAGATGTACTTCCAGCACCTGACCGATGTTCATACGACCGGGAACACCCAATGGGTTGAGGATCAAATCAACAGGCGTACCGTCTTCCAGGAAAGGCATATCCTCTACAGGAACGACCTTAGAAACAACGCCTTTATTCCCGTGGCGGCCAGCCATCTTGTCACCAGCAGTGATTTTACGGCGCTGTGCCACAGAGACACGCACCATCATGTCAACACCAGCGGAGAGATCAGAATTCTCCTCACGCGTGAACACCTTGACATCCACAACCTTGCCGCGCTCACCATGGGGCATGCGCAGCGAGGTATCTTTCACGTCGCGAGACTTTTCACCGAAAATAGCGCGCAGCAGGCGCTCTTCTGGTGTCAATTCTTTTTCACCCTTCGGAGTGATCTTACCGACCAGAATGTCGTTCGGACCAACTTCGGCGCCAATACGAATGATGCCGTTCTCGTCCAGGTCCTTGATTGCATCTTCACCAACATTGGGAATATCGCGCGTGATTTCTTCGGGACCTAATTTCGTATCCCGAGCCTCCACCTCGTACTTCTCGATGTGAACTGATGTAAAGCGATCTTCTTGAACCATTCGCTCTGAGATAAGGATCGCGTCTTCGAAGTTGCCGCCCTCCCAAGAGAGAAACGCAACAACACAGTTTTGACCGAGCGCCAGTTCACCACTCTCCGTCGAGGAGGAATCAGCAATGATGTCACCTTTCTTAACAATCTGGCCTTTGACCACGGCCGGGCGCTGGTCGATACAAGTGCTCTGGTTCGAACGCTGGTACTTACGCAATTGATATGTACGCAAGCCATCTTTTTCACGGATGACAATCGAACTGCCAGTCACAGATGTAACTTCGCCGTCAGCCTCGGCCACAATCACCTGGCCGGAGTCGAGTGCTGCATGATATTCCATCCCAGTCGAAACCATGGGGATTTCAGGGCGCACCAAGGGCACAGCCTGGGCCTGCATGTTCGAGCCCATCAAAGCGCGGTTAGCATCGTCATGTTCCAAAAATGGGATCAATGCCGCACTGATACCAACCACCTGGTGTGGAGCCACATCCATAAACTGAACATTATCCGGGTTTGAGAACACAAAACCAGAATGATAACGACTGGAAACACGTTCACGGACATACTCATTATTCTCTGTCAATGGCGCATTCGCCTGCGCAATGACATATTTATCCTCTGCATCTGCAGAAAGATATTCGATCTCATCAGATACAAACGGGACGATTCTTACATCACCTTCAATCTTGGAAATCTTCTTGAACGCAGCATCATCGATACGCTCGCCAGCTTTGACGATTACATTATCCTTCGAATCCTTGATATCTTCTTTTGCAGCCCGGCCAATGAGCCTCTCGTCACTGCTCTTCAAAGATTTAAATACACGGCGATATGGGGTTTCAATGAAGCCATATTCGTTGACCCGTGAAAAGGATGCCAAGCGGCCGATCAAGCCAATGTTTGGACCTTCTGGCGTCTCGATCGGACAAATACGACCATAGTGCGAGTGATGCACATCGCGCACATCGAAGCCGGCGCGCTCACGGCGTAAACCGCCAGGGCCTAATGCAGAAAGCGTGCGCTTGTGGCGCAACTCGGCCAACGGGTTGGTCTGGTCCATAAATTGGGAAAGCTGGCTGGAACCGAAGAACTCGCGCAACGCAGCAACCACCGGGCGGATGTTCACCAATGTGACAGGCGAAAGCTGTTCCTGGTCGCGGATGGACATGCGCTCTTTGATAACACGCTCCATACGGCGCAAACCAATGCGCAGCTTGTTCTGAATCAACTCGCCGACAGTCTTGACACGGCGATTGCCGAGGTGGTCGATATCATCCGGCTTCTCGGCACCGTTGTTGATCTGGATCATTCGACGCACAAGGCGGACAATGTCGTCTTTGGTAACGGTCCGATGCGGGATAGGGATATTCAAATCCAGCTTCTGGTTTAGCTTATAGCGGCCTACACGTTCAAGGTCGTAATGCCGTTGGTCAAAGAGTTGTTCCACCAAAAATTCGCGCGCGTTTTCCAGCGTAGCCGGATCACCCGGGCGCATCTTGCGAAAGAATTCGATTAAAGCTGCTTCCGCAATGGTGTGGCCGGAAGAAAGATCCCATTCCGGTTCCTGGCGCAGGGTCGACGCGATAAACATACGCTCGGGATTGTTATCCACATCTTTGAACAGCGACAGGATCTCTTCATCGGAACCAGTCTTGAGCAGAGAATCTCCGTTACCATCATCGACAGCGGCCAGGGCGCGTAAGAAAACCGTGATAGGGACTGTACGCTTGCGGTTGAACTTGAGGATAATGTAGTCGCTCTTGCGCGTTTCGAACTCCATCCAGGCGCCGCGGTCAGGGATGAGTTTGGCCATTGCCAAGGCGCGACCGGTCGAACGGTCAACTGGGGCTTCGAAATAAACGCCAGGAGAACGAATCAATTGCGAAACTACCACTCGCTCTGTACCATTGATGATAAATGTTCCCTTGTCAGTCATCTCAGGAAAGTCACCCAAGAAGATATCTTGCTTCATAGGTTCGGGAACATCAGCACCAGCCAATAACACCGAAACATAGAGAGGGCTTGCATAGGTCAGGTCGCGTTCAACACACTCTTCGATAGTGTGCTTGGGCTCACCAAACCAATACTTCAAGCCCCATTGCTCTGATTCGGGGCTACGACTGGGAAAATACAATTTCATTCCCTTGTTATAGGATTCAATAGGTGAGACCTCGTGAAAGAGGTCTCCAAGGCCTTCGCGTTTCAAACGCTCGAAAGAATCAAGTTGTACTTCAATTAGATCGGGTAAATTAAGTTTAACAGGAATGCGGGCAAAATTCTTACGGGGAAGGGCAGATGCCATTCGTCTCTCCTAAACTGGGACTGGGCACGACTTAAAAAAACACGAATCTATCCCACTAACCATAGCGGGACAGCAATCGTTGATTATATACCTTAAAATAGATTTTGGTCAAGTTGATTTTGGATTTCTTCTAAAACCCACTTGCTCATTTTCCGAACGGATGGCAGCATTTTATCACAAATTTTATAACTTTGCACTATCCGGAGGGTTAACTCATTTGTACCATAACTCGCACCCATTTGAACTTGAAGTAAAATCCATAGAAAATTTCAAGGAGAACAGCATGGCGATCAAAGCAGGGACATTAAACCCGGTCAATGACAAGCGCGAAATTTTCGGCTGGGCCATGTACGATTGGGCCAATTCTGCGTTCAGTACAACCATTGGGACAGTATTTTTAGGGCCATATGTTGCCAGCCTGGCACGCAGCGCAGCCGAAGCAGCTGGCGCGAGCACGGTCTCTTTCCTGGGCATCCCAATTGCGCCGGACTCATTCCTCCCCTACTGTATATCCTTCTCAGTAGGCATGCAAGTATTGTTCCTGCCGATTCTGGGGGCCATTGCCGATTATTCCCATTTGCGCAAACAAATGATGCGTCTCTTTGCAACCATCGGCGCAGTGGGCACGATCTTGATGTTCTTCTTGACCGGCAATTTATGGTGGTTGGGCGGCGTGCTCTTCATTATTGCCAACCTGGCGTTTGGCGCCGCCATTGTTTTTTACAATGCCTACCTGCCAGATATCGCCAGCGAAGAAGAACGCGACAGGGTTTCATCTTATGGCTGGGCAATGGGATATCTGGGTGGTGGAATTTTGCTGGCGCTCAATCTGGCTTTCTATCTTTTCAGTGACGCTCTCGGTGTTCCAAGCGACTTGGCAGTACGCATCAATTTGGCTTCGGCAGGCATTTGGTGGCTGGGCTTTTCCTTCATCACATGGGCTCGCCTGCGTGCGAGACGTGCTTCGCGATCCCTGCCGACCGGGGATACCTATGCAAGCATTGGGTTCAAACAACTTCGCAAAACTTTGAGCGAAGTCAATCACTTTCCTGAAACGCTTAAATTCTTGTTGGCCTACTTTCTTTACAACGATGGTATCCAGACCGTGATCGCAGTATCCGCTACCTTTGCGGCTGCGCCATTAATTCAAGGCGGGCTTGAACTCGAACAGCAGACGCTCACCGCCGTTATCTTGATGATCCAATTCGTGGCCTTCGGCGGTGCGCTGCTTTGGGGGCGCCTCGCCAATTGGATTGGCGCTAAACGATCTATCGTGGTCAGCTTGATCATCTGGTCTGGGGTTGTGATCTATGCTTATGGCGGCTTGCAAGGCGATAGCGTCGTCGCTCAGTTCTTCGTCCTTGGGATGTTCATCGCTCTGGTCATGGGCGGCTCACAAGCCATCAGCCGCAGCCTATTTGCACAGATGATTCCTACTGGCAAAGAAGCCGAATTCTACTCC
>SMYQ01000231.1 GCA_007050885.1 Candidatus Bathyarchaeota archaeon
AACAAGGTCACATTTGTTGATGAATCGGTTTCTCCTGCTAAGTCTTTCTTGGTACCCGACTTTGGGTTTGAATTGAATGATTTGACACTTGACTTCAATGAAGATCCGGGAACCCCAGGAATACTGAAGGCATGGCTTCGTGTCCCCGGAGTTGTTCAACAGGTTATGCTAAACGGTACCATCTCAACTAGAAGAGATGGATTGACATTTGGTTTGGACATGGTGGGTGAGGAAATCACTACCACCGAGGTGGCTCCCTATCTTCAAGCATTGGGAATTGAATCAACCATTACTAACGGTGCCATACAGGCCAGGATAGAGACTGATCTTTATTGGACAGGAGAGGGCGTTAATTGTTCTTTGGCTTTCCGTGATATGACCTTGGAAAACGGTGAAGAACGGTTGGTGTCGTTAAAGCATTTAGATGTGGATAGATTGCAGCTTCGAGATGGTGATGTCACTGTCGAAAGAATCATGTTGGACCAACCTTATTTAACGATCTCGCGTGAGCAGACTGGCAGCTTGAATCTCGCAGGGCTTCGGCTTAAACCAAGAAAAGAATCAAGACCTAGTGCAGAGCAACCGTCGACGGAGAGAGTAGATGTATCTCTCCTTAGTATAAGAGATGCCCAGCTTCATTGGCATGATGAGGGTGTGGATCCGGCAGTGTCACAAGAACTGATAGCTAGTGCGACCTTGACAGATCTTGCTCTCGGATTTGACACTCCACCTGCCAAGGTCGACATCACCTTAGAAATGCCAGGTGTTCTGAAGGCAGCGGAATTGTCGGGCGAGCTATATCTCGGACCATCAGAATGGGGAGCGGATCTTGACCTCGAAGCCACAGGAATTAATACGGAAACTTTGAGTTCCTATTTTACAGCGAGCCAGAAACCCGTCCTTAAGGATGCCGATTTCAGTGGTGGCTTTATAGCAAGATTGGATAAACACCAGGATGGGGGATACCAGGCAAGTCTACGACTGAGCGACATCAACTATCAGAATCACTCTGGTGAAATACCTTTGCTCAGTTTTAATTCAGCTAATGCTGTGTTTAATCGAATTGATCCTAACGCCCACATAGTGTCTATCGAAGAACTCTCCATCCATAACCTCAAGGCATTAGGTGAACGAAAAGCTCCAAACAGGTTGAGCCTACTTGGTTTTGAGTACCTATCGGATGTTTCTAAGGCTGATGGTGGTCAAGATAGCGCTGATGAGACGATAAAGAATAGTAACTCCCCAATAGAAACGCTGCGAGCTAATGCGAACACGCCGACATCGGAACAGGGAAGAACGAACGATCACAGGGGCAGGTCGAGACAACTTCCCCTTATCACACTCGATTCCCTTGATTTTCATATAGAGGAGCTTACGTTCAGAGATGGCACAGCATCTGGAACGAGTCCAATTGTTCTGTCGGACTTTCATATGCAGAACAGAGCACCAATCAGATTGCTCGGCGAAGAGCCAGATTCGAATCCAGTTGTCGAGATAGATATCACAGGTAGAATCCGGCCATTGACTGGATCCTTAGCTCTTAAGACCGAATTGTCTCCTTTCGCTGCGCAGCCGCGAATTCAGGCTGAATGGAACATCGAACAGATCAACGGTGTCGGATTGTGCTCTGTCGTTCCAAAATTAACGGAGGTGATTGATCCAAATGACTTGGGCAACGGTCAACTCTCCGGCAAGATGGACTTGACTTTAGCTCTTGATCGTCGAGATATCCTGGAGTTCGATCTAGGCAAGCCTTTTAGTCTTAATTTACTTCTTAACGACGTCGAATTCACCAATGTCGACGGTAATACAATTTTTGTCGGTCTTGACGAATTACATGCTGACATCCCAAGAGTGGACCTAGCCCGAGGAAGTGTTCACGTGAAAGAAATCGGACTGAGGAAACCTCAAGGGAGTATTTGGCTAGAAAACGGCGGTTTGCACGTCCTGGGAGTAACATTGAAATCTTTTGCGAAAAAGGATACCGAGGATCCAGCCAATGTCCAGGATTCAGAGGCAATAAGTAACAAAGGTGTTGCTGTTAATGATAGTGATAACGTTGATAATATTCCAGAGGAACCTTCAGTCCGAGTCGATCAGATTCTTGTGAACGAGATTGACTTTAGCTTTGTGGATAAAACGACTGATCCCGCTA
>SMYQ01000027.1 GCA_007050885.1 Candidatus Bathyarchaeota archaeon
ATGAAACACCATCTAATTCGAAAATGGTGCTGATATTAAGCCAAGAATCATTCGATTTTACATAAATAGAAAGAGATGAAATCCTCAAAGACTTTTGTGATTGAGCATTCAAAGCATCTTCAAAAGCGGATTTAGCTAGGTTAAGTTCAGTACCTGAAATGTTAGTATCCGTTTCTGGGAATTTAGTTAGGTTTTGGTAAAGTATAGACTCGATCTGAATTTTTACTTTTCCATCATCAATTTCTACTTCTAAATTCAATCCTGATGCATAATTCAAGTTACTACCTATTACAAAAAGAATTAATAGAATACTAAAAAAGAAGACACGTATTGAATTTTTCAATTCTATATTTCTCCAGACATCTAAAAAAATTATGATACTTGATTTATCATAGCACTTTTGTTCCTACAGGAACTTCATCAGGCACATTCAACCAAATAGGTTTACCTTTGTCATCTGCTGCAAGAAGCATTCCCTTAGATTCAGTTCCGGCTATTACTTTAGGTTCGAGATTTGTTAATACGATAAAATTTTTATTAATAAAATATTCAGCATCGTAAGTTTCCCCTCCGCCAGCTACAATTTGGTTTTGAGAAGAACCCAAATCGACTTTCAATCTGAAAAGTTTCTTACTGCCTTCAATTCTCTCGGATTGGGTAACTCTACCTACTCTGAGGTCTAATCTCTCAAATTCTTTGAAGGTTATTGTCATACGCAATCTCTCATTTTTATTTCCTCTTTTTGAGTTACAATCAAGAATAAAGCTATTTTGAAATCTCGTGCAATATGAGTAAAATTCCATATGAGAATAGAAGTAAAATAGATGGAATTGAGGGTAAAAGATAGAATATGAATTGAGTTTTTCTTGGAAGTATTAGGAATAAACCATAAACGAAAACAAACCAGAAAACTGGAAGTAACTCGGATTTACAGTTTTTTTTACGCATACAATCATAAATCAAGTAGATAGAAACAGGTATGGCTATAGGATATATGAATGGATTAGCAATAGCTGAAATTTTTTCTACTGCATCTGAATGTATTGGAAATGGTACATTATTGATTAACCAACCAAAAGGTAAGGCGGCAGATGAGTGAGGGGAATCTAATGTTAGATGCCAATTAAAAGAGAACATGAATGTTCCTACGAATGATGATGGATCAGGGATTATAGCGGGAAGTAAACATAGCATAAAGACTCCTATTGTAATGGTGATGATTTTGAAAATTTCATGGATTCTTTTTGAATAAATTAGATATGCAATTATCGCGATGACTGCAAAAGCCCCTGATAATTTTACACTACAAGCTAAACCCAAAGTGATAGCCGAGAAAGAATATTTGTTATATGCTACTGCTAAAAATGCTAAGACTACAAACAGAGCTAAAAAAACATCTAACATGGCTATTCTTGACATGACATGTACCATTGGATCAACAATTAGAAGAATCGAAGCCATTATCGCAGTTGGATTATCGAAAACTTTCCTTCCAAAAAGATATAGTGATGGAACCATTATACTACCAGCAATTACAGCAGCGATTCGCCATCCAAAAGAGTTGTAACCAAAAAGCGCTATTCCTATTCCGATAATCAATTTCCCTAAAGGTGGATGAACATAATTGGGATCCGCTTCAAGATTCAGTAATGCATTTGCAGCAGGTGCATAATATACCTCATCAACCATGTAACCTGTTGGAGTATTAAAATTCAATAAACGAATTACTAATGCAATCGTGAAAAGTACAAGTGATATTATTAGAGTTGATTTTTTTTTAAAAAAGGAGAATATAATGGCACGAGAATTGAACGCTAGAGATCGAGTCCCTTGCCACTGTATTTGCCTCATTAGCATATTGCCAACGATTGAGAGAGGGAGATAACACCTCTCCTACTTGTAGAGATCTTCGGCTTGTTTGTTAAGGCTTAACCTCTTTAGAGTATCTTTTGTTGGTATTCCAGTTGCTTTGTCCCATCCTCTAAGTTCATAGTATTTGTCCTTTAACATTTCAAGTTCATCTTTTGGTGAATACATACCCTTGGATGGGCCATCTGGGATAGGTTCAGTCATGAATCTTATTGCTTGCACATCATGCTCCCTTCGAGCTCCTTCACGGCAATTGAATGATCTTTCAACATTCCATATTCTGTCTGTGATGTCAACTAATTCTGGAAGTTTCAAATTCATACCTGTAACGACATTGATCATGTTTAGATGATCGTTTGTGACTTCTGTGAGACCATAAATGCCTTCAGTCATTCTACAAACGCACATAGAATCTTGTAACGTTGTTGTTCGTTGAGTACCCATGGCATATTCTGGTTTTCCGTCAAGTATCTTCCTGTCAAATTTACCTACTCTTTCTCCTGTTGGTCTTCCATCTTGGTGACTTCCGCCTCTTGTTGATGTCGCCATTCCAAGACAGTATCCTTTCATTCCTCTGGGAGAGTGTCCGGCATTTTCGATATCTTTTATGGTTATCGCGTACTTCTCAGATCCTTTTCCTATTTTCTTGGCAGCTCTGGACGCGCCTTCTGCAAGTAGGTCTCCAACTCCTTCACGAGTGCCAAATTTATGCATCATTTGGATTAATGCTTCTTGATTTCCAAATTTTAGATCTAAGCCATCAAGCTCTTCTTTTGAGAGGATTCCTTTCTCATAACACTCCATTGCGAAAGAGATTACGGCACCAGCTGATATTGTATCTACTCCGATATCGTCAGATAATCTATCTGCCTTTGCTATCATTTCTAATGAGTCTACACCGCAATTCGAACCAAAAGCGAATATTGTCTCATATTCTGGGCCTTCATCTATAGTTCCCGCATATGGACCTGATCTAATATTAACAAGTTTTGTACAATATATTGGGCAAGCCATACAACCTTTATCTTTAACAACTAGACGTTCACGCATTACGGTTCCGCTAATTTTTTCAGTTCCTTCGAAAACTTCTGTTTGCCAGTTTCGAGTTCCAAGTATTCCAAGTTGATTCTGAACTGTAGTTACTCCTGGAGTTCCAAGGCTTGGAAGTGCTTTTCCAGTGCCCGGGTTAGCTTTTATTTTTGCGTACTGCTCGCTCACAGTTTGAAGAAAGTCATCTACGTTGGGTACTTCTACATCGTTGGTTCCTCTAATAACTAAGGCTTTTAGTTTTTTAGAGCCAAGTACTGCACCATTTCCGCCTCTTCCAGCTGCTCTTGCTCCCCATATTGTGCAAGCGAAACGAACAAGTTTCTCTCCTGCCGGACCGATGCATGCTATTTGGGCTTTAGGTTCGTTGAGGTCTTTCTTGATAATCTCTTGGGTTTCAAAAGTATATTTGCCCCATAAATGAGAAGCATCTTTGAATTCGACTTTGTCATCATAAACTGTAACATATGTTGGAGATTTAGCTTGACCTTCGACTATTACTGCATCCCATCCAGCATACTTCATTTCTGGTCCAAATGAACCTCCTCCGTAAGCATCAAAGAATAAACCGTTTAGTGGTGATTTTGTGAATACTCCAGATCTGCCAGCTGTTGGAACCATAGTTCCTTGTATAGGTCCAGAAGCAAATACGAATTTGTTTTCTGGGCCGAGTGGATCAATTCCAGGTTTGAGCTCATCGTATAATATTTTTGCTCCGAAACCATTCCCACCAAGGTGAAGTTTTGCCATTTCTTTTGTTAATGGTACCGTTGATGCTTTTTTATTAGTCATGTCTAAACGCAAGAACTTGCCCGCATATCCACCGTATTCCCACATATCTCATCAACCTCCTCCGACTGGATCTAATAGAGATACAACATCCCCATTACTTAATTTGTGATTCAAATCTCCATTGACACTGCTTATTTCTTCTTGTCCTACCATTATCAAAAATGGCGCCAACGTTCCAGTCTCCTTGTCCTTAATTCTATCTTCAAAATTTGATCCAAATTTTTTTCCTAATTTTTCAATCAATTTTATCAACGTCTCTCCATTATCTATTTCCATATCAGTCTCTTTCATTCCTGCTGCATATCTTAAATGTGAGAAAAATTTCACTTTGACCTTTCCCAATTCTTTTGACTCTCACATTCTATTTTGAAATTTTTTCACGTGTCTTGGCTATTTGAGCTGCTGCAAAGTCTTTACGTTTTTCAGCAGCCAAAGTTGATTTTCCTCCAGTAAGCAACGCGTTAGGTGAACAGAACTTTACACATTCTGGTTCGCCATCACATACATCACAAACCAGTGGTGTTTTCTTTGTAGGGTGCCAGTCTATAGCTGCGAATGGACATGCCTCAATACATTTACCACATTTAATACAAACATCCTCGAGTATCTTCATACCACCGCCGACTTTCTCATCTCGATAAATTGACTTTGGTTCTGTCGGACATGCATCGGCGCATGGAGGTTTACCACATGAACGGCATGCATTTGGATGGAAGAGTTCGGGCATACCTTCAAACTCGATCCATATTCTAGATTTATCTGGATTGAAGGCGCCTTCATGAACTAGTGGACATACTAGTTCACACATTCTGCATCCAGTACATCTGTCTGCAGCAATCATGAGCATTGTCATTTTTACCAACCTCTATAATGAATAGTGTTTGTTTATGATTTGTTTATTAGGTTCTCTAAAAGCTTCTCGGCCCTGAGCGTGTTGAAAACTCCACATACGCATGGTTTGGCGAGTTCACGGGATGCTTCTTCGATAGATATTTTATCTCTTTTTACGTCGCTAACCATTTTTTTGACAAGTAATGGTGAGACACAGTGGTGACCGCACATTGTTGTTATGTCAAGAATGTCTTGATCTGGAAGTAATTCTTTCTTACCCCATACGCCTAAGGATATGTTTGCTGAGTGAGGTTTTAGACCGATCTTATTCAGCGAATCCCATACTTCTGAGAATACGCCTGTCGCGACTACCGATGGTCCTAGTTTTGCTTCGGCTAGCTCCTTAAGGCATCCCTCTAAGTCTTTTTTGTTTGTAAACACACCGTGTGCTATTGAATTATCTTTAGTGCTATTGAGAACAGGTTTCAAACCTTTCCTGAAATAATTACCTGTTCGCATATCTCCTATGTTAACTGGATTATGTTTCAGGATTATCTCAAGGGCTTTCTTGAATTGAGGTCCTGAACCTTTTGCATTTACTGATTGAGCAGCTATTACGAGTATGGGATAATCTCTTGACAAAGATTCTTTTGTTCCAGATCTGTGAAGAGTATGAGTCATTTTTTAGTCACCTCAGAATTTTGCTAACGGAACTCCTATCCCGATGTTAGTCTTACCGCCAGGGTAATAGGGTATTTTGTTGTCATCTAAGTACTTCATTATTGGAACAGATCCATCCTCATTGATTTTTATGCAAAGTCCTAAACTGAAAACGGTGTTTATCTCCTTGGAAACTTCTTTAAGCGCTTCTAGAACTTCTGGAAACTTTTCTTCATTGATAGTGAATTCTGGTATACAGGAGTGAACTCTTTCTCCCAGAACATCATCGCGAAGTTTACCAGTTTTCTTATCGGACATTAAACTTGTCAACGGATTTAGAGGTTCAAATTCTACACCATGTTTCGCCAATGCCATACAGAGCTTTTCAGCGTCCCTGAGTTCTAAACCAACTCCTGGTCGACCCATATCACAGGAGAAGCCTACCATTCCTGGTCTAAATCTGCCGGTTACATCATTGGTTTTCATTTCTTCAGTTCCTCTACCTGGAACATTGGTATCTTTGTGTGCTTTGTAGACTGTGGCAAAAACTTCTCGAACAGAACGTGGGAACTCTAATTCTTCCATCTGAAAAGCGTTAACAGGGCAACCAGCATTATTGAAACATACGGCGCATTCTATGCATTTATGTCGATCTATGTGGGCTTTTCTGTCTTTACCTAGAGATATGGCGCCAGAGGGACAATACGGTACACATCTTGTGCATCCTACGCAGGATTCAGTAATTATCAAGTTCATTCACCAAATCATAAATTTTTATCAAACTTGGATTTCACGAGTTAATATAAACCTAACTGCTGAGGATTTATAGCCAATATTTCAATCAAAAAAACTAGATCTTGTTAACAATTCCTAGATTACTCTTAATAATATTAGAGAACCTACTAGAACATACCTGAAGGTGTAAACATTGAGCCGCCCAAAAGTGTATGTGACATTAAAGATCCCAGAGGAAGAATTGAATCTCCTAAGATCAATCTGCGATGTTGAAATTAACGATAAGGAGACGTCACCCTCTAAAGAAGAAATCATTAAGCGGATAGGAGATAAAGATGGATTGCTATGCTCATTAATGGAAAAAATTGATAAAGATATTATTTCTCATGGACCTAAACTGAAAGTTATTAGTTCAATAAGTGTTGGCTTCAATCACATTGATGTTTCAGAAGCTACCGAGAAAGGCATCTATGTGACTAATACTCCAGGGATATTAACAAATGCAACTGCTGATTTTGCATGGGCTTTGATTATGTCTTCTGCCAGACGAATTTCTGAAGCTGACAAGTATGTTCGAGATAAAAAATGGAAGATTCCATGGGGGTTATCAATGTTTTTGGGATCTGAAATTTACGGTAGAACTTTAGGAATAATTGGGTTGGGAAGGATAGGGACAGGTGTGGCAGAGCGATCAAAAGGTTTCAAAATGAAATTGATTTATTATGATGTTATACGTGCACCAAAAGTAAAAGAGGAGAATCTTGGTATAGAATATGTGCCTTTAGAAACGCTTCTGAAGGAATCTGACTTTATTTCTGTTCACGTGCCATTAACTCCGGAAACCAAGAATCTCATAAGTCATAATGAATTTAAAATGATGAAAACAACCGCCCATTTAATTAATACTTCACGTGGTCCAGTTGTTGATGAAGATGCGCTTGTTTCTGCTTTGAGAAATCGAACAATCGCTGGAGCAGGATTAGATGTTTTCGAGAAAGAGCCAATTGATCCTAATAACCCACTCATAGAACTTGATAATGTAACTATAGCACCTCATATTGCAAGTGCTACTCGCGAGTCAAGACACGGTATGGCCAAAATGGCTACTGGGAATTTGTTGAATGTGTTGAAAGGAGAGCATCCTCCCCAACTAGTAAATTCTGATGTTATGAAGATACGTCAACTTTCTGAAACAAAGATGGTTTAAATTAATAGATGGAAGAAATTTATGTCTCTAATCAGGAATAAAAATAAAATTCTTGAAAACTGCATAACACAAACTGATCGCAAAGTTAGAGAAGCTATTTTGCTAGCATTCGAATCTGCATTATCATCCTCAAATCCATATCAATTAATCATCGATAATGTTTCTGTAGCAGACTCGATACTGAAGATTGGTTCAACGAAGTTCGATCTGAACAAATTTAAAAAAATAATTGTGATTGGTGGAGGAAAAGCAAGCGGTCCAATGACTCAGGCCCTTGAAAACTTGTTAGGAGATAAAATAACTCATGGCATGGTAAACATTCTGACAGGGACATCAGTAAATTATCCTACAAAAAAGATCTTTCTGAATGAAGCCGGGCATCCAATTCCAACTGAAAATGGAATGTCGGGTGCAAGAAAAATGCTTGAATTTGCTGAGAATGCTTGTAAAGATGACCTAATTATCTGCCTGATTTCTGGAGGAGGTTCAGCTATGATGGCACTACCGAAAGAAGGCATTACCCTCAACGATAAGCGAACTGTAACTCAATTATTGCTACGTAGCGGTGCAACTATTAATGAATTAAATGCTGTGAGAAAACATTTATCCGATTTTAAAGGAGGTTGGCTTGCCAAGAAAGCCCAACCTGCAACCTTAGTCAGTTTGATTCTATCTGATGTTGTGGGCGATCCTTTAGATACAATATCTTCAGGTCCAACAGCTCCTGATCATACAACATACCAAGATGTAGCTGATATATTTGAGAAATATAAATTATCTAAAGAAATTCCAGAATCAATTAAGAAAATTCTTGAAATGGGCCTTGGCGGCATAATATCTGAAACACCAAAACCAAATGATTCCATATTCGACAATGTATACAATATAGTGCTTGGGAACAACAAATTAGCATGTCTTGCCGCTAAAAAGAAACTTACAGAACTTGGATTCAACACCCTTTTTCTAACATCATATATGGAAGGCGAAGCAAAAGATATAGGTATTTTTTTGGGTGCAATCGCCAAAGAAATATTCAATTCTGGAAATCCTATACCTCGACCTGCAGCAGTTATTGTAGGTGGAGAGACAACAGTTACTGTAAGAGGAAAAGGATTGGGAGGGAGAAATCAAGAAATTGTACTTAGTGCTACATCAAAAATTAATGGGATGGAGGGAGTTGGAATAGCTTCAATCGGAACTGATGGTATTGACGGGCCAACAGATGCTGCAGGATCTATTGCAGATGGAAAGTCACTTTTACGAGCTGAAAAGTTTGGACTTAACAATAAAAAGATGTTAAACAATAATGATTCGTTTAGTTTCTTTTCAAAAATAGGAGATCTACTCAGGTGCGGGACAAGCCAGAGCACAGTGTCTATAAGGCCATTATCATTAGTATCTATATATGCTATATTATCGCCTTCCACAAGAAT
>SMYQ01000261.1 GCA_007050885.1 Candidatus Bathyarchaeota archaeon
GGTGTTATTTACCATTCTTGTTGGATTTCGAAGACATAAGTGCAATTCCTAATCAATGATGTGAAAGATGATTTGTTTCACATCATCAAATTTAATTCTTTGAGCATCTTGTGGTTTTTTTAAATCGAATCCAGTGCATGTGCATCAGTGTTGTATCTGCAGAGATAACGACGACAACTTGCTCCTAATCTATTCTTTTTTGTCCTCGTCTTCGTACTCTTCAGACCAGCCGATATCGGTTCGTTTGACACGTTCACCGGAGATTAGCACATATTCACGGTTCTTGCGAGAGCGAGGGCGTCGATGTAGATCCCGCATCACGCGTCCTTCTTCTTGTTTTTCAGTATTTGATTCTTCACTCATATTCTTTCAGCTCCTGTAATGTAACATAGATAACAAATCAATCCCAGGTTCCTTTCTTCAGCGGATTTTGAGAATAATTCGATTGAAGTTGGAGCACTGAGAATGATTTGGTAGTGGATTGAATGGGTTGTTTATTCGATCGTGACGTTGGTGGCTTTAGGGCCACGGTCGCCTTGTTCGACTTTGAAGCTGACCTGGTCACCTTCTCGAAGTAGACGGGCGTCTACGACTTCACTACCATGCACGAAGACGTCTGCTCCGGTTTCACGTTCGATGAAGCCGAAGTTTCGGTCGGCGTTGAAGAATTTGACGGTTCCTTTTTCCATACTGTTCACCTCGATTCACTTGCATTGAGATGGGGTTATCTCTCAGGGATAGGTGGCTGTGTCACGCAACCGTGCTGTTCCGCAGAATGTAATTCCCGGGAATAGCTTCCTAGCACGATAAGTTAAAGCTCTAAAAAAAACGATACTAAATCCTATTTGCTAACTAAAAATGAGAAGGTCGAGTGAGTTTATAGGTGTTGCCCTTTCACTCCAATCCGAAGCGATTTGCTCGTTATTGGGTGCAGCAAGTGGCTTTCTGGGGCGTTATTCCTCTTTTTC
This sequence comes from Candidatus Bathyarchaeota archaeon, assembly GCA_007050885.1. The sequence goes on from SMYQ01000261.1 coordinate 969, forward strand.
TTTAGCTCCCAAGACAAGATAGCCATTTATGATGGAGAGTTAGCTTGAGAAGATTGATATATGCGCTGTTGCCACCAAGACCCTTGGGAGGCCTGTTGATGGTTTTAGTTGCCAAGATAGTGATGGAATTGTCATTATGGGTAAATCGGTTTGTCATAGCTCAACCAGATATGGAGGGCTTTCCGGTCTGGATCGTGAATCTGCTGGCCTGGGGCTGTTTAGTGGGACTAATTGTGGGTATCATCATCGGTTTGACTCTGTGGAGTCAAGGGCGGAGTATTCGTAAACGGGCGCGAGAGGCAGGTGTTGAAGCACCGTTACCCGAGAGTACACGTGATCTGCGACCGTTTGGCATTCATGAGGGATGCTGGGTGCTTATTGGAGTCATTTTTATTGGCGTGATCTGGGTGGTGGGCCCATTCATTCAGGCAACGGTTCCGGAGTTAGCAATAGCCATTGGCGCTTTCTCGATTCTCACGGGAGTTGTGTGGTTTTTTATTTTCTATGGAGTCTTGTACCTTATTCATGAGCACCGAAAACGTGAACGACTATTACAGGAAGCGATTCAACAGAGGGTTGTGACAGCTGCCAAACCAAAGAAACCAAGGCAATGTCACGCATGCGGTGCGATGTTGGGTGAAGATGAGCAATTTTGTGGGAACTGCGGGGCAGGAATTAACCAAACTCACTAAGAAAGTGTAATAAGGGGCACCGGCGTCATGGAACGAAATTACGTTCATTGCCTGAAGGAAAGGGTCAAGACCACGGTCTTCCTTCATGACGGCTACTAATGCATACGCTCCATTTAGAGTGTCCTTAGACGTGTTCGGTGGGTATGGTGAAAAAGATGAGGGCGTTCAAGATTCCCGCAATGAGTAAAAGGGCTCCTCCTGCCAGCACAAAGCTGGTGATATCATAAATTGTAATCATATAGGACAGGGGGCCGAGTTGCACCAGATACCCGACCGCTGAAGCAATGAATAAAATGGCTGTAATGGTGGCAAGGCTCGGAATTCGTGTGTGGCCTCGCATCGAATAGGTTGTCAGTCCCCAAATGATGAGTAATAATCCCATGAAAAAGAATCCCAACACCATCAATAAGACGTCCCAATTGAATCCGGGGAGAGGAGAAGGAATGAATATCCACAACGCCATGAGAAGGTTTGCTGCTAAGAGCCA
>SMYQ01000289.1 GCA_007050885.1 Candidatus Bathyarchaeota archaeon
CAAGGAGTAGAGGATTGTCGCCAGATTTTGAAGCTATTTCGAAAGCAAAACGCTGCATCGATTCATCTGAGTCTTCAAGCAATTCCATAAGGTCTTGCCATGCATCTTCGTCCTCGTTCACCAGCTGTAAGGCCTTCTGGATTTCGCCTTCTTCAAGCAATTTATAGAGATCTGACACTTGCGACGCCTCGAGGAGGGTCTTTTTCCTGTTATGATATGGGCTCATATCCATTCAAAAAGGTTATCGCCGACCAGCAGAATTTAACTACCCTAATAAGGGGTTCCCAATTCTATAGCTGGATCATCCAATCATATTTTCTTAACCCCAATGCCAGGGTGACAGAGAGCAATTGAACGCCCTGGCTCCCCCGAATATGGTTATCTAAGAACGAGTTCAAAGCGTCACGTGACGCAAAGCTTGTAAGTAGAATCAGGTTTGCCCTGTCCCCGGTTTCCAGCACCAGTTTCACTTCTTCAACTGCCCGTAGGTCTGTGTTCAGTTTTGGTAACACCTTGGCATCCACTTCCAATTGAATCAGTGCAATTACTTCCATCCCTACTTGTTGGGGATCAACCAAGGTTGTAAACCCCTTAATCACATTATTCTGCTCGAGGCGGGAAACTCGGCTCCGCACCGTTGCGTCACTAACCTTCAATCGGCGGGCGATGTTTCGAAAAGATAAACGAGCATCTCGCTGTAGGATATTCAGAATCCGTCGATCCACATCATCCAGATCGACACGATACTTTCGCCGAGAAGGTTTTTCAGCTTCAGGGGTTGGATGAAATCCCAGATAGTGAATTATATCTCCACGATGCACCATGTTCAATCGGTAGATATAGACGGCTTGTTCCGTCATTACAGATGGCTCAGCGGTGTTCTGGCATTGAAAACATCGGAAAACTAATCGAGGCTTGGCGCCCACCGTTTTACAGTCTAGGCATTGAAAGGCTTCTTCAGATTTGTAGTCCTGCTGCTCACCGCTCAATAATTCTCCACAAGATGGACACCGTAATCCCTTATCAGTTTCATACTTCGTTCGGGGTCCAATGAAACCACAGCTGAAATGTTCAATCACTGGATGGCGAACCAAACGGTTCTTCCCACACGAAGGGCATTGGGATTGGGGATGTAAGTCTGGCGAGGTACACTCATGACACGTGAAAATCGACTCCGATAACTCCCCCTCTAAAATACCAGCACGACGTAATCCCTCCAGACGATCTACGGTATCCTTTGCATCCACTTCTAACACCTTCTCAGCTTCAGGATACCGAAACCCGTACGGCGCTGCCACATCAAGTACAGGGACTACTTCCTCAATTGTCCCATCCAATAACCGTTTGATAAGCAACCACGCGCCATGGTCTTCCAATACCGAGGGTTTAAACGTCACATGCCCACCCGCCGTTGCACGATACCCATTATTCACCCGAATCGGGTGCAGATATGCTTTGTCCTTTCTTTGAAAACCACAACATCTCAAACCCAGCAACCTAGCGAAATGTAACACTTTTAAGAAGATAACAAACCACGCGCCTGCGCGAAATCATATCATAATGACCTGTTTTTTCGCACCCCATATGGTATATTTTCTACGCAAATGCGCAGTTTATATTACCGGAACTACGCAATCACCGCTTAATAATTAGTTCTTCTTGGTAACACAGACTCCGGAAAGCACCCTGGACGTGACGCGGATGTCCGGGCACCTCGAGTAACCCTCCCGCCCGGGGAGCCCTCCAATCCTATCCTCCCAAATCCCTCCTCCCGTTGTCCGAACCTCAGAAATTTTTTCCGAGGTTCCCGGAACCGACGAGCGTCCTGTGTCTGAGTTACCCCCCTCCTTGCGGGGATGTAGGGGGATGATCACTCAGGGACGTGCCCGCGCTCTTTGTCGGGCACCTCCACCTTTTTTCCTGAGACCTCAAACCACGTGCTAATAGAATCCTACTCTGGCATTATTCTGCTGTTGGTTTTGAATAAAGTCTGGTAAGGACAATGCCTAGAATATTTAGTACCCATGCAGTGGCAACGAGTACGAAGGCATACAGGACAAACGCCACGGTGAACTGCACGGCTGAAATCAACACAGCTCCAAGAAATGATAGAAAGAGCCCTATCCATCCAATCCATAGT
>SMYQ01000147.1 GCA_007050885.1 Candidatus Bathyarchaeota archaeon
GGGGCTGCTTTGCTCCATACTCTAAAACGTAAGCATAATCTGAAACCTCAGGATCATCTATACCTCCAAACCAACCTTCCGCTATCTTAATAGGTCTCAGTGCTCCGAGCAGTCTTCCTGTTAAATGCCAAAATCCATATGTCCTTCCAAATTTTCTACTCTTCCACTTATCATACCTAGGACTATATGGTGGATATGTAGTTTTATATTTCTGAGTGGTTATATTTTGATGAAGGAGTTGGACATAATCAGCGGCACACCGCATCGGGAGTTCATTCTTCTGTATAATAACTTTCCTCTGAATCCTGTTAATCGCAGAATTTAGGCGACGAACAGATTGAGGATCAAGAATTATTCCCATTCTTAATCTCCCTTTCTAACACCAAAACCTTCAGTTTATACCGTTTTAATTCTCGCTCTAACCAAAGTATATGGTCATAAGCAGAGCGGGCACTACAATTCCTTGAGCACGGAACCATCCTACAGTACCAATCAAACTTTTGCCTCTCATCGTATTCAAATTCTTTAGGTAATCTCATATTTCTCAGGTCTAGGCAATCCAATATCAACGGCAAGTTCATCCTTAAATACAATATACAGATCTACACCACACCAAGGACAAGTGATCTTTTCCTCTAGATTATCGTCTTCAAAAGGAACCAGGTTATTGCAATTTGGGCATCGCTTTTTGATGGTAAATGACATCAACACAATCTCCTGTGTTAATGATTACTGAGTCTCTAAGCTGTAGTGGTTGTACTCGTTGATGTGGATGTACTGGTTGTAGTGGTGGTGGAAGTGGTTGTTGCCCTGGTATCTTGGCCTACTTCCACAACATCCACATCTTGATACCTTCTCTTTTTTAAAGCCTCAACTCTGTAATATTCTCCATTACTGAGGCGCAATCTATCAAGAACCTTTATTCCATAACTGCTTGGAACATAGAGTTCATGTAGCTGTAGTCCAATTAGACCTAACTGCTCATCTGTATCTAAGTCTATCCCATACAGTGGGGACGTAAGAAGTCCAGCTTTACTGGACCCAATCAGGGACCATATCGTTGACACATGATAGGTATGACTGTCACGGACCTCGGAAGGTCTAAAAATATCAAATGTTACATTAGCTTTATAAAGAACAGTGGCATAGGTAATTATGGAATTTTCGAACATCTCTGGAGTGTGATTCATCACTATGTACTTCTCCGAAGTAGTGACGAATTGAATCACATCCCCAGGAACCACTCGGCTGTCATAGCACAAAGTGGACTCTAGAAAGAACTCCCTAATAAATGGCTTAGTGACTTGAGCGTTGGTCTCATAATCAAGATACTCACCTGTTATATTTCCACTATCGCGAAGGATTGTGTACTTTGTTCCAACCTCCACGATAGCTTCTTTTATATCAGGACCAATAGTCACTAATCATTCTCCGAGGGAGTGAAAATTACCTCATTGTCTGCCGTATAAGTGGAGTCTTCACCAGTTTGCGGAACATACTGAAATCCAGCATCAATTTTAGTGCCAAACATCATATAGGCAGCTACATTGGCGAACTCTTGCGGGTTTGCCTCTTGGGCTGCAATAAAGGCCTCGTCCATTTCCTTGATAATCTCACGGTAATGCTCGAACCTTTGTTGCAGATTAATCTGCTTATATTTGAACTTATGAGCAGATTCGGTCATGAGGTAAAAGAATATATGACGCTTTGCCCTCGCCTTGAGCCAATAAATCCTAAAATCAGAAGTTTGTGGCAATGACCATCCAGTTTCTCTCTCTGCATCAGCAAGAGCGTTAGTATAGTCATCATTCTCAAGGTAGGAGTCTAACCCTTTTACCTCCTCCGTTAGCTTTAAAATAAACGCGGCTTGTTCCACAATTAGCTCCTAGTAGGAACCCGTATTAAGTTAGGTTTTACCGTTTCATTCCCAACAATACCACTACTTTTTTCACGGACAGGTCTAGGATGATATCCTTCGATCTCCTCCACAGTACCTGTGTTGAGCAACAACTCTTGCTCAATATCTGGCGGAAGGGGAGGCTGAATTACCTCCCCTTTCAGCCATATTTTTTGACCACTCTTTAGAGTTTTTAATATTCGAACTTTCTTCATTGATTGACCTCCTTATAGTCACCGCCACTAGATTAAGCCGTAGTGGTTGTGGTTGACGTACTGGTAGAGGTAGTAGTCGTAGTAGTGGTTGAGGTAGCAGCCTCACCAGTGGTCTCTTTGACCTTGAGAATGTACATGGCATCACGTTGATACAGAATGGGAATACCACAATCCTGAACCCTAATCCATCTGAGTTCCGGATCCCAATCTTGATGCTCATCCACATACTGCCCCCAATGGCGGTTAAGACCAAAGGGTGCCTGCTTGTACTCAGCAATAGGCTGACCGTCTACACGGGTGGCCATCATGACGAAGGTATTATCAGGAACAAACTTCTTCCTCATCGTCACATAATCCTCACCACCGATGTACGAATACGCAGGCGGGCTACCAACTTGGATTCGTTGCTCTTCATGGTTAACGGCAAGGATGTACCGTTCTTCCCAGTTACCTGTGCTCTGATCATTGAATCTCAGCTTGTAACCAACTTCAAAATCAGAGGTATCGTCAACAGTTATCCATGTGGTGGATCCGCCAGATACCGCCGCCGTAAGCCATGATCTTACCTCATACTGCTCATCATAACAGACAAAACGGGGGATATCAAGGAAGGATCCTAGGATCTGGGGGTTCACACCGACGATCTCGTGAACGTTCCTTGCGATGTTGCCATACAACTCACCAGTACCAAACGCCTCACGTTTCAACAAATTTGTGATGTTGGTGTCATTGGCAAGCAACTTCAGGGTTGAGGAGTTGAACAAGGCAACGTCAACCTTGCCACCACACTCATCCGCGATTAACTGTTTGCCGTCCTGAATGTCTCCAACAACATTACGACTGGCACCTGTGCCCCAATAATAAGCGGAAGCTAGGGTAACACGGTTGGCCGACGGAATCTCGTAGTCGATGGAAGCCTTGTAGCCTTCCTTTACTTCATACGTGAATCCGCTGTTGAAGAGCATCTGGGCGAACATCCACTCCTTTCTGCGATTGGAGCGGTTTTTGAGTTGAGCGAGTTCCCTCGCCAGTTTATACTCGGCATCCATGTGCTCAGCAGTCGTACCAGGCTTACGCAGGTTGTTGAGGAATTCCTCATCAAAGCCCATTTTCTCTTTCCAGTACGCTGCCTCCGCCCTGTGCTGTGAGATACCATGTGGTGCGACTTGCGGAGCAGGCACTCCACGAGGCACGAATGGGGTCATACCACGACCTCCACGATAGCTTTCCCACAGTATAGAGCTGGATGGAGAGTTACTTGAACCGAACATGTTCGTCAGAATCAGTTCCGGAGGAGTCACAAAATTCTCAAAATAATGCTGTAACACTTCCAGTCTGAGTTCTGGAATATCACTTTGACCTCTAGGCATTAATAATCACCTCCCTTCATATAGGTCTAACGGATATACAGGTACTGCCCAAATGAGGCAGCACTCAAGTCTGTTTTAGCCGCTGAATCTAGGTTGGTAAGCACACCCTCATAGAGGACGCAGTTACCAAGGATTAAAAGACCGCCTGCACCCTTAGCATATTGACCCAGGCCAGTATCACGGGTGATTTCCAGTATACCAACAGCGTCGGAATAATTATTCGTATTATCCCCAGCCTCAACGCAAACATAAGACAGCTCAGCAATCGTAAATGTACCAGACAGCGCCGTGGTAAAAGTAATCTTGGCCATATGGGTATAGGTTGTGCGATCAATAGCAGTGATAGCTCCTAAGTTCTCAGCTGAGTCACCAGACCCATTGATAACCAGGTCATCACCAACTGCAAACTTGTAACTATCGTCCATGGAGACATAAACATCATATGCTGATGCAGATGCCTGTGCTACAAGATACGCACGTCCTGGGTGGTTCTCACTCGCTCCACCAGCAAATGTAGTGGGGTTATAAGGAACGAGCTTACCAATGTTACCAGCCGCCGATTTGTTCAAAGCCATAACCGTGCCTTGTTCAATCACACCATAACCAGCTTGCAAAGAAACGGGTACCCTCAAAGCCGCCATTTGTTCAGAGTAATACAGACGTTTATAGTCTTTCTGAACACCACGAATCATATGAGGAGTATCACCACCTCGCGGTAAACTAAAATTCGCCATACCTTTCACCTCCCTTCAATTTGGAATTAACTGCAAAAAGGTTAAGAGTTAAAAGTTTAAGGAGATTACTCCTTCTTGCCTTGACCAGTAAGGGAGAGAAGTCTGTCACCGATGCTCTTGTTCTCCTCTGCCAGATTTTCCTCGCCTTTGGCATTCTCCCCGGAGGCGATGCTCTTTTCAGAGAACCCACTTCCTTGCACCGTGTCAACAGGCAACTTCTCTTCCCAATCCTTGATCTCGGCCTCAATAGCCTGGGAAAAAGCTGCCACATCCAGGACGCTGTCCTTAACGAATCCATCGTGTTTGACCTGTGGCATAACCTTATCAAACATACGATCGGGGATTGAACTCTTGGACAGCTTGTCCAACCAAACGGCGTTAGCCTCTGCCAGCAGCTCTTTCTCGGTGCGAAGAGCCTCACGTTTTTCCAGTTCAAGAAGTTTCTTTCCCTGGTCAACATTAGCGGCTTGGGCTTCGGCCAACTTGCTCTCCAAATCCTTTTTCTCCTCCGTAAAGGCAGCAGTGGCAGCAGCGGTGGCGGCTTCCTCGATTTGGACGACCAATTCCGGATGTTGCTCTTTTAATTCTTCCAGGTTCATACTCATGTTCACCTCCTTTCCTTGCTTTCTTGGTTTATAATCACGCTCTGGAGGAGCGGTGATCACGGTTTCTGAAAACTCTAATTCAATAGGTTCCCGCGAAAATGCAGATGCACTGGTCTGCCGATCCCAACCAAAAAGTGCCACAGAAGCTTCTCTAAATACGGATTTACGCCAAATAGACCCAGGACCTTTCAGCGTAATTCCATTAACCTCTGCCTTAGCCCCTTCTTCCAGCCGCTCCACCGAAAGTGGTCTCGCTGAGATGCTGGACTGATAGGGGAAACCTTCCTTGGACAACTTCTGAAACTCCCTGCTCGCCTCCGTGTCAACAAATGTGGCGTTCTCTGGCATCACCAACTGACCCTTATCATTTATGATAGGTTTTGTGGAAAACCCAATCTTTTTATCGGTATCATGCTCTGCTAATATGGGGTATTTGGCTTGATCAAACTGCATACCACTAAGGTCGATGGCTAAATCGCCCCAATACCAATGATTTTTGATAATACCACCCGAGTAGGCCACCATCTTGAGTTTGTTCCTACTTTGATCGCCATCGGCAAATTCCTCCACATGAGCCGTGCATCCGTGCCCTTCATCTACAAAACGGAGAGCACCATTTGGAAGTTCCCGTGCCATCTTCTCTATCTCCTTTTCATTAAACTTACTGTTAGCGATGCGAATGGCCTTGCCTTCACAATCTTTACCTCCCTTAGCCTGACAAGACCGTAACACACCATTTGCGATACTCGCCCAACTTTTGGCCTGGGCAGAGGTGAGGCCTTTCTTAAATCTTTTTGCATCTTTAGCAGTCCAGGGCATTTTAACCTCACTTAGTAGGTTTGGGTTTGGGTTTAAGTGTAGGCTTCTTAGGTTCCCCTTCTGCTCCTTCCTGTATCTGCTCAGAATCTACAGATCCTGTTTCGTAAACCAACTCAGGATACTTATCATCCTCAGTAGCCTTTTTAAGCCTCTCTTTTTCGTAACCTCCGAATCCCATTCTCTCAGCAACCGTTTCATTTGAAATACCAAGGGTTTCAGCGATAGGTCCGTGCTTTACACCCAATAGGGCGCGGGCACGTGATTCAAGGTCAATCATTTCAGAGACTGGAAAGCTGATCTTAATTAATTCCTCAGGTCTGCGTTTGATGGTTTTGAATTTTGGTTCTTGGGATTGAGTCCATCCAATGGCTTCCTTGACATCAAATGTAGCCGGGAACTTGCTGACCGCAGACCTAAGGAAAAATATACTTCCCCAAAAATCATTAATGTACCAATTCTTAAAATAGCTTGCCTCATCCGCTGTGCGGTCAGACATAGGTCCTCTCGAGGCCTTAACAGAGGCGAAGGAGGAGGAAGCTCGACCAGTCATAATATCTTCTGGTTCATTCAATCCACTGCTTATCATTCCAAGAACGTCGGTGTCCTCATCACGAATGGGAGAGAGGTTGGGGTTGACAACCTCAACCTCCATCCCGGGTGGGAGCACCAACGAGCTGCCTGGGGTCTTTTTTGCGAGTATACCAGTCTTTGCCCTATCCTCGTCACTCAGCGTAAGCCATATTTTAAAGGATTTAGGGTCGGTTATCCTAAAAATCCACAGATAAGCACCTGCTGATTTCTTGTGATCGATTTCATATTTCTTAAGATTTTCATAATGATTCACCCATTCCAGTGTAGTCCTCAAATGAGAGATACTGCGCTTGGTTAAGAAGCCTTTTTCTAAGGAAACAATAAACTTATAATACCCATTGAATTGCCTGAAAATCTGCTTACGAGACTTGCTCTTTCCTTGCAGTTTTGGGTCATATGAGTCATCTTTTTTGGCTACCGACAGTAGATCCGGGTATCGAGCGCAGAATATCGACGGAATCTGTTGAAAATCTTTACCATTCGAGCGAATATTGTACATAAGTGGAAAAAGTGTTTTTGATGGATGATATATGATTCCATCGTTTCCTGCCGACTTACTCTGTATCGTGGAAGGATCAATAAAATCAATCTCTACAAAGCCTGAATCATGGCAGGTAAGGCACAGAAACAACTCACCTTCTATTATGAGACGGATCATATATTTGGGCAAGTAGTAATAAAGGCGGTTGCGAGGGTCTTTCTCTATTTCATCTATAACCTTCTGTATTTCCCATTCCCCACTCGTAACACTAAATCCAAATCCAGTAAGTCTTCCACTCTCCCCTCTAACGGCGGTATTAACGTGTGGGTTTCGCTGTGCTTTAGAGAAACAAAGGTTCTGAAGGGTTTCGCGGGTGAGGGTGCTGTCTTCTTTATTTAGACCAGGGAGGGCGGGAAATCCATCCTCATCCGTCACCGCAAGTGAATCACCATATTGCCAAGGTACGGAAAAGGAAATTCGAGTAAGTGCTGCATCAGAAATATTGAGTAGTTCGTCCCTTACCTCATCAGGCAAGTTATCTCTTTTCAATCCACACTCTCCTCATTTTAAATTATCTGCAACTATAACACAGTGGAAGGGTATTTGTCAAGAACTCTTTTACATACCACGATATTTAATAATTTCCAACGAGCTCACTATTAGGATAAAACCCTCCAAAACTGACGGTTCCTTTGCGAACACGGAATTCATCAGGACCTATCATTCTTCCCCCATATATACACCATGCCAAGCTATAAATGAAGTCGTCCTGTATCCCACCCTTTTCCATTTTCTCTGGACTCCCAAACTGTTTTTTCAGCGTATCGTGATCAAACATCTTGAACTCCTCCACAGCGAGATCCTTCGTCTTGGAGCCATGGATGGGGACGGTGGGCATCTTGTACCTTCCCTCCCTTGCCAGTGTGTGCAACTCAGTAAACGCCTCTTTTTGCTTCCCGTAGTTTGGAAACACGAGGTCGATATCAATGTCTCTATCTTCACACCATTTGATCATATCCCAAGACCCATAGCGCTCACCACAGAACATATCAATTCCACCCAGATCAACATCCAGACTGTCCAGCATCCGCTTTGCCTCATTGATATCATGGTTTGGAATATCAGCAACAAGTGCCAAGAAGTAGATGAACTTCATATCAGGAATTTCTACGGTTATGGAGAATGGATCGGTTTTAGATTTGGGCAGCCCCTTAATCACCGCTGTCAATATTGTCCTTGCCTGTCCATGCACGGCAGTTGGATCACCCATGTCAAGCCCTGCCAACAGCGCCCAGTCTGTCTCAAACTTATCACTCAGCTTCTCAACATCTTGCATTGACATCGACCAGGCACCAGGTATGTACTGCTTCAAACCGTACATTACGCCGCTTCCTCCAACCTTCTCAATCTTTTTTCCATCTCAGCAACCCTTTTGTTACCAAGTATCACCCCGTCTTCGAATCCTTTCTCTCTAAGGTCGTCTAACTCTTTGAACAACTTGTTTCTCTCTCCAAGGATCTCCATTATAAGATCTGTATTCATCACGTTACCATCAGCACCAAGTATTCCCATCGCATCAACCATTTCATCAGTAAATACCTGTACGGTGCCAGCTTCCCAGAGATTCTGAAAATACCTCTCAAATTCTCCAAATGGAAACTTCTCCTTGTAGTCATTCAACTGCATGGTATCCATATTGGGGTTCCAGTAATCCTCCTCCACTGCGTTGACGCTCCTGCGGTAGGAGAAGTAGACACTCTGGAGCTTTCCCTCACGGACGCT
>SMYQ01000255.1 GCA_007050885.1 Candidatus Bathyarchaeota archaeon
ATTATGTGGTGAAAACCGAAGCCTGGGTTGTCTACCCCTGGGAGTTAAAGGAATTTACATTTAATTTGTCGTCGCGTCTAGCGAAAGAGGGGAAATCCCGGCATGAAATCGCTGGACACTTATTCGAAGTTGGAGTGCCTATCCACTATGCGAAGCTTTTCCTTGAACAGTGGTTTGAACTAAATGAGCAAAGAGCTTCCAGGGAATAACCGTAATCTAAAGTTAAGGCAAAGAAATCAAAATAGGTAAGGACTCAGCTTCATTTGGATGGCTCCTTGTCGACCTGTTTGAACGAATACTCTTTGCTTCCAACACCTAGTTCCGCGGCATAGTCTAATTGAAGCAGATGGCATTGAGTTGGCGTCTTTTCACCAGTATGTGGATCAGGCCAAGGTGTAGCAACCGCTAGTTTATCCTCACCTGGGGCAATGTCTCCACATGCCGAACTCGGAATTGGGAGCGCCTCATTCAGCTTGTCGATGCTGGCAGCATCAATAGCTACGGGATCTCTGGAGGCAAAAATCCCAAGATCAGGCACCATAGCCTGTGGTCCGACCGGCATACAATCACAAAATTCGCTGATATCCAAAGCGACATTGAAATAAAAGAAGCGATCACGACCCACCCCTTCCAGCACACCAAGGGCGTTTTCTATCATCCGTTCGGTTGATGCAGGTGGGTTCTCCCCCCATTTCGCTGTGATGGCTTTCGCTTCGGCTTGGCGACACGCAGAAACACAATGGATACAATGAACACACCGATCAAAATCAATGACGACCTTGGGATCCACAGTAATACAACGAGTGGGACAAACGCGTTCACACTTTCGACAATCAGGTCCTTTGCACTCTTCAGCATTGACTATTGGGTTATCCGGGCCATGCATCATGGTCTTACTATATTTGCCCACACAGCCAATCCCGAGATTCTTCAAGGTTCCACCCATCCCGGTGCCTCCGTGCCCTTTGAAGTGGGTCATCACAACGACAACATCGGCATCGCGGAGTGCCATGGCGACTTCGACTCGGTCCAGGTGCTTCCCTTTGATAGGTACAGTGAAGGTGTCTGCACCCCAATACCCATCAAGGAGTACAATGGGAGCCCCCATCGTCCCAATAGTATACCCGTTTGCTGCCGCCATCTTGTAATATTCAGCGGCTGTGGTCCGTCCGCCGTATAAACCAGCTCCATATCCTAATCCTGCAGTTTCGGCGAGAATCGGCCAACCTTTCAGGGCTTTCACTAAGTCCACAACTTTACGCATCAAAGCTGGACGCATATACATGAGATTGCCATAAGCACCAAAATGGGTCTTGATGATAACCCGGTCATCTTCTTTGATAGCCTTATTGAGCCCGATTTTTTTCCAAAGAACTTCAAGTTTGTCAAGCATGGAATATCGTGGCCACACAGTTCGATCCACGAATAATACATCAGGTGTTGTCATCGATACCTAACCTCTATGAGATCACAAGTAACCGTTCTATCAAGCTTAGATGGCTTCCTTTATTCAATTTACCCTTTTTTCATTGAATCTCGTCCAAAAGGACATGAGGTCCTCCCAGCAGCAAGATTTTTGGCAAGTTAGAACATGGCTGACCAGTAATGAAATCACTCTTTTTTTCAGATCTCCATGGAGACCAACAAGCAATTACTCGCATCAAGACTCTATTAGCAAAAGTTGATGTGGGGTTTGGGCTTGGGGATTTCGCCACTTTTGGGAAGGGGCTCCCTGAAACCATTCAACCCCTCGTAAGCAGCACTGAGGTGTATTTTGTTCCAGGAAATCACGATGACGCAGAGGAACTCAATTGGCTGTGCGAAGAGCATGAGGTATTCCATTACCTCCACGGAGAACACGTAAGTCTGGATAATAAGACGTTTGCTGGGCTAGGCGGGGGGTTGCCTGGGCTACCCTTTGGGCTGACGGAAGAAAAGCTTCAACAGGTTCTAAACCGCTTCTACTATCTTGAAAATCTGGTGTTATGTACCCATACTCCACCCTTCGGGACGAATGTGGATGTAACGTGGGGTGGTAGTCATATTGGGTACCGGGCTCTTCGGGACTTTGTCACAGAAGTGCAGCCTTTAGCTGTCTACAGTGGACATGTCCATGAAGCTGAAGGGAAAACAGATC
>SMYQ01000202.1 GCA_007050885.1 Candidatus Bathyarchaeota archaeon
GTCCGTGAAGAGATCCTTCGACTTGAACAGTGTCATGAGCATTTAGTGCATATGTTGGATGCTATTAACAAGTACATCGAAGTCCAGTTGCGATATATTAACGAAGAACGGTTGAAAATTCACCAAAGTACGGCTGCAGAATTGGACATGTCACAGCTTCTAAATCGTCTGGAGAATATCTTGAAGTTCGCTACTAGTCAATGTCGACAATATATTCTACAAATGGATGCAAGTCCCACTAAGACTGACTTAATTTTTCAAGAAAATCCGAACGACTTAATCCAGCCAAAAATCCTCGCACAAGATTTTCGTAAATCACTACAACAGACATCAATAGAGTTAGATGTTGCGTTCTCCCAACTCGAGGAAGCGGAACGTCGCTGGTTATCAATCCATGAACAAGAACAAAAGGGCCTTCACCATAATGGGTTGTTGAGCTCAGCGTCAGAATATCCTACATTACCTGTATACAAGAGCAGTATTCCCGTGGCCGATTCCAAGCTAAGCATTCTTGTAAGCCTGCGGCAGCGAATTTTGGGGAGTTATCCCGAACTTATTCAGACTCTTCACGACATCAGTTCTACATTGGAAAAGCAGTTCAATCAATTTATGGAAATCACTGCAAAGACCAATGGTTTGCGAGGGAACAATGAAGTAGTAGAAATTATGATACCCGTCTTTATCGTCAAGTCAATCAATCCAACCCATTATGGGATTATCCCACCTTTGAAACTTCTACATCCAGAATCTCCCATTCATTGGAAACAAATTAAGAATGTTCCTCCGGTGAAAGCCTTCAACGTAGAACTCTACAATGATACCTTCTGTGGAGCACTAGAGGATTTGATACGCTTTGAGATGCTTAGAAACAACGGATTTCGAGAACGTTTGGATCGACAGGCGTTCCGGAATAACAAGCTAAAACACAAGAAACGAATTGACCTATTTCTCGAAGGTGTGAAAGAACTCTCCTTTCGAGGTCTTCTATCTACTCATCTTGCTGATGATATTACACGGTTCTGGATGCAGATTAAGTAGCCGGTTCGGTTGAGACCATTGGATGAAATGAGAGAATTGAATCCATGAGTTGCGATTTTCTGGAGAGGCGATGCTGCCTTAAACATATTAATTAAAACGTTAGCTCCTCTTTTAAGCCAGAATTAACATTCGCTGTATGTAGGTGAGTTGATTTGGAAATCGTTGAACGTGACGAAGGCTTCCTTAACTTTCTCAGCCCCGCAATCTTGGTTATGATTGGAATCCTTGTCCTTTCGATTGGAGCATTGAGTCTTGTTGTACTTCATTATTTTGTCCCCGTTCTTATACCGGATCAAATCATGGCGAATGTCCAAATTAACCTGGTTGGCCAAATCATCGGTATCATCATCATATTTGTTGTCCTCATTCCCCTCTTTAAACTGAAACAAGTTGAAACCCAAACCCCCACCATATCCCGAACCATCAAAGTCCTAGGCATTGCTTGCCTAGCCTTAACGGCATCCATGGGACTAGCGCTAGCTCTGTTTTTCCTGTTAACCGCCTTTGGCATACCAGTTGATAGTTCATACACAGGTTTCATCCTTGGCCCCGAACACCTATCTAACCCCTGGAATCTCGTCCTCTTATTCGCCTTCGCAGTGTTTGGCGCCGCGATCTACGAAGAACTCCTCTTTCGACGGATGCTCATCCCCGCCCTTGAACTCCGAGGCATGGCACCTACTGCAGCGGTTATTGCTTCAAGCCTCGGGTTCTCCCTCATCCATGTTCCCAACGATCTAATCAACGGTGGTTTTGGCTTCTTCGTGACTCACTTCATCACAACCTTCTCCACCGGCCTATTTCTGGGCTTTGTCTATGTATTTACCCGGAATGTCATCTACCCAATGATTATCCACGGATTCATCAATGGCATTGCTTTCATTGAACTTATCCTCATTAGTCTCGACGATTTCAATCTACTCCTGATTTATGCAGGAATTCTGATGGTTCTGATACTCATTGGAATCATCTTCGGTGTTCTCGCTCTAGTCTGGTACTTCCGTGACCCTCCACCACGATGGGTAGAGATCAGTCGGATTAAGTCTCGAATCGTCCTCCTTCCTGGATTCATCGGCTATCTGATCATCGCTAG
>SMYQ01000160.1 GCA_007050885.1 Candidatus Bathyarchaeota archaeon
GCTAAGATTGAGGAACTAGCCAAAGACCTTGAAAAACGGTTAAACAATGAGGAACTTGAATTGGCAGGAATCGTGCCTGCAAATGATCAGATCGCTGAGTTCAACCTGAAGGGAGAATCACTTCTAGAACTGCCCAATGATAATCCTGCAGTGCTTGCAGTCGATAAGATTGCTAGACGTATTGGACTGCTAAGTGAAGAACTGCTATTGGAATTACTGGGTCGCTCCTAATAGCTTTAGCAGCAGCCCTCAAGATAAATGCCTGACAAACCGGGTAATCACAAGTCTTTTCTAAAGGGACAACAAGGAAAAACAGGACATTGAGGGTATTAAGCAAAGTAGTTGGTGATTATGCCTTCTGAGATTTTTCTTGTTCAAGGAGATAATCGAGCTAAAGCAATCTCCCAATTGTTTGATCAATTTAACTTGAAACAATTTTCTAAGAAACAGATTGCCTTAAAGGCCAACTACAACAGCGCTGACCCCTTTCCTGCCCAAACCCATCCTGAAACCCTGAAATTACTTGTGAAGGGACTCCAGGATGCGGGAGCGAAGGAAATCGTGATGGGAGAACGAAGCGGAATGGGAGACACAAGAAAAATCCTCGAGAAAAGCGGGATAATAGACCTTGCTAAGAAACTGAAATTTACAGTTACCGTACTAAACGACTTACCCTTTTCTGGTTGGTTGCACTTCGACTTAGAGAACTCACATTGGAACCGAGGATTCCTGTTTGCCCGATTGTTCATCGATGCCGATGCGATTATTCAAACCTGTTGTTTAAAGACCCACCAATTCGGTGGCCATTTCACACTTTCCTTAAAGAATTCCGTTGGAATGGTGGCACACTATAACCCCCAAGATGGCTACGATTATATGAATGAACTGCACGGCTCCCCACACCAACGAGAAATGATAGCGGAAATCAACACCGCTTATGAACCTGCCCTTGTGCTCATGGATGGAACAACCGCTTTTGTGAAAGGAGGCCCGGCCATGGGAACAAAAGTCTCTCCGAATATATTTCTTGCAGGATCCGATCGCATCGCAATAGATGCAGTTGGTGTTGCTTTACTCCGACATTATGGAACCACACCCGAAGTAGAAAAAGGGACCATCTTCGACCAAACCCAACTTGCACGGGCTATCCAATTAGGGCTAGGCGCATCATCCTTACACGATATCAAGCTCGTACCATTAGATGAACACTCAGAGAAAGTCAGCGAAGAAATATTAGCTCAATTTGCCAAATAGAACTTCCTATCAGCCTAACCTTTTCGTTTCGGTTTTGCCTTCCGATACTCACGAAGAAGCATAATAACCTCTTCATCGGGAACATCATACCATTTTTCATAAGCATCAGCAACTGCAAACACTACACCATCATCCACCTGAGGACAAATCAACTCATCAACCTGTTCTCTGACTTTGGAGATAGCACTAGCAGAAGCCGTGGGTACAGCCACAATCATGCGTTTTGGTGAAAGTTGACGAACGGAATCAATGGCGGCAAGCATTGTATACCCAGAAGCAAGACCATCATCTACCAATATCACTACTCGAGACTTAGGTGAAAAAAGACCTACTAAGCCCTTGTACACCTTTTTTCGATCGTCAATTTGGGTTTTTGTCCTGTAAATTACCTGTTGAATCTCTGCATCTTGGAGCCCAATACGATTAACCAGAGGCTGGTTTAGTATGACCGTGCCTAGCGATGTTAGAGCCCCAAATCCGGCTTCAGGATTAAAAGGGATTTGGAGTTTCCTTACAATCAGTAAATCCAAATCTGCGTGGAGCATTTTAGCCAGTGGTAAAGCCACCGCTAGCCCACCATTAGGGATTGCAAGGATCAGTGGAACTTCCTGCCAATTTTTTGCCTTGAGATTTTCTCCTAGCACCTTCCCCGCAGCCATCCGATCCAGATATTGCGCGTTCAAACTAAACACCCTTTATTGGATTTAGTATTAGCTTCAACAGTGGAACCATAAATAGCCATCATAGTCTGTATATGGGTAACCTTAATCAGAGCTTTTTTGAGAGATAAGATAATTGTTGAGTAGGTATATACTATTTCTATGTATGGAGTGTGAAGCCAATGGAAGTCAGGAAGGTCATGCGACTTG
>SMYQ01000122.1 GCA_007050885.1 Candidatus Bathyarchaeota archaeon
GGTATCGTTGATGGGGATATCTTTACGATGATAGGCCAAATGAACGCCTTTCGTTGGACGGAGAACCTTCTCAGTCGATTCACGATTTAGTTCCAGGACTTCATCGGCCCACACACCTGTTGTATTAATTATCACTTTTCCTCGGATATGCAGCTTCTCCGATTCTGAGCCAGTCACATCAATGGCTTCTACGCCATTCACTTGATTCCTAGAATCGTGGTCAAATCCCACAACTCGGATGTAATTCAGAGCAAGTGCATTGTTTGTGTGTAGCGCTTCCTTGAGGGTTTCAATCACCAACCGGGCGTCATCAACATTCGAATCATACCATGTGATTGCGCCTTTCAGCCGCGACGATTCCAAAAGAGGCTCAAGCTCTCTGATTTTTTCCACATTCTTGATGCCTTTGCCTCCCCGATAACTCCTGAAACCACTCAGCAAGTCATACAAAAATGCACCAAATCTTACCGTGTTATAACTCCAGCTTTTCTTGACTTCTTGGTTTCCCACTTTTCCCTCTGACAATATGGGGTAGAGAAAACGAGTTGGTCTTGTCAGATGAGGTAATCCCTTGTCTCGCAGCCAGTTTCGTTCCGTTGTGGCTTCACGTACAAGGCTAAATTCTCGTTGCGCAATATAACGAAAGCCGCCATGGGCAAGTTTCGTGGACCGACTCGATGTTCCAAACGCAAAATCGTATTGATCGAGGATTGCGACAGCCAAACCACGATAGGCTGCTTCAAGGGCAACTCCTGCACCAGTGATGCCCGCACCGATTACGATGATATCCCAAGTCGTTTCTTTAAGGCGCTGAAGCTGTTGTTGGCGGTTGATTTGGGAAAAATCATTGCATTCAATCGGTGATGTGCCCATCAATACATACCTCAAGGGGAATGAAGGTTCTTTCCTCTTCAGCTTTACCCTGAAACATAAATCCAAGAAACTTGTGATTGAAATCCATTTTAAACGCAATATTTTAGTAACGTGGTGAGAGGAGGAACTTTGCACATGCTCAGATAAGTTAGGGTATAAGAAGAGGTCCTAGGGCATTGACCGTTCACAGCTTCTATGTAGTCGGATTACGGGAAGGCTTTCCCCTCTATAGTCGAAAGTGGTCCCAATCTGATGTCGACAGTGCCCTCCTTTCGGGTTTTTTAGCCAGTATGGAACACATGGCTCAACAAGTAGCTGCACAACACGTCAACGTCGTGAACATGAAAGATCGCCGGTTTTTCTTCCAAATCGATGAACAAAACGGTTTACTCCTCGTCTTCATCACCGACGTAAGCGAAAGCCCCGCCCGCTTCCGCAAGTACCTGGGCATCCTGAACAAGAAATTTGTGAAAATGTTCAAAAAGCAACTCGATGAGCTCCACGAAAACGGCACCACTGATACAAACCTCTTCAACAGCTTCGATGAGTTCATCGACGACCTTGTTCTTACATGGTGGATGGGGGAGACCACTATCTCTGCCGCTAAGGTGATGGATGTCTTCGAAGTGTTCACGCTCTTCTTCAACACCATTCTACAACGGTTCCTCACCGATGTCACACGCCGAACCTATGGCAAGGAAATTCAGCGACTCTTTGAAACCAAAATGAAGAAAATCCCTGCCCTTACTGGCATTACAATCGACAAAACCGGCGTCGTTACTTACGAATCCATTGACCCTCAGCAAGTCAAATACACGCAATTCCGGAACGTTCTTTTCGACATCTTCCATGAGTTAATGGTACTCACCCGCAAAACCATGCCCAAACAAACGTACCGCTCCCTAGTCTTCGAGCACATCAGCCCTCTCATCCGAACCGAACAAGACCGGATGAAAACCTATTCTCTGACAGAAAAAATCGTGATGGAAATACTATGAGTAACCCCACCGAAAGCACCACCCAGCCAATCGCTACAAGACGCCCCTACACACACATCGCCAAAGCCGTCGTTATCGGCGATGCTGCCGTCGGAAAAACCAGCCTCCTAGTTAGATATGTTAAAGGCTTATTTAATCCAACTTATATCTTAACAATTGGGGTTGCATTTCATGTTAAAGATATTGTTTTAGGTGAAAATGTTCTCCGGTTGCAGGCGTGGGATACGGGGGGTCAGGAACGGTTT
>SMYQ01000184.1 GCA_007050885.1 Candidatus Bathyarchaeota archaeon
GAACTATTCAATATTCCTTCTATTACCGAGGAGGAAGCGCGGATAATTGCTGGTAAAGTTGAGCAACGAATCCAGCAAATGCAGCTTCCCTTCGTGAGTGCACCCCTGATTCGTGAAATCCAAAACCAGGTTCTCCTTGAGAAAGCGAAGCAGGATCCTCGATTCGCAGTATATCGAAATGCCTTGACTCGTGTTGGTGTTCCCATGTGGGACTTTAGCCACATCATTGGCGGAAATGGTTATGAAGCTCAAGAAAACGCCAATATGCAACCCAACCCCGAAACCATCCATAAGAAAGTTGCAGATAGGCTTTGTAAAGAAGCTTATCTTTTGATGCTTCCACCGGAGATTGCAGATGCCCACCTGGCGGGGGATATTCATATACATGACCTTGAATACTTTGGAACCCGACCTTTCTGTGCTGATTATGATGCACGATATTTCTTCAAATATGGGTTGATGTGTGATGGGCTCGGTGAAAGGACAGCAGTTGCGAAGCCAGCCACGTACCCCACGGTGGCTATCTTGCACCTCATCAAAGTCTTGGCAGCTGGTCAAACCAACAGCGCCGGAGGTCAAGGACTCTTCAATTTTAATATATTCTTGGCGCCTTACCTCCAAGGAAAGTCTGCTCGAGAGATTGAACAACTTGCTCAAACAATACTCTTCGAAGCCAACGAAACCTACGTCTCTCGAGGGGGACAATTAGTCTTTTCAAGCATTCAGCTTGAGTCTGGAATTCCAAAAATTTGGCGTGATGCACCAGTAGTGTATCGCGGAAGAGTTGGTCCTGAAACGTATGGAGACTTTGAGGACGAAGCTCGAACCTTCATGACCGCTCTCCTTCTGACATACCTTGAAGGCGATGCATGGGGTAAAATGTTCAGCTTCCCCAAACCGGAAATCCGACTACGTCGAGAATATTTTGCAAAAAGTGAACATGAAGAGAATATGTATTTAGCAGCAAAGCTCTCAGCGAAGTTTGGAAGCAGCTACTTCGACAACGTCATTCCAGGATACCGGGATTCGGAAGGTCAGGATTGCTATCAATGCTGTGCTTTCCGTCTTGAGGAAGATATCGGGTCCGAAGAGTTTCAGCGAAAGATTATGTTTGAAGATGGGGCACATTTCTCGATGGGTGGTTTGCAAGTTGTCACTTTGAATCTACCACGTCTTGCCTATATTGCGAAAGGTAACGATGACTTCTTGTTTGAAGCTCTTCGAAAGCAGATGGCGATTGCAAAACGGGTCTTAATGATTAAACGCAAATTCGTGAAACATCAACTTGAGAGTGGTTTGCTTCCCTTTCTGAATCAACAACCACGTAGTAATGGACACAAGGCCCCACCACTCTTCGACGTTCTCTCAGCATCACCAATTTTCGGTTTTGTAGGCATCAATGAAATGGTACAGTATCACACTGGATCTCAATTACATGAAAGTCAAGATGCCTTGAGATTTGGCTTACGTGTGATCGCTGAGATGGAATACATCCGGAAGATGTATTCGGAAGAAAGTGGATTGCCGTTCGCAGTTGCCCGGACGCCTGCGGAATCTTGTTCTACGCGTCTAGCTATTATGGATCTGTTGCATTATAACGGTGAGGCAAAGTCTGTCGTGAGAGGCGACATTTCTAATTGGCGCCAGCAACTGGAAGAGGCGGGACGCACAGCGGTGCCAGCGTATTATACCAATGGATTCATGGTCAATTATGATTCGGAGATTTCACTAGCCAAGAAAATAGCGATTGAGGAGAAAGCCTTTCCACTGTTGTCAGGTGGGAACATCTTTCACGCATTTCTTGGGGAAGCATCACCAGACGCGGAATCGTTAGCGAAATTAAATCAACGGATTGCAATGAATACTCAGTTGGGTTACTACAGCTACACTCGTGATCTATCGGTTTGTAAGCTGTGCCATCATACAGCAGGTGGTTTAATCGAAACCTGTCCAAATTGTGGTCATTCCGATATTGATTGGTTTAGTCGAATCACGGGGTATTACCAAAACGTATCTGGGTGGAATGCTGGTAAACGGGAAGAATTGAAACGTCGATACCGGGTCTTAACTGGGGCAGCATCGCCACCAGCAGATGTATATCAACTAACC
>SMYQ01000015.1 GCA_007050885.1 Candidatus Bathyarchaeota archaeon
GAAAACTATCTAGTTACCAATTGAGTCTTGATATAACAGATACAGATCGGTTAATCAAGTAAGTGTTTTATTCAAATTTATCTTCTCATATTTTAGATATCTTTAATCAATAATCACAAAAAACTGCAATCTAGTCTGAGGCCAGAATCATTGTCCAAAAATAAAAAATACCAATCAAAAAAACTAACTTTAACGCTGAAAAAAAATGAAATACTCCTTGACAATTTAAGGAAACGTGGTACCAAATTACTTTCTATGTGTGGCGGACATGGCATATGTGGTAAATGTATTGTAAGAATTTACAGCTCAGAAAAGTTAACACCAACTACAACAGAAAAGAAGCTACTATCAAAATCTGACCTTGCTTCTGGTTACCGTTTAGCATGTTTAGTTAAAACACTAAAACCGACACGATTAAAAATTGAAATACCGCCAGAAAGTGAAGAAACACAACAAAGACTAGTCGTTTCAGGATTTATGCCAAAAATCTCTATACAACCAACCATCAAAAAAGTCTATCTTGAAATTAAACCCCCAACTCTTAATGATCCTAAATCTGATCTACAACGATTGACATCAGCCCTTGAAAAAATATGTCGATTTCGAATCACAGACATCAATTACAATTCGTTAAAAGAATTAGCCACTGTACTTAGATATGACGACTGGAAAGTTACTGTGTCCATCTTTAAAAATCAAGAGATAGTCAGAATAGAATCAGGAGACACATCGAAATCATGCTATGGTTTCTCGGTAGATATAGGTACAACTAAACTAGCTGGATATCTTATCAATTTATTAAACGGGCAAACTGTATCAACTGTTTCTAATCTTAATCCACAGTCAAAATTTGGAGAAGACATAATCGCCCGCATTACTTTTACCATGAGAGACATCAGATCAATGGCTGAGATCAATAGATGCATCATTGAAGGAATTAATAGTCTAATTAAAGAAGCGTGCAATAATTCTGGAATCTCGAGTAATGAAATTCTCGATGTATCAGTTGCCGGAAATACTGCAATGCATCACATTTTCCTTGGCATATCTCCTCGCTATCTTTCCCTAGCCCCTTATCCACCAGTACTTAGTAGAGGTTTTGAAGTTAGAGCACTAGACTTGGGATTGAATACTAACATCGGATCAAGAGTTTATCTTTTACCAGTAGTAGCCGGCTTTGTTGGTGGGGATGCAGTAGCAGATGTTATCGCAACAGGCATTCATTCAGCAAATGATCTTTCTATGTTAATTGATATTGGGACAAATGCAGAGATAATCCTTGGGACCAAAAAAAAGCTAGTTTCTTGTTCATGCGCCTCAGGTCCTGCTTTTGAAGGATCACATATTCGACATGGAATGCGCGCTTCAAAAGGAGCTATAGAGAGAATATGGATAGACCCTCGCAGTTTTGATGCATCATTCAAAGTAATTGGAAACACCAAACCTGTCGGAATTTGTGGATCGGCCGTAGTTGAAGGAATAGCAGAAATGCTCAGAACAGGAATAATTGATTCAAGAGGTCGAATGAATCAAAATAACAAATCAATTAGAAAGAAAAATGATTCTTTAGAATTTCTAATAGCCGATAGATCTGATTCTGGTATTAATGATGACATTGTAATTACTCAATCCGATATTAGAGAGATACAACTTGCCAAGGCTGCAGTATATACGGGAATATCAATCTTAATGAAACATATGCGAGTTAAACCGAAAGAAATCAAGAAATTCTATTTAGCCGGAGCCTTCGGCACATATATCGACCCAACAAGTGCGATAGACTTAGGAATGTTTCCTGAGATTCCACTTCAACGTATACAATTCGTTGGCAACACAGCAGGATCGGGTGCAAGAATGACACTAATATCTAACCCAACAAGGAAACTCGTTGAAAGAATAATCAAAAAAATAGACTATATCGAATTAGGAGCAAATCCCAATTTCCAAAAAGAATTCATCTCTTCAATGGATTTACCCAACGTGAATAAGAAGCTATTTCCAACCATCATGAAAACAATCAATAAAAATCTACTTTTACGAGAGCAAAATAAAAACACGTAAAAATTTGATGTTATCAATATATTTATCATAGATACAAGAGGGCAGTAACATTTCTTGACATCAATTTTAAAAAAGAAATTTTTCCAGAGAGACCCTAAAAACGTTGCCAAAGAACTACTTGGAACAAAATTGATCAGAAAATTGCATTCTCAAAAATTAGAAGGAATGATAGTGGAGACGGAAGCATACTATGGAGAAAAAGATCCAGCATCTCGCGCATATAACGGATTAAAATTCTATAACAAGGCTATGTGGAGCTTACCTGGAAATTTATTTATTTACAACGTCCACAAATACTGGATGTTAAACATTGTAGCTCATCATCCTAATGAAATAGGCGCCGTTTTAATTAGAGCCGTTGAACCACTCAATGAAATAGAATATATGAAGAGAAATAGGCAGACTGAAGATATTTTTCAATTAACCAATGGACCAGGAAAAATGACAGTAGCTTTTAAGATCGATAAAACCCTTAATGAGATGGATATAACTTCCGAAAAAAGCAAAATTCACATCGTTAAGTATAAGACAGATTTTAAGATTTCAAGTTCTAAAAGAATTGGAGTTAAGAAGGACCTCAAACAAAATATGCGTTTTTTTATTGACAGCAACAAATATGTATCAAAATAAAAAAAATTGCCTGTACTTATAGAATATTATCTGAAGAGATCTATTTCTTTAGGTCTAATTAAGTCCTTAAAAGATCCCCTACCAGGCGTATAATCAACGCCTCTCAATATTGCAACTGGAACTCTTTCAGACTTTTTCATTACAAGTTCAGCAGCTGAAGCTAGCTCATCTGCAATAGCAATCAAAGTATATCTCAATTTTCTATTATACATGTCTTTACTACCACGATAGTCGATAAGGGGTTTCATCCCAGCTATACCTATGGCCATGTTTACTTGACCAATTCTCCAAGGTCTACCGAAAGTATCTGATATGATTATTGCTACATTTACTCGTGCTAATTTTTTTATCACATTCCTTATCGTTTTTGCTGAACGGTCAGGATCTTTAGGCAACAAACAGATTGTGGATTCATCTTTTAAATTCGATTTGTCTACACCTGAGTTCGCACAGATAAACCCATGGCGTGTTTCAGTTATCAGATGATGTCCCTGCATTCGTACAATGTTTTTAGTCTGACTTAATATTGCTTCAACATGGGGCGCGTCCTTTCTTGATTTTTTTGCTAATCTCTTGGCAAAAGGAGAAGCGTTGATTTTATTATAGTCAAAAACTCTTCCTTCGGATTTTGAAACAATTTTATGAGCTATAACAATTATATCATTTTCAAGCAGCTTTATTTTTTGATTTTTACATGTAACAAAGATTAGTTTACCTAGATTATCACCCTCTTTGATTGAAGGAATACCCTTTAGACCTAAAATCACGATATTATGTTTCAATTATCACACCAAATTTGTCCTCCGATAACCTTAGCATATTTAATAGACTAGTAAAACACTAGCAATTTACCATATTACAGTAATTATTCAATGGATAAGATTTCTTTTTGTAAAAATTGCCGCGTTACTTTTTTCCACGTCCTTTTGCAACAATTGCGATAATTATAATCAAGAGTATGATTATGATAATAAGGTAGAACTGCTCATTCAAGATTTTTGTAATAGAGTCCGTAATTGATGATTGTTCTTGAGTTGAAGTGACACTTGGACTAGGACTTGAAGTTGAAGCCTCATTAATCTTTAAAGTTATTTTTGCTGTTTTTGTTTTACCTCCTCCAGAAGCGTATATGGTCAGATCATAATTGCCTGCTGGAGCCGATTGACCAGCATTAACAGTGAGTGTGGATGTGAAATCAGGGATACTGCTTGGTTTATCGAAAGTTGCTTGAACTTTAGATGGTAAACCTGACACCGTTAGTGCAACAGTTTCTTCAAAATCGTCTTTTTTGGAAATAGAGATGAGATAACTTGTTTCCTGTGGCGGGTTTACAGTCTGTGAAGTTGGGGCTATTGATAATTCAAAGTCTGCCTCTTTGGCACTTTGTACAATTAGGTGGACAATTGCACTCTTAGATATTCCTCCTCCAGAAGCTGTTATATTTAGTGAATAGGTACCAGGGGGAGTATCTGATGATGTTGTCACAGTGATAGAAGATGAAAAGCTTGGGTTCCCTTGAATTGGATTTATTGAAGTTGTAGCTGCAGGCGGTTCCCCATTTAAGGATAAAGAGGTAAGTACTGGAGTCCCACTTGCAAGATTTACATTAGCAGCATATGTAAATGCTTCTCCAGCGGTTATTGTTTTACTGCTAGGGGATATATTCAAAGTGATTTCAAATTCTGGAGCAGGTGCACCTACTACGAATTGATATGTCACTTGATTATTTCCTAGGTCGATGTCATTATATTCAGAATTAGGATCAACTACCCAGGTTGCTGTATGAAGCCCTGTTGAATACTGCCTTGGATCAGTTGATACCGCCAGGGGGGATGTTCCCGATAATGTGAGAGTTCCTCCACCAACCAAAGCGCCATCAACAGTACAAACTATATCGACTGGGTAAGGTCCCGGAGAGATGGTAGATAGTATTTGTAACCAAACGTACTGTTGTATGAAATCAGCAGTAGTTGGATTAGCAGGCGTTATTGATGGATCGTAAACAATCCAATCTACACTTTTCTTTCCAGGAGATCCTGTAACGGTGAAAGTGGTTTGTTCAGAACCTGAGTCACCCACTTTTACAGCATCAGCGGTTATGACGTATGTTCCACCAGCTGCATCATTTGAAAGATGATGGATGTAACGATATTCTCCAACTATCCCACCAGTTGGAGGAGCAGGAAAGCCCGCGATACTTCCTCCTGGAGGCTCTATACTTACAAATACGTCAGCTCCATCGACCCCTAGAAGAATATCAATATTCAGTTCTGAAACCATAACAGTTATCGTAACATCTTCACCGGGATCATAAACAAGCTTGTTCGTTGCAACATCAACTATCAAGTCCGCAGCATAGGTTGAAGGAATGAACATCCCAAGTATGGAAAAGATCAATACTATTGTCAAAAAAAGTGAGAAATACTTGTTCAATTGAATTCGATTCATGAAGCATCACTGTTAACAATCAAATATAAAATTACTCATCTCAAAATCTTGTTTACCGTATTAAGATGACCCCTTTGAATTGAATGCTAGAACAGCTAAACGCGCTTCGATAATATTTTAGGTATTTACAATGATCTATTATTGATTGTAGTCATTGGAGTGATGATGATTGAACCTTTCCAATAAGAAAATTGCGATATTAGCTGAGGATGGATATGAAGACCTTGAGCTTTGGTATCCAAAGATCAGATTAGAAGAAGAGGGAGTAAAAACAGTAGTTCTTGCAAAAGGGAAGAAAGTAGCCTTAAGCAAACATGGTTATGAAGTTCAAGTTGATCAAGATATAGCTGAATCTAATGTAGATGATTTTGATGGAGTTATAGTTCCTGGTGGAGTTCAAGGTCCAGATAAACTTCGTAGACATCAAGAGATTGTTGATTTTGTAAGAAATATGGGTTTGAAAGAAAAATTAGTTGCAGGTATTTGTCATGGACCTTGGCTACTAATATCAGCAGAATTAACAAAAGGAAAAAAAATGACTTGCTTCTTTTCAATAAAAGATGATTTGATTAATTCGGGTGCTATTTATCACGATAATGCTGTTGTCGTTGACGGCAATTTAGTAACTTCCAGAAAGCCTGAAGATTTACCTGAATTTTGTAAAGCTATCATAAAGATTCTATATAACCAATCAAGATAGTAAACTCAGGATTTTTATTTAAAAAAAGATTCTAACTTGGTAGTCCCAATTATCTCAGAGAAGCTTATCTCAAGAGCATCAAGAACCTGTTCAAACGTCGAATCAATATATTCAATATACTTAGATACATCAATCTCATTAAGATTTGCAAGTTGAACAGGTTTTACTCCTGTATCCCCATGAACTTTAACAAAGGATACAAGATCACCAGTCTTGATTTCTACTCCTTTATTAACTAAAAGCTGAGCTGCCTTCACATGTTGAGGAGTAGTTTTGACATAAGCTTTTGGAGGTTTACCCATCATAATATTGAAGGCCAGATCTTCTATTGAATATTCCTTATTCTTGAGTTTTGAATAACAATTCTTTACTATTCCTCTTACAGATGTTTTGGCTTGTTCAAAATCTTCTTCTGATTCTACTCGACTAAGAACATCAACCATTTCATAGAAAGCATTCTTCAGAAAATTAGGAGTATGTCTCTTTTTTCCAGTCAGCCCTTTTATGTCAACTTTTCCATTAGGATATACTCCAAGATAATTTTTCTTTCTCAGACTGAGAGCAACATATCTATAGTGTTTATCGAGTTCGAGTTCCAGATTGATATCTTTTCGTGACCAATCCATCAGTTTATCGAGAAGCTCTGGTTTGGAACTCTCAAGGAAGATTGAGTCAGTATCACCGTAGAAAACTTTGATCCCAAGTTCGTTTGCTTTGTTTATAGTATTTGTGATGACATGTCTTCCGATAGCTGCAATTGTCTCAGCTACTGGTGGACAATATAAGGAAAAACTCTCAGCTCCAAACACCCCGTAACTTGCGTTAAGAATTACTTTTAGTGCATCTGAAACAACTTTATACCATTCTCTCTGTGAATTGCTAAGATTTTTATCTTTACTTTTTGGTTTGTACCAATTTACCCTTAGATCTCTCAAAGACCCAATGAGGAGACTTTCTAAGGCCATCTTCTTTTTACAAACCCAATGCGGGGTTCCCGGTATTTTGTTTTCTTTACATTCAGTGTGGGGACAGTTTACTGTCTCATAACCTAGGTTCCAAATTTTAATGATAGAAGGATATAGTGAAGCAAAATCAAGTACGGATACATCAAAATGAACTCCAGGTACTGGACTTACTACGATCGCTCCTTTGTATTTTTTACCTTTGATTATGGCTTCCGTTGCAGTTCCGCCTTTCTCTTCCATTATTTCATCTGGTCGAGGGATTAGGTAGCCCCGTTTCCTATGTTGTTTGTACATCATACTCTTTATCCAAGCTGAAACGCCCTGGCGCGTTACGTCTTCTAGACCAACATAGGAAATTCTTGCTAAAACAGTGATCAGCTTCATTACAAGTTCGTCTTCAAATTCTGTTAACCTGAGCGTGATATCAGAATCTTGATAACAATAGGAAGCTAATTCTGTGTATGAAAGTTCAGAGACATGTGATTCTATTGGTTTCTTCGGCATATTCACAAGTGAATTCCCAATTTCATTGAGAGTTTTCTCACGATATTTTTGACTGAAAGCATATATCTGAATTGATCGGTTGAAGAAGAATTTGTAAAGATCTATGTGAATACCTGACTTGGTTGTAGCGAAATCTCTCCCTAGCTCTATAGGAATTTCTTCTTTTTTGAATCCGAGCTTCTGTGCGCGATTACGTATATATTTGAGATCGAAATCGTCTCCATTAAATGTGATGATAAACGGATAATTTGTCAGTAGTTTGAATGTTTCGCTTAACAGATCTTCTTCGGTTTCATAGAATTGCATTTTTACTTCGTTAGGCATTGTTTCATTTCCTTTTTCGACACCTTCCCTTTTTAGAAGGAGTATCTTTCCTATACCATCAGATCCTTTTGCGCCAACACAGATTATCGGATCATCTGCTACATTTGCATCAGGCATCCTTGTGGCTATTGGAGAAAAAACTTCAATGTCGAAACCCACACGTTTGAAATGAATAACTGGAGCTTCAAGCAATCTGATCCATTCAGTACTAAGAAGACGATATTCTTCTGATTCAATCCCCACTATATTCGCTAGATCATTAACAATATTTTGTGGAATTGAGGTTTTGATCTTTTGAAGTTTCCCATTTTTTATATCATAAGGCATTCCAGCTTCCAGATCTCGATCATATAGATAATTCTCAACATATTTGATGTCTGCTTCCCATGCTCGAATAATATCTCTAATTGTTCCTGAAGGCCGTCCACCAATTGACAGTGGATCTTTAGCCACCACCAAACTCATTGAGACTTCTTGATCTTTCAAGGCATTATATTTAGAAACCGTTTCAAAATGATCTAATCCTGAATGTTCAGCTAATGATGTATTTTCTTTTAATTGATCTATTGTTTGATCAGAAAGGCAGTATGGTTTATGATCAGTATCATCGTACCATGTTATGATTTTTTGTTCTTTGGCATCGTATAATTTTAGAAATGCTGATTTTTTCTCTCCATCATAACATGATGCTACTAAAAAATAAGATGGAACTTTATTCATTTGCTGACTAATCGAAGTGGATGATTTGGTCTG
>SMYQ01000275.1 GCA_007050885.1 Candidatus Bathyarchaeota archaeon
GAGCAAACCGACGTGGAGTCATTCGCCGTACTCGAACCAGCTGCAGATGGGTTCCGTAACTACCTAAAAACCAAATATGCCGTAACGGCAGAGGAACTTTTGGTTGATCGGGCGCAACTGCTGACGCTGACAGCTCCTGAGATGACGGTTCTTGTTGGCGGTATGCGCGTCTTGAATGCCAACTTCGGACAATCCCAGCAAGGCGTCTTCACCAAGCAGCCTGAGACGCTCACCAATGACTTCTTCGTGAATCTGCTCGACATGGGCACGACATGGAAAGCAACCTCGGAAGATGATAACGTGTTCGAGGGTCGTGATCGCACAACGGGTGAGCTGAAGTGGACCGGGACCCGAGTCGACCTCATCTTCGGTTCGAACTCCCAACTTCGAGCCTTGGCGGAAGTCTACGGATGTGAGGACTCTCAGGAGAAGTTCCTGCGCGACTTTGTCGCGGTGTGGAACAAGGTAATGAACCTCGACCGCTTCGACCTTGCCTGATCTTAGCATAAACGTCTTCTAAGGCTTCTGAATTGAAATGCGACAACGCATTGTTTCGCTGTCGCTTCATATTCAGCACGAGGCGCCGGTAAGCAAGAAGCGAGCAAACTAAATCCATTGGATGGATATAATTGCCTAAATCGTAATATGCTCCTTGGAGAGTACAAATCTCCAAGGAGCATATCTTGGATAAATTTCTCCTGGTGATATGCCAGGAGATTTTTTGTCAAAATTTATCCAGATCCCAAAATACGGGATTTGATACTATCTGACAGCTTCCACGTGTACATCCACTCGAAATGGATTTCCAGCAGTGATCACGTGATAGGCTGATGGGTTGATGAACAGCAAATTACCCGAACTATCCTCTATTCGCACCCTGATCGCATAAGTGTGGTTTTCAACAATCTCCCTGGGATTGTATTTCACCATGTAGGGTATTGGAAATTGGGTTACGCCGGTGATGACTTGCTCAGCAATGGGTGATGCTTCAGCATCTGCCAGGGAAACGTCTTCCAATCCCACAAATACTACTGCATCTTCAGGAATTTCTATTTCAACCTCGTGGAGGATGTTTCCCAACACTACCGCGTCATACACTAGGAGCAGAGAGCCGGAACTATCGGATAGATTCAGCTGCCAATTCTCAACCCGGTAGGCAACCACCTGTTCTAATGCGGCGAAATAATCTGACTCTTGTGTCAGTATGCCTTCGGGTTGCTCACACTCCATGGCAGTTGAGGTCACGAAACCGAAATTAAGGCGCTTGCCGCTGCGTTCGTAACTGGTGTTGTAGCGGTTACAGCCGCCTGAACCGAAAGCTTGAAAATTTTCAAATTGCAAATCGATAGAGGTTTCTTCAATCAGTGGGCGACTTGCGAGCGCAACCAGGTTCCAAAAGTAATTTTCTGGCTTGACCAAATCTCCTGCGCCAGGTGATTCGCCGTACCCGACATTAATCCGATCTTCAGCCACTGTGCTGCCATCGACTGGAGAGGTAGACAAAGCCACGATCTCTCCCTGGGTTCCGGGTGGGGCATTAATTTGCAGGTCCGCAGACCAGGGTCCAGAGCCGCCGGTTCCTGCCTCTGGAGAGTCAATGATGGTAACTTGCTGGGCGATTACCTCTCCAGAAGCGCTTAGCGCCTGGACGATCACATTTCCCTCGAACAGTCCTCCTCCTTCTCCAGCGACGGGAACAGCCCAGGTCGTGTCCAGCAAAGCGCCGTCAATTGGTTCGGTGATCGTGATAAAGGTGGATGGTTGGGTTGGTTCTGGAAGCTCTACGGAGGAGAGGTCTGCATAGGCGAGTATGCCAACCAGGATGATGGTGAACAGGATGATGGCGCCAAGCAGCCAGTTATTCGTTCTGGTGGGTGGTTCCCCTTGGGGATCTGTTTCGTCAGGCGATTTTGATTCATAAGAATCTGCAGGCATACGTTTCCTCTCAGGGATAATTTTTCATTCTGCTTCCTGCTTGATCAACCTCACTGGAAGTGCGGTGCTTTCAACTGCTCGGTTGTTCACCTTCTGTGGTTCCTTTCATGCGTTTGCCGATTTCACCAGCGGCTGGCATGAGCACCACCAGGCCAATGATGGCGAGT
>SMYQ01000192.1 GCA_007050885.1 Candidatus Bathyarchaeota archaeon
ACAATGTATACATTTCTCAGCCTACGATAGCAATCGTGATAATGAC
Source organism: Candidatus Bathyarchaeota archaeon (assembly GCA_007050885.1). The sequence continues at coordinate 47 of SMYQ01000192.1, forward strand.
AAAGGAGATCCGAAGTATCCAGACTATAAGGATGGCGGAAATCCAATGATTCTTATCAGGAATCGTCAGCGTCAATTAGTCAAGGAAGGCAAACAACTCAAGCCTCACAAGAAACTTCCAGCTATTGAAGGGACCAAGGAAGAAAAGAACGTCGGTGGATATCTTGAGGAGAATATCAATCATGATGGATCTTCCATTCACATTACTTGTGGACAGACGATCAGTCAATGGGTTACCACTTGTTACAAGAAAATGTACGGTGAAGGAGAAGAAGTAGGAAGTTTCCAAGGATCTACCACCTTGAAGTTTCCAGTGACACTCAATGGAGATCAGATTGTTGTCAACTCTGATAGATTGATCCTTTCTTCACGATACGGAGAGACTTTCCATTACGCCAAAAAGCGTTATGGAGTAGTTACGGACAATGAATATACTGTTGATGCTCATCAGCAGATTGTTCTGACTACAAACACAAAAACAGTTATCAACTCGCCAGCCATTTACTTGGGTGAGTATGATGTGACCGATGAACCGGCACTTCTAGGACAAACAACAGTAAATTGGCTATATGAGTTGTGTAACTGGCTAATTGCTCATATTCATAAACATGTTCATGGTCATGTAGACGCGGGATCACCATCCCCAATGACGACTCAAACACCAGTGGACCCACAAGTTCAACAACTTATTGCTATGAGAGATAGGTTGAAGAATTTGATGAGTCGAAGGGTATTCCTTACTGGTGGTGGATTGGCCCCAGGCCAAAATGGAGGAAGTATAACTGATGGATCTGCCCCAACCAAAATTAGTGTTGGAAGTGGGGGTGGAGTCCCAGGAGGATGGAAAGGTTCGAACTATAGACCTGCCTAAACACTATTTATATGAAATGAAAAAGAACGAACTCACACACATAATAAGACAAATCGTAGCCGAAGAGGTTCGTAAAGAACTTCCAAGTGCTATTGCTGAGGTTTTTTCAAACTTTATGGGACAACGACAACCAGTTCGGGAAGAGACTGCTCCCCGGGAGGTTCAACGACCTCCACAACGAAAAGAGGGAGATTTGAAGATGGCTTTGCGAGAAATGTTCGAGGGGACCAATGTAATGAGATCCGAAGAAGAAATGCAGGCTCCTCCACAGGCTCGTAAATTCACGTCGAATCCGCTCATTAATGAGGTTTTGAATTCAACCAGACCATTTTCTCCTATGGAAAGAACCGGAGCCCCCGCAGGAATGGCCGCTTTGATGGCTCAGGCGGGTGCAGGAGTCCCAATGGGTGGTTCTGCCATGCCCGTCATGGAAGAGGGCTCTGATCCCGATTTCACGCGAAGAATGCCCGATATGGGTACTGTGATGCCATCTGCTGCTTCGGCAGCACCAATACCACACATGTCCCAAGCACAGCTTTTAAGAGATGATCATGTTCCAATGGAGGGTATACCTCAAGGAGCCTCTGTCTTAGACGTAGCACCAGCAGTCAGTCAAGTTAATCCAACTGTAGGGAAGGCGTTAACCCGCAATTATTCTCAGATGATGAAATTGATTGACTCCAAAAAGAAACGAGTTTAATGGCAGTAGTTAAAAATACACCGCTTGGATTGACTCTTCCCATTCAAAATGGGAGAAGTGGTTATTTTGAGCAATCTACAGATTCGTTCACCCAAACAAGGATGAACATAATCAACCTGCTTCGGACTCGACCGGGCGAACGTCGAATGCAACCAACCTTTGGTTGTCGTCTATGGAACACAGTATTTGAACAAAACGATGAAATTCTGCCCGCCCAAGTAGAAAAACTCATCAAAGAAGATATTACAAGATGGATTCCCGGCGTTTCTGTCAGTGATGTCACTGTGAATTACTATTCAGATGATGAAACTAACGACGCTCGCGATATTTATAGATTGTATATCGTGGTAAAATTCGTAATCGCGGCTATCAATCAAGAGGATGTGGTAGACATTTATCTCGATAAGGCTAAAGTTTAACTATGGCAAGCACCGTACAGAAATCATTTGCTCCTAACACCAAGGAAATCCGCTACATCAACC
>SMYQ01000256.1 GCA_007050885.1 Candidatus Bathyarchaeota archaeon
AGAGTGACCTCATTGGGGAACAAGTGGTTTTAGTTGGAGGAATCATGGAACTCATTCGACATGGCTTTGAAGTCTTGGTTGAACTCGGATATCCACCTGAATTAGCATATTTTGAAGCATGTAACGAATCCAAGTTGATCATTGATCAAATCTATCGGAGTGGAGTGCTAGGAATGTTGAAAGCTGTATCAGATACCGCAAAATATGGGGGTCTAAGCGTGGGTCCTAAAATTATTGACGCTCACGTTCGGGAAAACATGGTTGCAGCTGCCAAACGCGTAAGAGATGGATCCTTTGCAAAAGAATGGCTAGATGAAGATGCACAGGGTCGACCCAACATGACTAGACAGCTCGAAGCGTGGGCAAATCACCCTCTTGAAGTCATCGGAGATCAAATTCGTAAGATATCTGGACTGAAAGAATAACAAGCCACGCACATATTTGAAACGAAGAGTCAATTGTGATGAAATATCAAGTCGCATTAATGCCGGGCGACGGGATTGGGCCTGAGATCACGGAAGCTACCTTACAAGTGTTATCTGCCATTCAACAACTCTATCCTATTCGCTTAATCATTGAACGAGTAGCTGGGGGCGATCTCTGTGCTCAGAAATATGGTGATCCTCTGCCTTCCGAAACAATCTCCATTATTCAACAGTCTCAGACCTGCCTTAAAGGACCTGTAGGTGAGACAGCAGCGGATGTAATCGTTAAACTAAGAATTCTCTTCGACCTCTATGCCGGTATCCGACCGATTAAATCCTATCCTAACACGCCAGCTCTACATGATGATGTGGATATTCTCTTTGTCAGAGAAAACACAGAAGGCCTGTATAAGGGATTAGAATTTGCGCTTGACCCCGATACCATGGTATGTATGCGCGTCATAACCCGCCGGGCGAGCCGGAGGATAGCTGAATACGCTTTTCAGGCAGCAGACAATCGAGGTAAGACTCAAAAAGTCACAGTGATCCACAAATCCAATGTGATGCGAAAAACGGATGGGCTTTTTGCTCAAACTTGCCGTGATGTGGGGGCTCAATACCCCCATATCCAACTTGAAGAAATGTATGTTGATGCGGCAGCAATGCAGTTGATTAAATCACCTCACACTTTTGATGTTATCGTTACCACCAATATGTTTGGTGATATTCTATCTGATGAAGCCAGTGTTCTAATAGGAGGGCTCGGGATGGCGCCAGGAGCTAATATTGGAGACACTTTTGCTCTATTTGAGCCCATTCACGGCACTGCACCATTAATTGCAGGGAAAGGTGTGGCAAATCCCATATCGATGATCCTTGCCTCCAGTCTAATGTTAAACTGGCTTGGACATACCTATTCTGACTCCGATTGTCTTCATGCATCCCAACGGATTGAAACAGCAGTCAAAGCAAGTCTTCAACAGGGAGTTCGAACCCAAGACCTCGGGGGTAATATTCGAACGCAAGATTTTGGAGCCGCAGTCGCAACGCAGATACTCACTGGAGGCCATACCTGACGGCTCTAAGCATACCTGTAGTAAGGATTTTCGATACGACTCTACGTGATGGAGAACAGACGCCGGGAGCGTCTTTAACACCTGAAGAAAAAGTACTGATTGCTCGACAGCTAGACCGATTAGGCGTAAATGCCATTGAAGCTGGAACGCCAATTACATCTAAGGATGAGTTGCGCAGCGTCAAGCTCATCGCCGCCGAAGGGTTAGAGGCCGAAGTTTATGGTTTAGCCCAATTACGGCATGCGGATGTTGATGCCGTGATTCACAGTGACATAAATCACATTCACTTATTTATCGCGACATCAGATATACACCTAGAACACAAGCTCCATCTGACTCGAGATCAAGCGACGAGAACTGCGCTTGACCTCATTGATTATGCACGCAGTCACGGATTGATTGTAGAGTTCTCTGCTGAAGACGCAACTCGTACCAACCTAGCATTTCTTAAACATTTTTATCATGAAGTGGCTCAAGCGGGGGTTACCCGGATTAATATTCCTGATACTGTAGGGATTATGACCCCTAATGCTATGTATGCTTTAGTGAGGGAATTAAAATCAATCATTACAACCCCGCTCAGTGTCCATTGTCACG
>SMYQ01000186.1 GCA_007050885.1 Candidatus Bathyarchaeota archaeon
ACCTTGCCATCGGTTGAGTTGTTAATGCGATTCGCAACTTGAATAAGGGGAATTGTACGTGTGTGGGGAGAGAGCACTTCAATGACAAAGGGTCGGCCTGTGCCCAGCATTCGTGCATCAATATCCTCACGTCCTGCACCATGGAATTTGACATCCTTTCCTCCTGTATATTCGAGAATTGTAGGGGCGATGAGCTCTTCCACTGACTCAGTATACATTTTTCCAGTCTGATTACACCGTGGGCAACCTTTTCCACGGCATTCGCGGCAGGGCCATCGAGTCTGTGGTATTCCACGAACCAGTTTCCGATAGCGTCCGAAGATGAATAAAGAATGGACTTCCAGCTCAACAATAAATCCAGGGATTTGAATAACCCCTACAATATCGGGGGCATCAAAATCGACGTCCAGATTGAGTTTAGCAGTGACGAGTTTTCCGATCTCTCGGTTTAGTTCTGCCTTAATGGGTTCTCCGGTGTCAATTTGTAGCTCACTTCGCAGTTGTTCCTCCTTTTCCATTATAGTTGGATCGACTTTGGTTCCGATAAGAAGGGAGGTTGCTTCCCAGCCTTTAAGCGCTTGAATCATGGCTTTCGCTGCTTGAGGGAGTTGATCCATGACACCATTACAAATATCGCACTTCCGACTTGACTGCAGCTCAGTTATTCCTTCCTTTTCGAGGAACTCTCTTGCAGGATGAAATTGCCCATTTTCTGCCAGGCGACGAAGAAGGGTAATGCCTCGCTGGGGATTACGCTGATAGGCTTCTGTTCCAGCCATCAGCAGCAGGGTCTTTAACGCAATTCCTCGATCTTTGTTTGTCAGCCCATATCCTTGCATGGCAAACTGTCTACCTAGACACCAGTCATCAATGGTGAAGAGACGAAGAATCCGTTGAGCCTTATTCACCATATTTCCCAACGTCATTAAGCCAAGGACGACTTTGCCACTTTTTCAGTCTTTCTGCATAACGATCTACAACCGGTCTAAGGCATGAACAACTTCTAGAATGGCAATATCTCGGGCAAAGGAATCATGGTAATAGGCAATATTTGATGGCGGTTGTTCAATCTGGTCCCAGTCCTCAGAAAGTGGACAAAACATAGCAAATTTTGAAAATTCAGAAATCTTTGGCTGCCATGATGACCTTTGGTCTGGGATTAAGAGAAGCACATCTTGATTAAGGCTAGTTTCAAGCTGGTCTTGATATGGTTCTTCATGAACGGTCACACCATAAGGAACCTTGACTTTGGAGCGTCGGCGGGATTCTTGAGCACGAAGAATGACGTGGAGAATAGATCGTTCGTCAGTGCCTAGGTATCGAATTGTAGTGGGGTCTAGTGTCAGTGAATAAGGTTCGAGTTGAGTAAACCCGATGGTGATCCGAACCCAGTCACGAAGGGCGTGTGAGACGCAAAATCCTGCGCGGATGCAGTGAGCGATAGCTACATAGGGGTGAGTTACGATTCCAATATCGAGTTCGGTTTTGGTGAGTTCATTACTGGCGGGCGATTCAAGGAAAATGTGTAACAGGGGCAACTAGCGACCGCCTCGAGGAGGTTTTTGACCACCCATCATACCTTCCATTCCTGGAATACGAAGACCACCGCGTCGTTTGCGAAGAGTCTTAATGAATTTCCGTGACTGTTGATACTGTTTGAGCAAATCTTTAACGTCTTTTTGTTGGGTTCCTGAGCCACGGGCGATTCGAGCAGTGCGGGAGCTTTTAATGAGCTTTGGATTTTCCAATTCTTCTTCAGTCATTGATTTCAGGATGACCTTCCATTTCTCCAAGTTCTCTGTGGCCACCTCTTTCATCTCATCGGGCACTTTGTAACCCAGACCCAGCATGCTCAAGATTTTTCCTATTGATCCCACATTACCCATGGCTTCCATTTGTGCCATCATATCCTTCAGGGTGAATTTACCTGATAGAAGCGCTTTCGCCAATTCCTTGTCTGGCATCGCTTCTGCATCTTGTACCTTCTTGAGAAGCGATTCGAAATCAGCCATTCCCAAGAGTTGCCCAACGAATTTTGTAGGTTCGAATTTCTCAATATCGTTGACTTTCTCGCCCGTGCCGATGTACTTAATGGGGGCTCCAGTAGCCGCAACAGCTGAAAGTGCACCACCGCCTCGTGCTGAACCATCAAGCTTTGTAACGATAATAGATCCAATAGGGGTTGCCGCGTTAAAGGCTTCAGCCTGAGATGAGGCTTGTTGGCCTAAAGTACCATCAACGACTAGAATAATTTCAGTGGGATTGAGTGCCTTGGCGATCTGCTTCATTTCTCTGATAAGGCCCGTCTCTTCCTTATGGCGCCCTGCGGTATCGACCAAGATGATCTTCGTTTTTTGGTCTTGATAGTGCTTCACACCTTTCTTGGCAACCTTGATGGAATCTTTTTCCTTGGGGTCTCCAAAACAGGGAACTTCCGCTCGGTCAGCTAGTTGTTTCAACTGGTCATAGGCACCGGCCCGGAAGGTATCCGCTGCAACAACACCAACTGTATGTCCTTCTTTTTTGAGTAATTTTGCTAATTTCACTATGTTAGTGGTCTTTCCACTTCCTTGAATCCCGACGACAAGGTAGATGTTCGATTGGTTGGGTTGTACTTTGAGGGGTACGACTTTCTGCCCGAGGATATCAGTCAGTTCCTCATATACGACCTTAACGACATATTCCCGGCGAGAAATACCAGGAGCGATTTTATCTTTGAGCGCCCGTTGTTCAATTCGCTTCGTTAGGTCCATCACGAGGTGAACATTCACATCGGCTTGGAGAAGTGCTCGTTGAAGGTCTTGCACGAGCTCTTTCACTGACTTCTCGTCAACTACTGAAGACCGTAGCAGCTTCTGCACGGCCTGGTGAAGTGATGAACCTAATTTTCCTAAGACCATCATATTTGCCTTCTATGGTCGAATACTGGGCGGATAACCCAATACACCATCTTAATTCTTTCTAAAAAGACTCCAAGTCTTCTAACACGGCGCCGATTATGAGGGGAAACAGGATTGTGGCATCACCAATTACAGTTTCAAACTCCGCTTCTGCCTTCACCTTTCCCCATGATATCCCTTCTTGGAGCTTGGCTCCGCTCAAACTTCCATCTTCCTCTCGCGCTGTGGTAATTTGAATAGCATTGTCAAGTCCTCCACGGAGGATGTTTGCTCCCAAGGTGAAATGCTTCGGGAGGCCACCACCAAGAATAATGGCACTTACGCGTTTTGCATCATGCACCAGATCGTAAAGGATCTCCATATCTTTTAGCCCGTTGAGTTTCATGGGCTGAAGCTGGCTGAAAAGGGCAATATGTAACCCCAACATAGAGTCTAATATTCCGGGGCAAAAAATGGGAACCTTGTTGAGATAGGCCTGGTGCACGATGGATTCGGGGTCCGTTACCTGTTCGCCAATTGTTGCGATGAGCTCTGAAGGGGAGAGGCCCTCCTTACGCTTCTCTTCAGGAATTCTGCTCAAAATTGACCTAATCTCATCTTCGAATTTTGTAAAGCCTTCGGTTTCTACATAGACATCGCCCGCTCGACCGAGTTGCTGTTCCGCTAACTCGCGGTCATTGGCGTGCAGGTCGCCCATAACGTGGTGCCCTCCGATTGCTTCGAGTACGTCATGAACGATGTTAGCACCACTGGTTACGATGGCATGGATGCGGTTAGCTTTTATTAATTGGGCGATGATGTCGCGTAATCCTCCTGGAACCATCGGACCGGCCATTGCTAAGAAGACGACATTTTCTGGAGTTGTAAAGATGTTTCGGACAATATGTGTAGCTCTCGCTACTCGCCCCGCACCCAATACGCCTGACTGTCGATATTGCTCAACTAACTCGTGCAGGGATATTCCCTTTTTGAGTTTCATTTGCTTGACGAAGCGACGCGACATTGTCAAAAATCCGGATTAAGTGATTTCAAGTAGGTGAAGAGGCCCTTTCATCGTCGCCGAATGAGTTTTCTTCGACCTAACACGATCCAGTATTCGATTTGGATACCTTGCTCAATTTCACCCTCGAAGTTCTCAGGATCTGGCTTTGGGACCTCAAAGCTCTCATAGCTTTCCATGTCCATTAACCCCAATTGAGGGGGAGTGGCATCAGTAATGTAGTTGACTTGAGCGAGCCGCTTATCAATTACAGGGGAATCAACCTTAGTATCTGTAGGCAATACAATGCTTTTCTTCGACCCATCAAAGATGCTCACTGCTGTAATTCGAGCCTTGGCATGCCCGTGTTTGCCTGATTTGCTCTTCTCAATACTGACTACCTTGTAGACGTCCTCCTCGATTACGAGGTGTCGTCCGACTTTCAAGCTACCCGCTTCGACTACTTTATGCGACAATTTCTGCCACCGTTCCGGATAGAATTCAGGCGCTCTCTTAAACCTTTTTGCTACTTCGCAAAAGTCCAAATAGAAGGGAATCGTGACCAGTTTTTGAGGATACATCTGATAAGCACTTCTGAATTTAGAGGCGTTAATAGTGCAACCAAAACGACCTGTCATTTTTGTCATTGATACCTCTGCACTCTACCATCAACAACAATTCGCCGCCGAAGACATACAACTAGCGACAACACCAATTATTGAAAAAGAAATGCATCAAAAAGGACTCAAGGAAAGCCTCGACCTCTTGATCGTAACCAACAAACTCCGCATCATCGAACCTACACCCCATTCGCTCGAGAAGGTGAAAATTACTGCTCAGGAGCTGGGAGATTTGCCAACTCTCTCTGAACCGGATCAACAACTCCTTGCACTCGCTTTAGACCTCTCAACTCAAGATTACCGGGTTGTCTTGGTAACCGACGATTACGCAATTCAAAACGTTGCCCAACAACTTGGTGTCGAATTCAAATCAATCTCAACTTCCGGTATCCGTGAAATCATCAACTGGGAGACCTATTGCAAGGCTTGTGGTCACAAAGAACCAGGATCAACAACCGAAACTGCTTGTCCAGTGTGCGGGACTACGCTCAAACGTCGGGCGATTCACAAACAGCATATCGATTGACATTGAGTGTGGTAGTCAACAAAATTTAAGAAGTCTACATGTATCCATCAGAATCACGTTAAACCAGAAAGGCGAACACGATGAGTGAAAGCAAAACATCATTCTGCTCCTGTTGTGGTGGCCTCGTTACACCCCGTGAAAACTCGGTCCAGTTCACCTGCCCTGCATGCGCGAACTATACAATTCGCAGGTGTCAAAAGTGTCGGGAATTCGCAAATACCTACACTTGCCCCGCCTGTAATTTCGAGGGACCTTAATTCGTTTTGATCTGCTAAGTGAAGGTTATTGACATGGGAAAGGTTCTTGCTATAATGAAAATCATGCCTGAAGACGCAAATGAGCCCATTAACGAATTACGCCAGCGGATCGGCCAGGCTCTTGAAGGGAAAGTACGCATCGAAGCCTGGGAGGAAATTCCCATATTTGGACCACTCTTTGCGCTTCGCTTGCGCTTCATTGTCGACGACGAAGCGGGAGGCACTGCCTTCGTTGAAGAAAGCATCAAGAAAGTCACTGGTGTTGGCGAAATCGAAGTCGAAGCGGTCAGCCTCATATAAAACCAATCTAGGCTGATTTCCCTTGACTTTCTGACAGTTTTTTATGTGTTAGCGCTGTTGCATTATATGGAGAATAACCGTGGAAGAAGATCAACCTCCGAAAGGAAAAACCATCAACCTGCGCGTGAAAAAAGCCCACGAACGTGATGCAGGCCGATTCATCATCCGCATAGATTCCTCAACGATGGAAAAACTTGGTGTCCAAACGGGAGACATCATTGGGATCAAGGGGCGAAAAGATACGGCAGGCATCGTGTGGCCAGCATACCCGCAGGACGAAGGACAAAGCATCATTCGAATGGATGGACGGATGCGCCGCAACGCTGGAATCAGCTTAGAAGAACCGGTCACGGTCTATACAGTTCAAGAACGCCAAGCCCTCTCAGTTGTCTTGGCTCCTTTAGAAATGCGATTCCCGGTGAAAGATTTTGATGACTTCGTCAAACAGAAGCTCCTCAACTGTCCGGTCTGTAAAGACGATGTGGTTCATGTGTCCATTCTTGGGCGCCCTGTGCGATTTAGTGTTCGCCGCTCGCGTCCCACCGGTGTTGTGGTCATCGCATTAAACTCACAGCTTACAATTATGAGTGAACCACCAAAGGAACTTGAAATTGGTGTTCCTCTTATCACCTACGAGGAAATTGGTGGCCTTAGCCACGAAATTCAGCGGATTCGAGAAATGGTCGAGTTACCTCTGAAACACCCCGAGCTCTTCGCTCGCTTAGGAATCAATCCTCCGAAAGGAGTCTTGCTCTATGGCCCCCCAGGCTGTGGGAAAACACTTCTGGCGCAAGCCGTAGCCAATGAGTCAGAGGCCCATTTTATCTCCATTAATGGCCCCGAAATCATGAGCAAATTCTATGGAGAATCTGAAAAACGCCTTCGTCAAATCTTCGAAGATGCAGAAAAGAATGCACCCAGTATTGTGTTCATCGATGAACTGGATGCCATTGCACCGAAACGCGAAGAAGTTATCGGAGAAGTTGAACGTCGAGTTGTTGCTCAGCTCCTCGCTGTCATGGATGGGCTCCAACAACGTGGACAGGTGATCGTCATTGGGGCTAGTAATCGACCTAACGCCATCGATCCAGCTCTTCGACGGCCAGGACGGTTCGATCGCGAAATCGAGATTCGAGTCCCCGATAAAGAGGGGCGGCTTCAAATCATGCATATTCATTCTCGGGGTATGCCACTCGAATCTGTCAAACCTGAGGCCATTGCTGACATCACCCACGGTTTCGTTGGTGCGGATATAGCGGCTCTCTGTCGCGAAGCAGCCATGAATGCACTACGCCGCTATCTTCCACGAATTAACCTCGAAGAAGATGAGATTCCCCCAGAGGTTCTCGCTGATTTACGCGTCACCAACAACGACTTCGTCGAAGCTCTCCGAGAAATTCAACCCACCGCCATGCGCGAGGTGACGATTGAAGTACCGAACGTGCGTTGGGACGATGTTGGTGGGCTTGAGGAGATCAAGCATAAACTGCAACAGGCGGTTCAATGGCCCTTACAACACCCAGAATCATTTACGCGGCTTGGTGTCGAACCACCCCGTGGTGTACTTCTATACGGACCCCCAGGGTGTGGCAAAACCTTGCTTGCCCGAGCCGTTGCCACCGAAAGCGAAGCGAACTTCATCAGTATAAAAGGTCCCGAAGTCCTTAGCAAATGGGTGGGTGAATCGGAGAAAGCCGTCCGTGAAGTGTTCCGCCGGGCCCGCCACGCTGCTCCCGCAATCATCTTCTTCGACGAAATTGATGCCATCGCACCCTCAAGAGGAACAGGCGCCGGAGACTCACATGTCACAGAACGAGTAATTAGTCAATTCCTTACCGAAATTGATGGCATTCAAACTCTGAAAGATATCGTCGTTCTCGCCGCAACCAATCGTCCTGACCTCTTGGATCCTGCAATGCTAAGACCGGGGCGGTTTGATCGACATATCCTTGTACATGCCCCTGATGAAGCCGCACGCAGGCAAATCTTCGAAATCTATACTAAGAATATGCCTATTGCTAAAGATGTGGATTTGGATGAGTTAGTGAAGAAATCTCAAAACTTCGCGGGAAGTGATATCGCAGCGTGCTGCCGTGAAGCTGCACTTGCATCTCTTGAGGAAAACATGAAATCCACGAAGGTTACGCGTACCCACTTCTTGAAAGCGATTGGCGAAGTGACTCCAACAATAACTCCGGAAATGGAAAAAGCCTACCAATCTTGGGGCAAACGAGCGAAACAAACTCGCCCTGATACTTCTCCCTTTACTTAGACAACTGTGAATCAAAGATTGAAGGTACTCTAGTCCTCGGCAATGGCTAAATACCGGCGTTCACCAAGCAACTCGATTTTCCGTTTGGTTTTGGTAATCTGTTGAACATGGATCTTCCCGCTTATCTCTAACTCCATTAGTGTTCGGTCCAATTCATGGGGTTCCACGTTAACACGGTTGGTCTTCAACAACCGCGTTAACTCCCTGTCGATGAGGACTCCTTGACGCTTTTCAAGAATAGAGAGAATAACATTGCGAAGAGGAATTGTTCTCCACGTCATAGTATTCAACCTCGCTATACAATCTAGCAGAAAATATTCTGAACTGAATAGTAAGATACATCTCATTTGAGATGTCAGGTCAAGACTGACATGGG
>SMYQ01000140.1 GCA_007050885.1 Candidatus Bathyarchaeota archaeon
ACCATTTGTTCACAGAAGAGGGATTTCGCAAGCTTTTCCATCGTTTTTCAATCCTGGAATTACTCGTCGTTTCCTTGAGTCATTATTCACTACTTGCTGAAAATCCAGAGGGCTAGTGGACGCTACAGGGGTTTTGAAGTATAGCGCGGGACGTTTTTACGAAACCAAACTGGAACCTTCGCATGATCGACTTTGTCAGAAAAGGGCATATACGGTTTAATATCAACGACAGGGGTATCGTGATGGGCGTCGATTTGATCGATGTAAATCCGGCGTGTAGGCTCCTCAATTCTATCAATGGCTACAATGGATAGGCCGATGGGCGTGGGTCGACCTGGTGAACGACTTGCAAACACACCCGATCGCTCCGCTTTATCTTGTGGGGGATAATCAGCAAGGTTTGCCCGGCTTGTTGGATCATCGTGGCCTGTAATCCACCACAAAACAATGATGTGCGAAAACTTGTCGACTTGGAGTGTTGCTTCCCAGAACTCAGGTTTAATCTCAATATAGATGGAGTCATCATCGGGTTTCCGGACATGCCCAACGACAGTAGCATTGAACGTCATGATGGCTAGTAGTAAACGTTTCTCATAACAACTTTTCCACTCGGAGTAAACAGAATCCCTTCGTTTTCAAGCAGCCTGCGTTTCATTGCTTGACCACCCTGATAACCGCCTATGGTCCCATCGGCTTTAACGGCTCGATGACAGGGTATAACCAGGGGAAAGGGATTCCTCGCCAGAGCATTCCCTACCACACGGGCACCATTCGCTATACCAATATGCTGGGCGATACGTTTGTAGGTGCTTATCCAACCCCGTGGAATCCCTGCTTCTGCACGTAATACCCGCTGTTGCGTCTCCGAACATTGTGACCAATTAAGTACACTCAAATCAAACTCTACTGCATCGCCACGCAGAAACGATTGAAGCGCAGCAACAAGATCAGCAATTGGAGGAGATTTCGCAGGTTCGGCTACGGGGAACATTTTTTTTACCCGTTGTGTAGCTGGCTGCTGGGATTTTGAAAGGAAGACGTGTTTCACGAGAACCTTAGGGTGTGTCTCCTGCCAGACGATACTCATTTCGCCAAAGGGAGTTGGAAATGTGGTAAAATACGCGGTCAGTTTCTGACACCTTAAAGGTTAGTGTTTGATTGCTGGAAGCTCGGGATAGTCAGTTGGTTTGATAGCATCAGGGATATTCTTCTTTGCCCCTTTTGTGGTGATTAATCGCGAGACCGGATGCGCCACCATTTTACCTGCCTCAAAGGGGACTAATAGGCTATCTATCGCGTCGTGGGTCAACTCAATTTCTAGCCAAGGTTTCTCATCAGCTCTGTGCAAAATGACAGGCATTCGCTTTCGTTTGTTGTGAACTTGTTCAAGCAGAGAATTTGCCCACGTGGTGATGATCGTGTAAGTTTTCATATCCTCGCCTGTGTCTGGATTGGTCCAGTTATCCCATAGCCCCGCAAAGGCAAAGGGTTCACGGTTATTTAGCTGGATGTAGTATGGATACGCTTGCCCTTCAAAGTGACGCCACTCAAAGAAACCATCAGCCAAAACGAGGCAGCGTTTTGTAGAAATTAAAGACCGAAATGCGGACTTTTTATGAATCGTCTCTGATCGGGCATTGAGAAGTCGACCTTGAAGTTGTCGGGCAGTAGCTGTATCCTTTATCCAATGGGGAATTAGCCCCCATGTCAACATCTGAATGGTATCTGGACTTTCATTAGTGATCACAGGCAAATTCGGGTTGACAAAACCCGATACATGATACACCCGGTCAAATACCTCAGAATGGGAAGCCTTTGCATGAAACCAAGCCTCCAACGAATCAACATCAGGAACTGTGTAATGATAGCACATCGTCCTTTATTCCTGTAACCGCTTCTATCACCCATTCTTCCAGAGCTGATGGATTACGGCGGTTGAAAAATCTGTTGCACTTCTTGCTCGCCCTGTTGGCTTGAGTTTTGATACATAATTTTATACGCCTTGATTAAGTGCAATTCTTAGGAACTCCATTGGAGATATTAACAATGGCTGATGAAGGTA
>SMYQ01000252.1 GCA_007050885.1 Candidatus Bathyarchaeota archaeon
CGGACACAGGCGGTCGAAAAAGCAAGGATGTTAGGCATCTTACTCCCATATAAAACCACTTCTGTCTGAAATCGCATATCCAACACACAGTTCTAAAATTGAATCCAGGGTCCCGAGTCCCTAGCAATCCTTTGTCGAGGTTGTTATATAATGTAAGTATGGCTACCTCGATTTTGGTAACCAAACTCTTCGTTCCCCCCACCAGAGCGAAGCTCGTTCATCGACCTGGCTTGATCGAGCGCTTGAATAATGGCCTGAATCGCAGACTGACTCTTCTCTCCGCTCCGGCTGGATTTGGGAAAACAACATTGGTCAGCCATTGGGTGGAAAATTTACAGAAAGACAACGCAATCGATGACCAGCATATCAGGGTTGCCTGGCTCTCGTTGGATCAAGATGATAATGACCCGGTTCGTTTCCTGACCTACCTCATTGTCGCTTTGAACCAAAGTAAAGATATTAAAACCGACTTCGGTCGAGGCGCGGTGAGCATGCTCCAATCCCCTCAACCGCCACCACCCAACACTGTCTTGATCTCCTTGATAAACGAATTGGCTACTATCCCTGAGAAGATCGTCTTCGTCCTAGACGATTACCATTTAATCGAAGAAAAATCAATTCATCAAGCTCTTGTTTTTCTACTAGAAAACCTACCATCCCAGCTGCACGTTGTAATCGCCACCCGTCAGGATCCGTCTTTATCCTTGGGTCGCCTGCGTGCCCGGGACCAATTGACCGAGCTGCGTGCTGCAGACTTGCGCTTTACTTCTTTAGAAGCCGCTGATTTTCTCAACCAGGTTATGGGGCTGAACCTGTCGTCGGGAGATATTGCTGAGTTGGAAACCCGTACCGAGGGTTGGATCGCCGGGCTGCAGCTGGCTGCTATCTCGATGCGGGGACGTGAAGACCGCACAGGCTTCATCAAATCCTTCACCGGCGGGAATCGATTAGTGCTGGATTTCCTGATCAACGAAGTGCTGGGTCAACAGCCGGAGAGCATCCACAACTTCTTGTTGCAGACAGCAATTCTTGATCGAATGACTGGTTCATTATGCGATGCGCTCACTGGCCAGGAGAACGGCCAGGAAACTCTCGAAATGTTGGACCATGCTAATTTGTTCATCGTCCCACTGGATGAGGAACGGCGTTGGTACCGTTATCATCATCTGTTTGGCGATTTGTTACGCCAGCGACTGCGCCAAACACAGGCGGAGCAATTGAAAGAATTGCACGACAAAGCAAGTGAATGGTTCAAGCAAAATAGGTTATTCGATCAGGCAATTGAGCATGCTTTAAAGGGTAAGGATTTTGATCAGGCAGCAAATCTGATCCAAGGTCAAATCGATGTGCTATGGCAGCGTGGCGAACACGTCAAATTAAGGCGATGGGTCCAGGTACTACCAGAAAAACTCCTTTTAACCGAACCCCAACTCGGAATCATCCGTGCCTATTATCTGCACCTCATTGGTGAGTATACATCCGCTGAGCAACTTCTCCAAAGAATCGAACGGATTTTGGATCCTCGCGGCAATGGCGATGAGGTTACCCCTTCGCTGGAATACAAACATTTATTAGAGAGAGATAGATTAAAGCTAAAAGGAAGGCTCTCAACAATACGAGCTTTAATCTATTCCTTCCATGGCGATGTAAAAGAGATAATCAAGCAGGCAAATCGCGCTCTAGAATATCTTCCCGAACAAGACCTGACCTGGCGAAATCTTTCAGCTATCGCACTAGGTGACGCGCATTCTTTTTTAGGCGATATAGCTGCCGCGTACGATGCTCGATTCACAGCGTTAAGAGCTTGGGAAGCAGAAGGCAACATCTTCTACATTCTCGTAGCAGCCCTAAAACTCGCTTCCACATTGAGGGAGCAAGGAGAACTGTACCGCACCAGAGACCTTTGTAATGACCAGGTCAGGCTAGCAGAAAAAAATAATCTGGCAGAAATAAACTTTGTTGGGTGCATAAGAACAATCCTGGGTGAAGTGCTTGCTGAATTTAATGATCTGGAGAGAGCAATTCAGCATGCCAGGCAAGGCGTAAAAATAGC
>SMYQ01000273.1 GCA_007050885.1 Candidatus Bathyarchaeota archaeon
GCGAAATCCACCACCTCTCCGCCCAATGCCTCTATGAGGTCCTCAAGGATTCTAGGATTATCCGTATCGTCTATTCCTATTCCTCGTGGTCGGAGCAGTAGGCACCCATAGTATGGTGCTACCTTCAAGCCAGTGAGCGGCTTCTTGACTGCTGCCTTTACCTTGTCCCAGCCAAGCTCTCTGAGCACCTCAAGGTAGTGAACTATCTCCACGTTGCCACTGTACTTGATATCCTCTCTGAACATGATCTCGTGGATTTTCTTTTTCCTGTCATTGTCAGAGTTAAAGAGTTGATTTGACCTCTTGAGGGTGTTATAGCACATGGCGCAGAGTGTAATCATCTTCTTGTTATCCACCTTGCCTTGTTCCTTCAACTCCTCAACCCGTATCATGTTACGGATGGGAGCCAAGTGGTGCATAACATCATCAGTTGCCAATGCATGCACAGTGCCACAGCAGTTCCAGCGATCAGGTTCAACCAACTCTATATCCAAAGCCTTAGCCGTGGCTAGTGTTGAATCCTCAAAGTTCTTTGCGGTGGTTTTTAGTGTGCATCCAGGGTAGTAAGTGTATCTTGTCATGCTGTAAGTTTCCTCTGGTTGCTGATAATCGCGATCTGGGGTAGTTCCCTCAGTTCCTCTGGAGTTAGGTCGTCAAGACTAACATGGTTGTATTTCTTACGAAGTACAAGCTGTCTCAACGCCTCCATGACGTTGGCTATGTCTATTCCCCTGGGGCACCTGACCTCGCAGTTGAAGCAGGTCATGCATGTCCATATGGTCTTGGATTCGAGGGCTTCCTCTAACCCAATCTGCACCATCCTGATAATTTTGGATGGTAAATAGTCCATTTCCTGTGTCATTGGGCAGCCGCTGCTGCATGCTCCACATTGGAAGCAGAGGTCTACGTTTTCTCCGCTGATCTCGTTTACCCGGTTCTTGAACGTGTTATCGCCGGGTTTGAGGTGGAGAATCTGTTTTGACCCGAATGAAGACATCTCTAATTCGTTTGTTTTGTGAATAATAATGTTTTTGAATATGGGAGAAAAAACGAGTTTAGCCATTTATTTACATTTTACCTTGATTTTACGCCATTTTGTGTCTACTTGATTTAAAACCATGCCTGTTACTGTCTTTATGAATAGATCAAACCATTTTAAAGTATCAAAATGGTAAAGACGGCGCTCAATGTTTTTCCCAAAAACTCTAAACCCTAGGTGCATTGATTTATTTGATTAAATTGGAGCATCATCTGAAAACACCGGTCACTGAGGCTGATATTAGAAAACTCAAGGCTGGTGATCTGGTCTATGTCTCTGGTACTGTTATTACGGCTAGGGATGAGGCGCATCTCAAGGCTTTGGAATTACGCAAGGAGGGCAAGGAGCCTCCTGTGAGTTTCACTGGCAGAGGAGTATTCCATTGTGGACCCATAATGCAGAAAGATGAGAAAGGCAGATGGCAAGTTGTAGCAGCGGGTCCAACTACGAGTGCAAGAATGGAAATATTCCAAGACAACTTCATAGAAGCCTTCAGACCGGCAATCATAATAGGTAAAGGCGGAATGGGTGAGAGAACAGCCAAGGCATGCCAGAAATTTGGTTGCGTCTACGGCGCATTCACGGGTGGAGCTGCGTTGTTGGCTGCTGTCGGGATCAAGAAGGTGGAGAATGTTTTCTGGTTGGATGAGCTGGGTATGCCAGAGTGCCTATGGGTCTACAAGGTGGAGAATTTTGGACCCATGATCATCACAATAGACACACATGGAGCCAATCTAACCGCCGATGTTGCCGTGAAGATAAACGCCAACCGTGACAGGATAATGAAGGAGATGAAATCATGAGTGTTTTAGTGAAAAAAGTTGAGGACACTGCTGTAGAGCTGCTCAGAATAGCTGCAACAGAGCTGCAGGTAGAATATGTGGAGGAAATGGACCGCCTGATGAATGAGATGAGTGGCTCTGTGGGAAAATCTCAGCTAAAGAACATACTGGAAGACACCAAAATCGCCAAGGATGGCTCCTTACCCATGTGCCAAGACACAGGCATTGTTGC
>SMYQ01000265.1 GCA_007050885.1 Candidatus Bathyarchaeota archaeon
ATTTTCCCAGGCTAATTCATCGACCCGGATTCCTGTGGCAAGGAGTGCTCCGGCTTCCTCAGCGCGTTTAGCAAACCATTGGTCAAAGTCATATCGAATAATAGAATAACCACAGTGTGGAGGATTCTCAAGTTTTTTACTAGAGAAGTCAAGGGAAAAGGAGGATTCACCACTAAGGAAGACAAGATTACGATTTATGATTGTTCGTTCAATCGGGGCGTCTTCCCAGAAATTGGGAATGAGTTGATGCAGTACAGAGCCAAATAGGACGCCACCTGAGACGTTCTTTTCTCCTGGTGTTTTAGCCCGTTCGACTAAGAGCACCTGGTTATCAGCACGAGCTAGACTATATGCGGCAGCGGATCC
This sequence comes from Candidatus Bathyarchaeota archaeon, assembly GCA_007050885.1. Next base: position 367 of record SMYQ01000265.1, read on the forward strand.
TGCAGGACCTGCTCCCACTACGATGGTGTCTACTTTCTCAACCATGATTGCCATTCCTCAGTTCATTCTGATGGTGGTTCGTTCGGTTTCCCATAATCCTGGAAGATTAAATCTGTTGACACTTTCCCGCTGAGAAATGCGCTCGGGACACCACCACCAGGATGGGTGCCTGCGCCAACGATGTAGAGCCCTTTGATGTCACGTGATCGATTGTGTGGCCTGAAATATCCTGACTGCATCAAAAGAGGTTGTAACTGAAAGGCGTTCCCTTTGTAAGCATTGAATTCTCTTTCAAAATCTAGGGGGGTAAATACTTCGCATACATCTAGGTTTTCCAAGAGCCCTGGGAGATACTTATCATTGAGAAATTTAAGCACCCGGTCTTTGAAGGGTTCTTTCATTTCTTCCCAATCGATGCCTGAATCCTGGTGTGTAACAGGGACACAGGCGTAAAATGTTTCACATCCCGGAGGGGCTAGTTCCGGATCAGTTCGTGTTGGGACATGTAGGTAGATGGCGAAATCTTCGGGCAGGATGTGGCGGTCGAAGATGTCTTTCACTAATTCTTTGTAACGTGGGCTGAAGATGATGTTGTGGTGGGGCATATTTGGATAGGTCTTCTTGGTGCCAAAATATACCATGAATAGGCTCATACTGTATTTGGCATTCTCATACCGGCGATCGCTGTTCTTGCGACGGTATTTCGAGTCGATTAATTGCATGTATGTGTTTGCAACATCTGCGTTACTCACAATAATGTCAGCTGTGTACTCTTCCCCTCCTTTGGTGTTGACCCCAGTGACTTTACGTTCTTTTTCGCTAACTTCGATTTTTGTTACTTCGGAGTTGAGTTTCACAGTGCCCCCAAGTTCCTTGAATAGCCGTTCTAAGGCTTCAACAAGTCGATGAGTACCTCCGCGAACCCAAAGCATGCCATACTCGGTTTCAAGATAGGCGATGAGCGAATAGACACTAGTCGTGGTGAAGGGATTACCACCGATGAAAAGGGGCAAGAAAGAGAAAGCCATCCGGAGATGTTCATTCTTCATGTAGCTAGCTACAAGCCCATAGACGCTTTTGTAGGATTTAAGGCGAATTCCTGGGGGGATGACTTTTGCCATACTCCATAGGCTCTCAAAGGGAGTCATAGCAAACTGCTCGAATCCTAGTTCATAGATAGGTTTGAGGATCTTTAACCACTTATAATAACCCTTCAAATCATTTGGGCTGATTTGTTCAATTTGCGCGGCAACCTCATCCACGGTTCCGATGTCAAAATGGGTGCCATCAGCATAATGGAGGCGATAATGGGGGTGGATAGGGACCAATTCAATGTAGTCGGCGGGATCACGTCCTACGTCTCTAAAAACGTCTTCAACGACAAACGGTGGAGTGACAATTGTTGGGCCCGTGTCGATTCGATATCCTTTCCTCTCAAAGACGCCAGCCCGTCCACCAAGTTGATGGCGTTTCTCTAAAAGGGTAACTTTGTAACCAGCAGCCTGCAGTCTTACGGCTGCAGAAAGGCCACCAAATCCGCCACCAATTACAATGGCATTTGTTGCATTAGATGAATTCATATTCTTTTCACCATTTGAAAATTCATTATACTAACCTGTGAAGGTTAAGGGTTTATGACAAATTGCTTCAGATCGCGAAGGTATTCACGTCGACATTGGAAG
>SMYQ01000009.1 GCA_007050885.1 Candidatus Bathyarchaeota archaeon
AAGCTTGTACTGTTATATCTTCAGGGGGAATGCCTTTGACAATAGAAACAGCAGACATGATAACACCATAGAAAGCGCGCACTATAGAGAATACGCACTATTTGACTCCTTTGTTAGCACGCGCTTAACGTCCTAATGTTATCATGGCATGATCTTTATCGAATGGCTCAAGTCTGATGACTTCGGATACATGAAATCCGCGGTTTTCAAGTATTTTAATTTCTTTTTTGAAAATATCAGTTGGTCTTTGTGTAACATCAATACTTCTTGATTTGATAGCAATGATTGCTCTTCCTTTTTCCTTAAGGTATAAGTCTGCATTATCTGAGAGTAGTGTGGCTTGATTAGGTTGCGCTACATCAGAATATGCTGAATCGACAGTACGAACAAGTAATCTATATTCGACAGGTATTCTCGCATCTGCTAAAATTGGTCTAACATTAGAACGATTTCTACATACTTTCTCTATCAGATCTCTCATGCTTCTCTGTGAGAACTCAACAGCGTAAACTTCACCTGTTTTTCCTGTTATATCACTCACATGGCTGACAGTTGTTCCAGATGCTGCTCCAAGATAGAGTATTCTTTCTCCCTGTTTAATCGGTAGTTCATGCAGCCCTTTTTTTATTGCAGCAGCTAATTTACTTCTGTATGGATCCCAGATCCTGTATTCAATATCATCATGCTTTACTAACTCTTCACCATAAACACTTGTTCCAGGAACCATGTTTCTGGTTGCAAGTTTTTTTTGACCTCTTGTTTTCACGAGGAATACGTTTGGAAAAATCTCATGTTCGTGAACCTCGACTTCTGCCATATCTCTTTTTCACCTGCGGTGCGGAAGGGTATTTTTTTTGGATTTCTAAAATTCTCTTTTCTATATATTCCACTAGTTGGTCGCCTAAGAACTCACCGCCAAAAGTATCTATTCGGGCTGCTATCGAAAGCTTACTTGAAAGCACTCTTGCTATCTTTCCTCTTTGCCATTTGGGAGCAGTATGTAATGATTGATGTTGGAAAATAATTCCATGTTTTGGTGGTCTTGAACCAGTTTTAAGAGATCTAAAGAGAGCTTTTTCTGCTCCTAACACTTGAATTGTGCTAGCGGGCATCATAGCTAGTCTTTCTAAGCTTCCAGCTATTGATATGATTCTGGCTGACATAAGTGGACCAAGGATTGCTGTTACATTTGGAGCAATCTTTTTCATTAGTTCTTCAAGAAATTCTTCAGTTGTGTTCCTAAGCTTAAACAGTTGGATGGTGTTTTTTGAGAGGCTTTGAAGTGTTTCCAAATCGCTTGAATTAGCAGAATAACCGATAGAATTCTCAGCTTTTTCAGATATCAATTTAGCTTTTTGTTCGGGTATTCCTTCAGATTCAAGTTTGTCAAGGTTATAACTTTCTCTATCACCCAAATCTGATACTAGTCTGGCATATGTTTCATGTTTATCTACCAGTTTTTCTAGTTCCGGAAAGTGTAATCCGTACCATTCGCGAATTCTACCAGAAAAAAGGTTTAACGTCTTATCTAGATCGTCGAGAGTCCGAATTGCTTGAATTGCATGCAGATCTTTCTTCTGGGTCTCAGATGTTATGGCTTCTTCTGCTATTGCAAGAGTGACCTTGCTCGTGAAATCCTGAAAATCTTGACGATCACCAAATCTCCCCAGTTTAACTGTAGTTACATCCAATTTTTCTCTGAATTTCTGAATTAAACTTGATTCATTGAATTCTACGCAACTGAAACCTTTAATCTTTGATATTTTAGAAGCCAGAATTCTATCTTCGATAAGAAATTCATTATACTCTTTCTTCTGGAGTTCTTTAAGAAGTTGAGAAAGCTCTGATACAATTTCTCCTTTCCGAAGGCGGCGATATCTATCTGCAGCCTTCTTAGGATCCTTTGAGAAAAATTTTCGTTCGATGATACTTCCTTTAGAATTAAGTGCAAATATTCCAACAGTAGTAATTACTAACGTAGATTTCAACTAATCAGCTCCATGTTTCTATCGCTACATAGGATATAATTGAAAGATAATTTTAGCAGAATCAATAAACCTTTTCTGTTGATTCTCCCACAATCATTTAATCCAAAAAAGAGCAGTAAGCTCTCAAATATTTCAAAGAGGATCAATGAATGGATTCAAAGATCAATATATCAAGTCAAATAGGCAAATTGGAACTTAGAAATCCATTCATCTTGGCTTCAGGGACTCTAGGAATCTCTGGAACTATGTTAAAGCATATCGCGCAAGAAGGAGCAGGAGCTGTCGTAACCAAATCTTTTAGCCTAAACGCAAGAGAAGGGTATCCAGGGCCTGTAATGACTGAGGTTACCGGTGGGTTCCTGAATTCTATGGGACTGCCAAATCCAGGAGCTGAAGCTATGAAAACTGAAATCCAAGAAGCCAAGAAAAGTGGAATACCTATCATCGCAAGCATTTTCGGTTTTAACGAGGACGAATATGCACAGGCTGCTTCATTCGCTGACAAGGCTAAAGCAGACGCATTGGAGTTGAATGTCTCATGTCCACATGTAGAACAGGTTGGGGTCGAGATCGGTTTAAATCCTGAATTGTTGAAAAAAGTAACAAGCGCTGTGAAAAAAAGTTTTCAGGGCCCAATTATAGTCAAATTATCCCCAAATGCTCAAGATGTTGTTGAGATAGCAGAGGCTGCAGCTAATGCAGGCGCTAACGCCCTTACAGTTAGTAACACAATGAAGGGTATAGCTATCGATATTGAAACAAGGAGACCAATACTTGGAGGAAAGTTCGGAGGGCTATCAGGACCTGCCCTAAAACCAATCGCGTTAAGATGCGTTTTTCAAATTTATGAAAAAATTGCCTTGCCGATAATTGGCTGTGGAGGAATAACCTGTTGTAGAGATGTTATTGAATTTCTTCTGGCAGGAGCTTCAGCTGTACAGATTGGTACGGCAATCGTCTATAATGATATTGGCGTATTCAAAGAATTAGCTGAGGACCTAATATGTTACATGTCCAAACATAATAACCAGAAACTTGAGGAATTAATTGGAACTGCTCATGTATGAAAACTGGCTTAAATCATTCTTAAGACATTGTTGAATATCAAACATCAGTTATAGAGTGTTCAAGTAACATAATATTACAAATCCGAATGGCTTATATCAAATATTATTTCAAACTAAGCCAAAATCAAATTTTAAGTTGGTAGCCTATAACTTGCTCAAAACCCAGTCTATGACCAAAGCAAGAACCTACTTTCACGAAGAGTATGCAGATAAAGTATTAATTAAGATCATCGAGGCTGGGATATTACATCTAACAAATTCAATGGAGACCTTTAGGAGTTTTGAACCTCAAGTAAGGGCGGTTGAACCATCAGATAAGCTATTTAGAGTCACTTCGATAATCTCGCGGCTTTCAGAATTTTTATCACATATTAATCTAAACGACTTTACCTCTCCAACATCTGAAATCGAGGTATTGAGAGAGGAAGAGATTGACGCCATTGACAGCGAGCTCAGAAAAGTTGAAGAAACCTATTCCTCCATGGGAGAAGATCTCGAAGAATATGAACGAAAGAAAAGACTTTCAGACATTTCCAAAAAATATGGAGAGCGAATTGTTCATTGGAATCATCAACTAAAATTGACACGATTAGTTGAAGAAGCTAAATCCAAAGCTGCCAGAACAAATAAGACCCTAATAATTGAAGGATGGATTCCAACCAATAGAAGAAAAGAATTCACCGAAGCTGTTGAAAAAGGAGCAGAAGGATATTCGGCAATACTATTTATGGATCCAGTTAACGAAGCTTCAAAAAAATGTGAAATAGATGAAATGCAAAGTAACGAGGCCAAACATGGACCTGATCGATATCCTCACGCGTCTGAGTGCTTTGAGACACCACCAAGCATGATAAAGAATCCAAAAATAGCATACGTTTATGAAAAAATCGTTACAGGTTTTGGTCTACCCAATTACTACGAAGTAGATCCAACTATTTTTATGATAATATCATTCCCAGTAATCTTTGGATTAATGTTTGGAGATGTTGGCCATGGGCTTCTTCTTCTTTTTTTCAGTGTTCTCCTTTATTTCATCAATAAAAAAGGTATTGAGACTTCTGAACTCTTCGAATACATGCTAAAGGGGTCTCCTCTACTAATAATGTGCTCCGTAGCGGCAATATTCTTTGGATTCTTATATGGCGAACTTTTTGGTTCAGAGCTATACTTTCACATTCTTGATCATAATATTCATGAAATGTTTGGATTGAGCATTCTAGAAATAGTTGAAGGGTCTTCACATGCACTTGAAAGTGTGTTGACAGAAATTGCAGGCTTTTCTATACCAATTCCATTCCCTTTTAGTCCATTCGATAATCCAATGCTCCTGCTGTTAATATCATTGTATGTAGCTATTATCCAGATTACTTTTGGACTTATACTTGGATTGATTAATGAACTTCGAAAAGGTAATGTCAGGGAGGCGATTCTTGGGCCCGGTCTATGGCTTTGGTTTTACTCAAGTTGTGCTTATTTATTTCTTAGATATAAATCAGAATTACTAACTGTCGTTTTTCAGCGTGCAGACATTCTTGCTATCTACATTATTCTACCGGCACTCGTTATGATAATAACCAGAACTGCCGTTCATGGAATGGATGGTTTCGGACATGCTCTCGAATCTTTAATCTCCTCACTTTCAAATTCAATTTCTTATGGTAGAATCTTGGCTCTGGCACTGACGCATGGAGCTTTCAGTAAACTTCTATTAATGTTCCTCGAATTTGAGGGTACAGTAATGGTAATAATCGGCTTCATAATGTGGGCGTTCTTCACATTTCTTTTAATTATCTGCTTTGAGGGACTATTATCTTTCATTCAAACTCTAAGGCTTCACTGGGTAGAATGGTTTTTGAAATTCTATTCAGGTGATGGTTATGAGTATAAACCCTTAGCGATCAAATAGCTTGGAATCCAACATTGATTGTCAGAATGTATCTTATACGCTGAAAGCCAATATGTCTTAAGCCATCATAATCATAAAGGCTATGACTAATCCATAAATTGCGATAGCTTCTATGAATACAATATAAATTAACGATTTGCTGAAAGTTTCAGGTTTCTCTGCCATGGCACCAATTGCTGCTGCGCTTGCAGTACCCATGCCTACTCCAGCGCCTAATCCGGCTAGACCTATAGCCATTCCTGCGCCAATCATTTTATACCCTACTGTTGTGGTAGCTTCATCTTCCTCATTTTGAGCATAAACGAAACCTGTTACTAGCATAGATATTCCAATTACTAAGAAGAATAGAGTTAATGTCTTGTGAATTCTCATTAGTAACTCCTCTAATTGCAGGCAGTAGATTCTTCTTCGTCTCTTTAATAACTATTACCTATGTGTGATAGGGCAACAATTATTTTGATTATTCGCTGTTCCATCGAGGAATAGATAGCAGTAGACGATGTAATATGTTCGCTTGGATCCTTTCTCTTTTACCCATAATTATTGTACGAACATCCATAGCTTCAAAGAATTTCAAATAGAGAAATGCGATGATTGGTCCAACACCAAAAGGGTAGCCTAAAAATGTCTTGGAACATCTTTCTACTAACAATCTTTTTAGGGTAATCTCTAGAGGAAGTAAGGTTTGTTTGTTTTCGCATTCAGTTATGACTTTCGAAATGGGCTCTCCATATTGGCCTACGGACAAAACATGCATTGATTCGTTAGTGGTCGCAGCTTCAAGAGCTGTATCAAACTCTTTATTCAATTTATATTGTATGGGAATAACTAATTCGCTAAGAGTTGAAAAGCTCATTCCCAAGTTTTTGCCTCTTAACATCAGATTAATATTTGTAATGTCGATCTCAGTTCCAACAATATCGCGGGTAGCATCTTTATCTAGGTTGTCAAGTCTTGTCACGATGTTCCATAAAGAATCCAAATAGAATTTGTCGCCAAGCATTTCAACGGGGAGTGTAGACTTCTTTTCTTCGCATTCTGGAAGTACCTTAAGAGCAATTTCTCTAATTTTCGAATCAGGAATATCTGAAAATAGTTGATGAAGATCTTTGCATTTTAAAAGATCCAGAATGTATTCAGATGTGTATCTTCCTATCGGTATTATGAGTTGAGTTGATTTTTCTGGTAGAGCTCGAGAAAAAATGAATCTCATAATCATCTTCAAGCAGGAAAATTCATGTCTCTTTAAGATTATTTCAAAAATTTGATTTGCTTCGTCAGTAGTTTTCATGTTGATTAATTCTTGAAGGATACGGTAGTAATCTTGGAAGATTGTTGAATCTAACATGATGAGATCAAATTTTTTTCCTGGATGCTCGAAAAGATAGTTCGAATATGATGTATCTGCCAGAAGACGAATTACATCATTTTCATCTTTAGCCTTTAGAAGAGTTTCATAAATGTCGGCGCTAAGCAGTCGGGATCGTAAAGCCCTGATATAAGTAGTTGAATATGCGTATTGATCGGCTCTTGACATGGTTTACCATCTATCTTAGATTGTCATAAAGATTACAATAAGCTGTATGAGTGATTACTTTCAATATCTTAAATCTTGCCAACAAATTAAGAAGTCTTGAAGAAAAATAAATAGTATAGATAAAGAGGATTTCAAAGCAAGTAAAGGTGGAGAATAAAATTGTATAAACAAAGTATGGGTAAAGCCTTCTGGTATCTTGGAATTACAGCTACTATCCCTATAATGGCTTTTGCTGGGTATATTATTGGTAACTATTATAAACAAGAACTGATGGGTGCGTTGATCGGGACCTTACTGGGGACTTTCCTTGTCTGGATTGATATGCTAAAACTCAGTGGATTAATTGGAGCAAAGAAAAGGAAAAATGCTGGAAAATGAATCTCCATGAGACTCACGCGCAATTATGAATATGTTTATGGATTAATAAAAGCTCGAATGGGAAATCGGTTAAAACAGCATGAATATGAAGCGATTCTAGGATGTAAAGAACCTATAGATCTATCTCGTGTTTTAAATAAAACGGTTTATGGAGAGAGCCTGGCAAGATTTAAAATAAATACGTTTGAAGATATAATCGAGAATATTACTTCTTCAGCAACTAATTACATAAAGAATTTGATTAGTTCCATACCGAAATCTGATGTGGAATTGCTTGTTGAATATCAAAAAATTCTAGAATCAAGGAGTTTAGTCAATTTCTTTAAGTCAGAACTCAGAACAGATGATGTAATTGCAGTGATGAGTGTCATACCTTTTGGTTCTTTTCCTTTAGATTATTATGATCTTAAAGTATCGTCCAAAGAAAAGTACAACTTTCCTGAATTTACGCAGATCATTGAACATTCAATATTTCTCTCAAAAAAACATAATTCTGAAGCCCCACTACTCCAAATTATTTTATTTTTTTGTGAGATGTTATCAAATAAAATTCCAAAATCTAATTCGGCCAAATGGAGATCTTTGAGTAAATTAGTAACTTGCATCTATGAAGCGACAGCAATTGAATTGAAAATTTTAAGCGCACAATCTAGAATCACACCTGAAATCACTGAAAAATGGTTCCCTCTTAAATCAGTCGTGAAGGAGACTCATTTCAACATGTTTACATCAGAAAAAAATGTAGAACAAATGATTTCTCTATTAAAGAATACCCGGTATGGATCTTGTTTAGAAAAAAAATCTCATTCAAACGTTGATTATTTCTTGAAAAAATTTCCCTATTGCGTTATGGATAAGGAAGCACATTCTATATTGGCAGGATATCCTTTTCTGCCATCTACAGTAGCTGCTGGAATGATGTTGGTTCTTGTCGAAGTTAGAAACATTAAACTGGCTATTGCTGCTATCACTGGAAAATTAGGTAAACTGGAAGCATTACAACTTATGACTATTTCCTAATATGCATAGAGTCGACCGTATGGTCTTTCAGAATTTGGAATAATTTTGTAATAATCAAGATTAGTGGTATGATCTTTATCATATCCAAAATAATTACAGAAATCCGTTAATAATGGCTTTAATAATAAACGATCTTGTTCATCGAGTTTTTGGATTATGGCTTCCTTACCAAGTCCAGTGATTTTTCCATGTACATAGATTCTTCCGCCATGC
>SMYQ01000006.1 GCA_007050885.1 Candidatus Bathyarchaeota archaeon
ACAGTATTCAAGGCTCCAATAACATTTGATACCACAGGAATTGTGGCGTCAGTGAGAACTACCCTTCCCTCAACATTAGACATATCTGAAAGAATCAATTTTTTTGATACAGGAATAGGATATCGGGAATATCGGCAATTGGATAAAAGGTTCGATAATTTTTGTGCTATTTATTATAATTGGGAAATATCTCATGGAGGATATTGTTGGATAATTCCTAAAAGAAACAATTTAGTGAATACCGGAATCCTAATTCTTTCAAATCGAAACGTAAATGCCAATTCTCTAAAAGATAGATTTAGTTCATTTGTAAAAACAAATACTCATTTAGAGAAATCTAAATGCCTCAAATCAGAAATTGGCATTGTTCCACTACGGCATCCATTATTAAACGCAGTTTCTGATGGATTAATTTCAATAGGCGATTCTGCATTTCACACTAATCCACTAAACGGTTATGGAATTGGTCCAGCCATGTTATCAGCAAAGATTGCTACAGAAACAGCAATATTTTGTTTAGAAAATAGTAGATTCTCACGTAATGATCTTTGGAAATTCAATTATGACTACATGTTAAAACATGGTAAACGCTACATCACCAATAAAATCATAAAAGATTTTCTTCAAACACTTAATCACGTAGAAGCAGAACATTTTTTCAGATCTTTAGGAATAAAAAGATTTTACAAATCAGGTAATTTTATTAAAGAATTATCCAATTCAGATAAAATAAAATTATTATATAGTTTATCAAAAAGAAGATCTCTTTTTAATAAATTTTTAAAATTAATAATTAAAATAAAATCAGTATCATCACATTGTGATAAATATCCAAACAGCTATTTGGGATACAACTTTTGGTTAAATGAATTAACAAATAAATTATAGATTAGGAATTAATAAAATCAAAGTTTTATCGATAAAAGTTTAACTAGTTCTATTATCAAGAGAGAAATTAGAGTGCAAATTTTATTGTATTAAATATGACACATGAATAAGTAGATAGACAACTACTAGATTCTAGAATTTAGACTCCTAAAAAGTAGCAAACATTACATAGGCATTTACATAATTATCATGCCCTATATTTCAAGAAGAACCTATCATAAAACTGGTATGATGCAAAAAATGCACGGCGCAGAACCCTATGATAAGATCGGAATATTACTTGATCTAGATGGCACAATTGTCAATTCAATGGTCCCCATGGAAGAGGGGTTTACATCAATATCATCAAAATTAGGTGTCAAAATAGATGATACACAACGCAGCAGAATAGGAAAAGATCTTAGAATCATAATTGGCGGTCGGACTTCTAGATTCGCAGAGCTTAAATTCCTCTGGCGAATTGGCCGGATATTGAAACTTCCCTGGTGGAGAAGAATAATTCTGGTACTTGCATCATATTCAAAACTTAAACAGATAGCTAGATCATCTCCACCTGTTAAAGGCGCTATCGAATCCATCAAAAAATTGAAGGAAAATCAAACCATCAGACTGGGACTAGTAACATCGAGAAGCCGCAAGGACGCAATTGAAAAACTTCGTAATTTAGATATTCTGGATTGTTTCGAGGCAATAGTCACTAGAGACGAAGCAAAAAGCTTCAAACCATCGGCAGAACAAGTTAGATTAGCAGCAAATATCCTCAACTTATCGACTGAACAATGCGTTCTTGTTGGAGACATGCCTACTGACATAGAAGCAGCAAAACAAGCAAATGTAATTTCTGTCGCGGTAGACACTGGAATATTTAATGATGAAGTAAAATCATACAATCCAGACTTGATCATAAGCAGTGTAGCTGAGTTACCCGATTGGTTAGATAAGATTTCCGAACAAATGGTAAAAAAGTATACCAGTTAAATTACCTTAAATCTTTTAAAACTCTCTGATCTTCGTGAATATGCCGAATTAGTTGATATTCCATGAGAAGTACTGATAAACATGATAAAGTCATTGAGCTTGCTCGGAGAAGAGGTTTTTTCTGGCCCTCCTATGAGATATATGGGGGAGTAGGAGGGCTTCTAGACTTTGGTCCTCCAGGCGTAGCAGTAAAAAGAAAGATAGAAGACAAATGGCGAAAAATCTTTCTTAAAGAGCATGATTTTCTCGAAATAGAAACTCCAGTCATCACTCCTGAAAAAGTATTTCAAGCATCAGGACATATTGAACACTTCAAAGATCCGATGGCTGAATGTTCAAAATGTAAAAGAAAATATCGTGTAGACCACCTTTTAGCTGAAACTGGAGTATCCAACACAGAATCCATGAACCTTATTGAACTTGATAATCAAATAAAGAAAAAAGATGTATACTGCCAAGATTGTGGCGGACAACTTTCAAAATCCGATTATGTTCAAACCATGTTTAAAACAACCATAGGACCTTTCACAGATAATATTGGATATGGAAGACCTGAGGCAGCTCAGGGAATATTTGTAAATTTTAAAAGACTACATGAAGTGATGAGAGATAAATTTCCTATAGGAATAGGTCAGATAGGTCATGCATTGAGAAATGAAATCTCTCCACGACAAGGGCCTGTCAGACTTAGAGAATTTACCATAATGGAATTTGAATTTTTTTTTGATCCAACTAGCCCTTCATGCCCAAGACTATCAGAAATCGAAGAAACAGAAATAACCCTAGTTCCGTTTACATCAAGAAAACCAGTATTAATTACTGTTAAGGATGCTCTAAAAAAGAAACTAATTCTAATGGAATGGATGGGGTACTTTATGGCCTTATCTCAGCAATTTATTTCTGAACTTGGGATTCCACCGGAAAAGCAAAGATTTTTGGAAAAGTCTCCTTCTGAGAGAGCACATTATTCTGACCAGACATTTGATCAAGAGATTTTATTAGATAGATGGGGATGGACTGAAGTTTCTGGTCATGCATATAGAACATCTTATGACATTTCTAGACATATGGAATTTTCAGGCGTGGACATGAGCGTTTTTAAGCCACATTTGAAACCGATAGAGGTTCAAGAAAAGAAATTAATTCCAAAGGCAAATGTTTTGCGCAGTGATTTTGGAGATGATACAAATAAAATATTACAACTTTTAAAATCAGAAGATCTAACTAGAGTTCAAACTCAAATTAATCAGAAAGGCTCATACCAACTTGGAAAATATCTAGTAACAAGAGAGCATTTTGAGATAAAAACATCATCAAAGAAAGAAACTGGAAAAAGGATAATACCACATGTTATTGAACCAAGCTTTGGTGTTGATAGACTAGTATACTCGGCAATGGAGTTTGCATATTCAACAAAAGAGGATAGAGTGGTCTTAAGTTTGCCAAAATCCATTGTTCCTTTCGATGCTGTTGTCCTTCCTCTTATGACTAAAATAGAACTTATAGAGGAAACCAAGAAGATTTACACAAATCTTCAAAAATCAGGTCTCGAAACATACTACGATGAGACAGGATCAATTGGTAAACGGTATGCACGTTCCGACGAAATAGCTGTACCACTAGCCATAACAATAGATTATCAAACATTAGACGATGGTACAGTAACCATCAGAGATAGAGATACTTGGAAGCAACAAAGAGTTAACAAAGATGAATTAGTAACATTAATTAAAAATCATATATCTTAATCAAATTATTATCGATGAAACTCCTTGTTGCGTTCATTTTAAATTATAAATCGTACTCCAAATAATTGTTAAATAATACATCACAATTGGGATTGAAGATATTTTGGAAAACGAAGCAACTGCAAAAAGAAGAATTCTCGGCCTCTGTCAAGATAATTCAAGAAATCAAGTGGAAATTATAAGAAAACTTGCTCTTATGATTGATACCATTACTGACAAGAAAACTGATGAAATGAAAGACCATTACAAAGAAATGCTCAACATGATTGATGAGTCAGCGAAATCAAAGTTGAATATTCTTGATCAAATAGCATCTTTGGGACCATTTTTAATGAATCGTGAAGATTTTCTTAGATTGACTTTTAGACTTTCTGAAATAACTGACAATATTGAAAGTGTTGCATTCAGGCTCATAAGTAGTAAAGAAAAGAAGATCCAAATAGATATGAAATATATGAAAGGGATATCACTACTTTCAAGTTTAATCCTTGATGAGTCAACAAAGATGAGAGAAACACTAATGTCCCTCACGTTTAATCCAACAAAAGCTCTTGAAATGGCCTCTGTTGTTGAAGAAATTGAGAGGAAAATTGATAATGTTCAGAGGGAACTTGAAATAGAGATTATCACAACAAAATTGAATAGTTCCACTCTATTACTCAAAGATATAATTGAAAGACTTGAGAATACAGCTGACATTATAATCAGTGTACTGGATCAAATAAGAGTACTTGCAGTTTCAACCTAACAATGGCGACTCATAAATGATTGAAGCAGAACTCATGGGATCCAGACTTGTTATCTGGAACATAGAAGATGGAATAAAACTTTATGAATCAGGATTCTTTGGAAAGCCCGTAGGAATACCCAAACCTAAACCTGGTCAAAAATTTGAATCACCTCTTATGCTTGACTTAATGGAAGGCATTTATCTCTTTGAAAAGAAGATGCTAAAAATTAGAAATGCATCTTCAAAAAAGATAGTTAACAGAAAGGCTCTTATCAAAATTGCTTGCACTACCTATAAAGAATTCGAAAATGGATACTGCGTCTATAAAGATCTTAGAGAAAAAGGATATGTTGTTACGCCAGGAATAAAATTTGGAGCCGACTTTGCAGTCTATCAGCATGGCCCTGGAATAGATCATGCCCCATTCATAATATCAGTAATGAAAAGAAAAGATAAAATGGGAACTTTCGATATCGTCTTGGCCGGTAGACTTGCGACCACCGTAAGAAAACAATTCATAATTTCTATACCTAGAACTAAATCAAAAGAAAATGATTACCTCGTCTTTAAATGGTTTAGAGCTTGAAATTCAGCCATATGAAGTGGGCACTTCTTTATTAGAATCGGGATTTAATATTCATACAAAGATTATTTCTTTCTGAATGATGGTCGATAGCACGGTCCATAAATTATCAATCCATCACTCCCTTCATAATCTAATCGTCGTGTCACACATTCGAGCTCTATTTTGGGTTTCAGTTCGTCAACATCAGCATCAACTATAAACACTTTCCCATTTTTTAATGTACTACTATTGAAAATCTTCTGTTGGCGAGTACATAGTTTTTTCAGTCTTGCTTTAATGGGTAATTTAATTTTATCAAGATTACCCGTGCATTCAAAATTAAGACATCTACTACGTACTGGATAATAGACTCTATTACATGAGGAACAGATAATTACATCGATTGATTTTTTGCCTATGGGTTCGATATATCCAACAAGTCTAGGATATTCTAATCTGATTTTTTCTCTTCCCGTCCTCTCTTTTAGATAACGGGCATATGTTTTGAAATCTACCTCTTTCCTTCGTTGGATATAATCTTGAACACCCAGAACAGTTTTCCGTTTTTTATTAATTTCTTTTCCAACTTTTAGCCATGTTGCTATCGTATATGCTCCTGATCCATAAGATACAGCTAGAATGTCATCTCCAGCTTTTGCCTTGTCAAGAATTGTTGCTATGGCTATGGGGGTAGACGCTGCATAGGTATTTCCTGTTTCCAGAACTGTTAGCCAAGGTTTCACCTTTGTCTCAATATCTTCTTTAGATATTTTCAATCTATCTCGGACATTAGGATCACATCCAACTTTAATTTTGGGTTGAGCCAAGGCCTTACAGACTTTTAATGGCATATAACCAGAAGGTTGATGGAAAGTGATATGCTCAAAATCAGATATTTTCATATTAGGATGACGTCTCAATAACTCTTCCATCGCTCCAATTACTGCATTTGTATAGACTTCCACAGTTGTCCTTCCATGATGTTTGGGTACCAGCATCTCGTCTCTCCTCCAGAAATCAAGGGAGAGAGTAGAATAAGGCGCCATATCTCGTATTGTCGCGATAAGATTTTTTTTACCTAAAACAAATGCGGCAGCACCGGCTCCAGCGCTATATTCTAAAGCATCTTTTACGGGTGCTTGAGATAAGTCCGATCCGATAGCAATACCATAATCTATAATACCAGCTTTTATTTGACTCATGACATAATTCACTGCTTGCATTCCAGCATTACATGCGCCCTCTAGATCTGCAACGAAGACATTTTCTCCAATACCAGAAAAAGATGCAACATGTCTTGCTGCAAGACCTACAGCATATGGCTTGGATTCGGTTCCTAATGCAACAGACCCTATTTTCATAGGATCTATTCCTGACATTGTGATAGCATTCTCAGCAGCTTCCGTTGCTAGTGTTGTGGTATCTTCTGAGGAGTTTGCGATAGATTTGTATTGAAGTAATAATCCATTCCTGATTTTGGATAGAAGTTCTTCAATATCTTTCCTTCTACCTTCACGTTTTCTTACGATAGTTTCTGTTGCTACTCTTTCGAGTGGTATGCAAACACCATACCCCATTATGCCTACGTTATCAACCATGAAACAAAATCCCCCGTCTGATTGTGAATGTGACAAATCTATATTAGAAGCATATAATGATTGTTTTCATGGATTAAATCTTCTAGATTTTGTCAGATACCATATCGATAAAACAATTCTAATAATTGAATAATTCAAAATAAATGATTTGAAGAAAGCTTATTTTTCTTATTCTTTATTTGATTCCAATATCAGACATAAAACATTACCAATTAAGCCTTTTATTGATATTATTCTGGCAAAAGTTAATAGACTAATGCAAGAAAGTGTAATATGGTAGATTTCAATTGAGCAAAAAACATAGTGAATCCATTCCAACTCAAAAATTGACAGGTATGCAAGTTGTTGACTCAAGAGGAGCGATAATTGGTAGCGTTAAAGATTTGGCAATTAATCCTAAAGACAGAGAAGTTTTCTTACTGATCGAAACAAAAGAAGGAGACAACCTAGAAATTTCCTTGACTGATGTTAGCTCCATAGAGGACGTAATACTTTTGTCCAAATCCGAATCGCAACCATCAACTCCACCTATACCAACTCAAACTACTGCTACAACTATTGCATGTAGGTCGTGTGGCACATCTTTACCAGCACATGCAAAGTTTTGTGCTAAATGTGGTTCACATCTATAATAATAGCCTCAAACGTAAAAGTTTAGAGAACTGCATCCTTCATAGCATTCCAACAATTGCATGTAGCTGCTTGGGATATTTTTGGTATGGTTAAAGCAAAAAGTTTCTTTGTTTTTTCTACATTAGATTTCATGACATTCAATATTTCATCAACACTAACGGGTTTATCTGCCCAAACATCATAATCAGTAACCAGTGCTAAAGACCCATAACAAATCTCCATCTCTCGAGCGAGCACACACTCAGGATATACGGTCATACCAACAACATCAGCCCCCCATTGACGGAACATACGACTTTCTGCTCTCGTTGAGAATCGTGGACCTTCTATACAGACATAAGTTCCTCCAAGTTTTATCGGAATGTGTTGTGATTTACCTTCATTGACTAAAAGAGTGTTGAGTTCAGGGCAGAATGGATCCGCCGCTGAAATATGACACACTTGACCTCCTTCATAAAACGTACTAGGACGTAATTTGGTTCTGTCAATAAATTGATCTAATACTAGAATATCCCCTGGTTTATGTTTCTCTGAAAGTGAACCACAAGCATTTGATGATAATATTCGTTTAACTCCCAGTTCTTTTAATGCCCAAATATTCGCCCTATAATTTACATTATGTGCAGGTAATTGGTGACCACGTCCATGTCTTGGAAGAAATACAATCTTTCGTTCCAAATATACTCCAATTTTTAAAATGTCACTCGTTCTTCCGTATGGAGTCCAAACTTTAAGATCATTAACATCTTCCAATAGATCTTGATCGTAAAGTCCTGAACCTCCTATAATCGCTATTTCCGCAGTGAACTTCATGAGATCATATTTTCGGTCACGATCTATAAAAGTTCAAGCTAACACGTATTATCAATAGAGGAATACTTATTATAATTTAATTAACTTTGAGACAATCTGTGTAAATCATATAATTATTCCAGTGAGATGGAATTGTCAGAATTCAAATGCGAAGTCATGGATTGGGATAAATTCTATCAATTATCAAGAATAGCTGCAAAAAAAATTCGTAGATCAGGCTTTAAACCTGATGTCATAATTGGTCTAGCTCGAGGAGGCTGGATTTTTTCACGAGTTCTATGTGATTTCCTTGGAGTAAAAGATCTCTTTAGTCTAAAAGTTGAACATTGGGGTATCACAGCTAGTCCCGATGGTGAAGCAAAAGTTAGACATCCTTTATCAATGGATTTCTCCAACAAGAAAATCTTGATCGCTGACGATATCACAGATACTGGCGAGAGTATGAAAAAGTCTGTCGAACATCTTAAATCACTTAATCCGACCGAAATTAAAACAGTAACTCTTAGACATATTAAAGGGGCAAAATTCATCCCTGATTACTTTGGTGAACAGATAAAATGGATATGGGTAATTTTTCCTTGGAACTACGTTGAAGACCTTTGCAACATTTTACCTAAGGCATTGATACTCAAGAATAATGAGGTCGACCGAGAGGAATCAATCATTAAACTCAAGGAATCATTCGGTGTTTCTATAGATCAAGAGATTCTTGACGAAGTGCTTAACGAGTGTAAAATAAGAGGAACTTTAAAAATTGTGAAAAATAAAGAAACTGGACATTAATTATCAGCTTTCCTTCGCTAGATAAAAATCATCATACAATAATACCATTCAACATGATGAATCATCATACTCTTTAGGTCTTATATACAATTTGAATGCCAGTGTATGAAGTTTCCAGTATCTTCATCGGGGGAAAAAATGAGTTTGACTACAGAAGAGATAATGTTATGGATAGTCATTGCAACAGCTCTTGGCGCATTATTATATGCAGTATTGCTTGCACGTCAAACACTTAAGGAAAAAACTGGAACGGGGAAGATGCTCCAAGTATGGAGGGCCATATCAGAGGGAGCAAATGCATACCTTAAAAAACAAATCAAATCCATTTTGCTCATTATTATTGTATTAGCAGTTGTTCTCTACTTATCTTCAGTTCTCGTTGGTGGGCCATCATCAATTGCAATTGGAAGAGCACTGGCCTTCGTCATGGGAGTCGCTTTTTCCGGAATGGTTGGCTTTATTGGAATGAATATGGCGGTAAAAGGCAATATCAGAGTTGCTGAGGCAGCTCGAAGAAATTTTCATGATGCTTTGAGAATAGCATATCGCTCTGGAACAATCACAGGGATGTTAACAGATGGTCTTGGGCTACTTGGTGGAACAGCAATCTTCATGATTTATTTTAGAGATGCCCCAGAGGTATTGTTAGGCTTTGGTTTCGGCGGTACTCTTATCGCATTATTCATGCGGGTCGGAGGTGGGATATATACCAAAGCAGCAGATGTAGGCGCAGACCTTGTAGGGAAAGTTGAGAAGGGCATCCCAGAGGATGATCCAAGAAATGCTGCTGTAGTGGCAGATCTGGTGGGCGATAATGTTGGAGATTGTGCTGGGATGGCTGCAGACATATTCGAATCTTATGAAGTGACGATAGTCTCCGCGATGATATTAGGACTTGCTTTAATACCATTTGATATCAAATGGATTATTTTCCCTCTTCTTGTTAGAGCTATAGGAGTAGTCAGCACAATTATAGGAACTTATTTTGTCTCAATTTGGCCTGAAAAAATTGTCAAAGGTGATGCATTCAAGGCTATGGACTTATCGTACGATTTATCAGCCGTAATCTCAGTCACAAGTTTCCTCGTTCTTGCACAAGTTTATGTTCAAGATCTTCGTGTTTTTGCAGCTACCGCTGTTGGAGTATTTCTTGCAATAGGATTCAACAAGATCACAGATCATTTCACAAATCCAAACAAAAAGACGGTAGATGAACTCGCACGTTCATCAAGAACTGGACCTGCCACAGAGATACTTGAAGGATTATCAATGAGTTTTGAAGCAACAGTATGGAATCTACTAATCATTTGTTTAGCCATTGTTGCGTCTGTTTTCTTCTTTTCAGGTTCGTCTGTAGTATTCGTGATGTACGGAATAGCTCTATCTGGAATAGGTATGCTAACTCTTACAGGGAATAACATCTCAATGGATGCATTCGGCCCGATTGTTGATAATGCAAATGGCATTGGAGAGATGGCTGGCGTTGAACCAGAAGCAAGAAAGATCTTGGCTGATTTGGATGCTTCAGGAAATACTACTAAAGCCGTGACAAAAGCAATAGCAATAGCGTCAGCAGTTATTGCTGCGGTATCATTGTTCGGAGCCTTCGCTGAAACAACTGGTCTTGAGAAGATTGGTTTAAACATCGTTGAACCAATAGTTTTTGTCGGCCTGTTAATTGGCGGAGCGTTACCTTTTCTATTCAGCTCTATTTCTATTCGCGCTGTTAGCCGTGCTGCCGGACATATAATAGAGGAAGTTAGAGAACAATTTAAAATCCCTGGCGTGATTGAAGGAACTGTACCACCCAACTACGCACGAGTCGTGACTATCTGCACTGCTGCAGCTCAAAAAGAATTAGTTGGTTTAGCACTATTAGCAATATTAACTCCTTTAGCAGTCGGATTCTTGTTAAAGCAAGCCGCACTCGGTGCATTCCTTGCAGGCATCATAGTAACCGGACAATTACTAGCGGTATTCATGGCGACGTCAGGTGGAGCTTGGGATAATGCCAAGAAAAAGATCGAAGATGGATTTTATGGTGGCAAAGGGTCTGAGCAACATAAAGCAGCAGTGGTTTGTGATACAGTGGGTGATCCTCTCAAAGATACCTCTGGTCCCGCATTGAATCCTATGATCAAGGTGATTAATCTTGTGGCGCTCATTTTTGCTCCAGTCATATTGCAGTTCTCAGATATGCCAATTCTAATGACGTTAACTGGTTCCATACTTGTTTTAATACTCGCCATAGTAATTTGGCATGGAAAGCGAGAAGGAGTTTTTACCAAAGCCAGCCTGAACTCAAATCAATAGACAAAAAGCTTAAATGCTTATTTATAGTTGAAAATAGATTGCGTGAACACTATCGTCATGTGATTATACTAGTAAGATACAAATTCTCTAAGTAAATTTTTAGGTGAATATTAGTTGTCAGTTGGATCTAAGAAATGTTTTCCCGGCTGCGAACTGTTTAGATGTGAACAAAGATCACTGGTATTTCGAGGTAAAACATCGTATTGCAGATTTGCAGATGACGAATGCATACCTCAAAGCTGTAAATATAATAGGTGTGTCAAAGGCAGATTTCTTCCAAATGGAACATGCGGTCTTAACATGAAAACCCGAGAACTAGAAATTAGACCTGATGAATGCGTGGACCCTATGGAAATTCCTAGCAACTTGGCACAGAAAATGAAGAATAGAAGACCTTATTGAGAGCCTAAATGCGCACTTTAATCGTTCATATCTTTTATAGACAGCCTTTGAATTATTTTGGCTATTGCAGAATGGTCTAGATCTTCGAAACCGACAGCCTTGGCAGATTCATACATTTGGTGAGCTAAACTCGTTATTGGTAGTGATGCATTCATTTGTGACGCAAGACTCATAGCCAATGTAAGATCTTTATGTTGAAGCCATACTTTGAATCCTGGTTCGAAATCATTTTTTATCATTTTAGGCAACTTTTGTTCTAATGCCCATGAATTCCCTGCACTTGTCTTTAAGACCTCGTAGAGTTTCTCAAGATCGATACCGGTTTTTTTGGCTAGAACAAATCCCTCACTTATACCAACAAGGTTGATTGCCACAAGCATGTTATTGATGAGTTTGAAAATTTGACCAGAACCAGTATTTCCAACTTGGTAAATATTCGTTCCAATAGCCTGGAGAACATGTTTACACTCATCTATTTTGTCATTAGGCCCTCCAACCATTATCGAGAGAGTTCCTTTCTCAGCTCCAATTGTTCCTCCACTCACTGGTGCATCAATGAAGGTTATACTTTTTTGATTGCAAACATCTGCAAGTTTTTTTACTGCAGCTGGGTCGATTGTACTTGCATCAATTATTATTCCTCCTTTAGGTAGAGTATTAATAAGACCATTTTCTCCTAGCACTACATTCTCAACTTCTTTCGATGATGGAAGGGACAATAACACTATTGCAGATGTGTTTCCTACATGCTTAGGAGATTTGGCAGCCTTTGCTCCTAATTTCTCAAGAACTCTGATAGGCTCATTGCGCACATCATATACTGTAAGATTAAATTTATTTTTCAGAAGGTTTTTACCCATATTTAACCCCATAGCGCCCAGACCTATTAGTCCAACATCATTATTTCTCATCAATTATCTACCACCATATCTTGAACCAAGTTTCTTTTTCTTCCACAATCCAGATACTCTTCCAGCTAGACCTTTATGTCGTAACTCCCACGACATGTGTTTATCATAACAATCTGAACACATTTTTTTTTGACAATACCTGCAAGTTTTGAGGTTTTCGTAATTTCCTCTGCATTCTTCACATGCGACCATTGATATTCACTTTGATTATTTTTTGAATATGAATAGAGTTAAAGGCGTAATTAAGAAAATGTTACTCTTAATCATTCTTCTTGTTTATTCGCTTTTCTAGCAAATGTCAAGTATCCAGTATGCCCAACCATGTGTGTCTCAGGCCTTGATTTTCCATCCTCTATTCGAATACGACGTAGTAACAGCTCGATTGTTTCGATAGCTAGAAAACCTTCTTTTTTCATAGTAGAAACAGCTTTTTCAACTTGGTTAATAGTTGGACTGAAGGACGCTAGATTTGACCCATCTCCCAGTGATTGAAATGCATGTGGTATAACATTCCATGGATCGCCCAAATCTAGAAATACAGCGTCAATCTCAGATTCTTCGAAACCTCGTCGTGCATCTGAACATTTTATTGTTACATATTTTAGTAGCCCTACTTTGGAGAGATTCGATTTCGCGTTTTCCGCAAAATCTTTGTTCGCCTCATATGAGTATATATGGCCATCTGGTTTTACGATATTTGCGAGGGCAGCGGTAACAACTCCACTTCCTGTACCTGTTTCGATTACCCGCATTCCCGGTTCTATTCCCAACTTGAACAAAGTGAACCCGATGTCCTTGTCATAAAGTATCTGTGTAGGTCTTCTAAATGTCTGGATTTTATCATAGAATGATGGTTTTAGAATGTACAACTTATGTCCAGTTGTTGTGACTACTGAATCTCCAAATTTTTTTCCTATTATTTCAGATGTTTTTACTATCCCTTTGTGAGTGTGAAATTCTTGTTTATCCAAGAGGTGAATCAACCAGTTCCTTCTATTGTCAAGCCATAAGAGAACATACATTCCAATTTTTATCTTTTGATTCAAAAATATTTCACACCATCACATTGATCATTTATTCATGATTTTATGGATCTCTTTGGTTGTTAATGCTCCCTTTGACCTTGATATAAAATGTAAAACTACCGAGTCATCTTGTTCAGAAGATGATATTCTCATCGTCGAATATTTTGATCGAAGAATTGCAATGATTAGGCAGAGTATGACTGGGATATTGATTAGAAATATTATTGAAATACCCTCAATGGCTATGCTCATCTTACCAAAAAAAAACAAAATTGATTGAGCAATTAATAAGAAAATCGATAACACTAAAGGGGGTATAACGCTTTTCCCATAGAGCTCTATAGATTTAACATTTTTAATATCAATACATTTTTTTGAAATAAAGGGTATTTTTGAAATAACAAGAACATCTTTTGTAATTCTAATCCTTGAATACATGTTAAGACATCTACGCCAAACAGTCTCTAAATAATATTTATTATCAATTTATTGTAGAACATAAATACGGATATTTCTAGACTAAATTTAATCAAAATTTTGTATTAGCCTTTATGATCTTAAATATTTCCATTAAATCCTCTCCTTTAACAATAAAGTCAGCAGCATTTTCAGCTTCTTTATGTCTTGGATTGAAAGCTATTTTAAGTCCTGCTTCTTTTGGTAAATCAAAAACATGATCACCTACAACAACGACTTCAGACATTGTCAAGGACATTGACTGAGCTATGTCTTGGATTATCGTTTTTTTATTATTAATTGAGACATTTGTTTCGATCTCTCCAGTGATGACATTATTTGATATTTTGAGATCATTAGACATAACTACGTCCACATTCAAATCTTTTCCAACTTTTTCAGCAAGAAAGGAAAGTCCAGCACTTACGATTCCTACTTTTATTCCGGCTCTCTTTAGTTGATCAATAATTTCTTTTGCGCTATCAAAATATTTTATCTCAGACGTTATTTGTAAGATCCTTTCTATTCTTGTTCCTTTCCATAATGAACAATCTAATTTCGCCCATTCTTCATAGCTTATTTCACCATTTCGGTATTTTTGGGCATATTTCTCGGCCCATTTCCAAGTACCAAGTCTAGAATGTAGATGTTTCCATATATTTGGTGATCGTGTAATAGTGCCATCAAGATCGAAAATAACCAGTTTAACTATTGATTTTGAAATAATTTTTTTCAATTACTACATCCTTGATTATTTAATCCGAAATTAAAACTTGGGATAACTGTCTAATTGTTAAGGTTTCTCCCTTTCACAGATTAAATAGACAAAGTTTGAAATCTTAATCATAAAATTAATTCAAGTTTTTTTCTTTAGAGTATCTGAAACTATGTAGTTAGGTTTAGGGTATGCCCAAAAAGAGAAAACTTTTAGATAGTTTATTCCTGCAGCTTGTCTTAGATTTTCTGAATTACCTTGTTCTCTATATCCATGAATAAAAGATTCGGTCAATTGTCTCATTTTATCGCCATATGGAGATGAATAATGTGCTGAAAAATATAGAAAAACTGCAATATCCCAGGCAAAATCTGTACCTTTCTTCGCCTGCTCCAAATCTAAAATGAAAACTTTACCTTCAGCATTTCTAATGAAGTTCTCAGGTTTACTATCTCCCAGTTGAATACCAAGCTCATGTACTTTTGCAATATTGCGCCCAATATCGGATATGCTTTCATAAAGATTCTGTTCATCTCTTTTTTCAGTTACGATTTTTTTAATAATATCAACAACTGGAATGCCATCAACATATTTCTCAACCAAAATTCTGTCTGAAATGCTAACGTGAAATATTTCTGGCACATTCACAAAGTTTCTTTGTAGCAAATGATTCATTCCAAATTCATTTGTTAATCTGGCTTTACCGGAAACAAAAAAAGATTTTGTCCCAAGGGCTACTAGATTCAGAGTAAACCATTTGAAACCATGCCAGTCAGTAAATTTTTTTGCAACAAGCTTTTCTCCATTTGCTTGAACAAGATATACTTCATTAAGAACACCTCCTAGAGGGTTAATGAGTATCCGAGAATCTGGTCTAATTTTCACGATTATCTCTCTAATGTCTCCTTTTGCATCAATGGGTATCAATCCAGTCTTTGTTTTTAAAGATAAATAGATTCTTGGGTCTTCCATTTTAGGGCTCTTTGTGGTTAGTACAAATTCGCGTTTGAATTTCGATGCTAGTTCTCTTGATATGAGCTCAGGCGATACTAATCCTGCTCTACCATGCATCAGATATGATGACAACGCCTTCCTGCTGATTTCGACAACATTTACCACTTTATCTATAGTGCTTCGTGAGATGATATCATCAATGAAAGCTTCACCTATGGTTATCCCTAAAGACTCGTGGTGTAGGATTCCAGCATCTACCAATTGTTCAATGGCACCATCATATCCTGGCATAACTTTCGTTATGTTTTTTTTCCGTAAATCACTCCTAAATGTATTTAGATAGCTGTACCTTATTGGTGGGAACGTTTTGGATAATCTCGATATATATGATACTGCAAAATAGCGTGGATCTATAATTATTCCTCTTGATGCTTCACCATATTGTTGAATTATGTATTCAATATCTCTTCTAATCACTTCTTTTTTTAATTCCATTTCCTTCTGTTTCAGATATTCTAAACCCTTCAAACCAAGATATGGGAAAAGCATTCGACCGGCGACAAAACCACCAAGAGCGCCTTTTTTTACATCTAGAATAAACAGTTCTTCATCAATTTCTAATATTGAAACCTGATCGCCATTAAGTTTCTCTAGATGATATCTGGCACCACCAGGATAATGACATATCGCCATACAATCATACAGACTATTCTCTCTCGCGTAACCTGCAACTCTTGATCCGTATATCAGAGACGCAACAGGATCATATTCTTCAGCAAGTCCACCTATTAATTTGAGTAGAGAGTCATCCATTATCTTTCTATACCTTAAACTGCGCCTATCTATTGTTGTTTAACCGTATTTATGGGGTCCCGAAATATCAAAAATTAACGTAATATGGACCATTTCTTGACCTTTAACAAAACAATCAGTATTCTTGATTTGGATCTTTTAAACACATTACCACAATTCAGCAATTTTGAAGTTAAAAATGGCATATTGTCATAATTTTCAAGTATTTCCAAATTTATAACACATTTTAGTTTTTGGATCCTAAATTACTGTTAACAATTGAAATATCAGTGAAAAACATCCTAATCAAGAAGATTAAATATCAAGACATAATTAACACCATCTTGAATATTTGGAAAAAAATTGCGTTCAACACAAGGTGAAGAGTTCGTCAGGTATGGGTCCATGTCAACTTTATTCTCTGTAAAATCATCTTATAATCTTAAAATTCAACTTGTAGGAATATTACTAGTTCTATTAATCTCAACACTAACCTATTCTACTTTAATTTCTAAAGTGAATTCACAATCACCAACGCACTCAGTGTTTGTTGAAATCTTTACAAGCACATGGTGTGACCCATGTCAAACAGAGCAGTTAATAATTAAAAATACATTTTCGAATGATAGTCATATCGCTCATTTCCTTGTTTATCATCTCCAAGATGTCTGGAGCACAACATATTCGGTTGATCGAGCAAATCAACTAGACTTCAATTTTGTCCCATCACATGCATATGATGGCGGATACTCTAGAACAAGTGGTGCAATTATCAATTCTTCTGAAATAGAATCACTTACTTTCAGAAGTGTTCATTTAATTGAATTAACAGTAACAAAAGCTATTAACGGAAGTTTATTGACTACTCAAATTTCAATAGCGGAAAGAAACGGTTATTCTTTTAGTGGGGACGTAGTTGTTTATGTAGTCGAAGACAAGATTTTCCGTAATGGAACAGAATGGAATTCCATCTATAGAGATCAAATATTCAAACAGGGAATTTTTCTAAAACCAAATTCATATGAAGTCCTTTCAGGAAATTGGTCAATACCAGTAGATAGTATACCAGAAAACATTGAGATTATTGCAGTGGCATTCGATAAGTCTTCAACTGGCAAATATGGACCTTATGCAGTTCAATCAGCATGTAGCAAGGATAGTGAACTCGCCATTCCTGAATTTGGGACTATGTTCCCAATCATTACAGCATCCACCATCCTAATCACATCTCTAGCATTGAAGAGAATTAATCTGAGAAAGAATGGGATTGAACCGAACATCTAAATGTTCAACGGGAAGAATACGCGCAGATGAATAAAAAGATCATCGCGAAAGATACTATCCCATTATTAATCGCATTCATAATAGGAATTTTAATTGTTATCCCACGTTTATTACCAGGGATCCCTCAAGGTGTTGATTCTGCCAGTCACCTGAGTAAGATCCTCTTCATGTTCAAATGGCATGATAGACTCGGTTACATTCCTTCTTGGTTTCCAGATTGGTATTGTGGAACACCTTTTCTCCTATTATATTCACCTTTAAGTTATTTTCTTACATTCGCAATAGCTATTATTGGAAAAGATGCAGTAAGCGCTTACAAATTCATAGATACTATTTTTTTTCTTGTAACTCCTATTACAGTATATCTTCTGGGTCGAGAACTTAAATTAAGTATTAGAGAATCTTCTTGGAGTGCATTAATTTTTGGATTAACTCCAACGGTTATTGGAAATTACATTTTTTATGATAGATTCCCGAACATCATTGCTTTGCCAATCATATGCTTATTACTAATTACTTTCATTCGCATGTTATCTAAGAAATCAATGATATGGTTTGCCTCTTCAATTTTACTTCTTGGCACAGTTATTCTCACTCATCATCTCTCAGCATTAATAACATTCTTTATTTTATTATTGGCGTTTTTGTCACTTACAACTTCATTTGCTGATTTAAAATTTAATTTGCTCAAATTCTTAGGCGTAATTTTTGGCGGAATCGCATTGACAAGTTTTTGGTTAGTCGATTTCATTCAAGCTTCTTCTCAAATCGCAGATAATCCATTTTTTAATAGGACGATGGAATTCCCCTTCATCAAATTATCCTATGCATTATATGATTATATGATTCTAGAACAAGGAATAGTTCAGTTTATTTTGGCAATTAGTGCTATTATCCTTTGGGTCTCCAAAGATTTTAAAAAATCAATAATCGTTTCCGCCCTTGTTTTGCTATTCGTAGGCATGTCATTTTTTGAAATTGGATATCAAACTTACATTAATATCCAAATGATTGGACAAGCACTTGTTATAATAGCACTTATCTTCATAGCAGGTTTAGTAATATTTAGGACTCGAAGAAGTGAATATAATCATTTTAATTTCTTTCTTGTATTATGGTTCGTATCTTTCTTCTGGCTTGGTCTCGGATATTATGCAATTCCAATTGTAAAAATACCTTTATTGCAATCCATTTGGAGAAGCCTTGATGTATACAGATTCTGGTTATTCCTCAGTCTACCAATCGCTTTTCTTGCTGGCGTTTTAGTCGAAGGAGTTATCTGCAGAATGCGGAGAAACATGAAATTGTTAATATTGACCGTTATTTTCATATTACTTTTTACTGGCGGAGTAGTCAAATCTGTTTATTTACTGAATCAAGAAGTTAATCCCCATCTACCTTATACAGTTCAGAATTCTAACATTCCAATAGAATTACTGGAATATCTACGATTGCAGAATGATTATGGAAGGATTCTACCTGTTAGATGTCCTTTGTGGATTTACATGACCCCTAGTTATACTGGAAAAAATCTGATAGACGGATGGTATCCTCAAGAAAAACTTATTCCTCGTTTGCTTGGAATAGATGACTATCGGATCAATGATTTGGAAACAACAGAAAACAGGTTAGAGGTATGGAAGAATCTCATTGATCAAAATCAAGAGCTAGGGATACATTGGGTAATTGTAGGGAATTCTAATAAAACTTTGATTCGATATCTTACAAATTCGACATTCAAACAAGATGCTTTTATCACTCATGAAGGAGGAAATCTGACTATTTTAAAAAATACCGTCCCCAACTCTTTTGTTCAATTAATTACTGAAAACGGTAATATTGATTATAACTTTGAGAGATCTAGTCCCGAAAGAATAAACATTGAGATCACAGATCCATATTCAAACGTTAAAATTTTTGTGAGAGAAGCTTACTATATAGGCTGGATTGCAACAGTTGATAATGATACAACCAGCGTTATGTCTACTCCCGAGGGTTTCATACTGATTACGCCAGAACCAAGTCCTACTCAAGTTACATTCGAATATACCCGTTCTAATAATTCATACATCTGGCCATCTTTGCTAATGATTATTTTAATCATTCTACTTTTAATATACTCAAGAAAAAATGTCCAAATAACTTGATGGAAACAATATGAAAACAAACGAAGAGTCTAAATCAGCGGAATTGAAGAGATACGAAAACTTTACTCTTCGAATATTCTATCTTTTTACTGCGGGATTTCTGTTTTATGAGAGTTTTCAAAATTGGTTAAGAGGCAAAATAGAAACCCACCCTGAAGTTGTTGTACTTTGTGTGATAGGTTATTCACTAGCATTATTCCTTATGACAGTTTCTTTGTCATCTATCAAAATTTTACAGAGATTTAAGATCATACCTCTAATAGCACTAATATTCATCATGACTTCGAGCATTTACGTAATAGCAGAGATCCAATACAATGGAGTTTATAGAACAGATTCAATGGCTTTCACACACTATGCATCACAACTCTGGCTTTTCCCCTCTTGGAATCCTTATGGTCACGATCTGCAGATAGCTTTGGAAATGTTTACTGTAGATGTAGATTATGTTACGTTGAAACCAGATGGAGATCTGGTTACGAACCTAAACTATCCAGCTCTTCACTTACTATTTTTCACACCTTTTGCATATTTCGGATTGCAAGATATGAGATGGATCACATTCATTTTTGCAATAGCGATAATCTTAATTCTCTATTGGAAATCACCATCTGAAATAAGACCTTTAGTTCTAATTCCTTTCTTTGCTGGGGTTGATCTGGCTATAAATTTCACAGCAGGGTGCCTAAACGATTTTCTATGGGTACTTCCGCTTATTATTACTGCATTTTATATTGGCAATCCACTAATTGCAGGATTATCATTTGGATTAGCAAGTGCAGTTAAACAACAACCATGGCTCCTTTTTCCATTTCTATTAACATATATTTGGAGATCTGAAGAATATGCTGGAAAGAAAAAGACAAAATCAATCGTCATGTTTACCACCTCAACAATAGTTGGTTTCCTACTACCAAACATTATTTTCATCTTAAAAGATCCTAAATCATGGTTATCTGATGTCACAACTCCTTTTTCCGGTCAATTGATTGTAATAAGCCAAGGACTATCTACAATAACTCAATCTGGATACGTACCTCTTTCAAATAATTTCTATTTCTTTTTTGCAGTATCAGTTTTTTTCCTTCTGTTAATATATTACAATCTATACTTTGAAGATCTAAAATATGCGATTTGGGCTTTTCCAGCGTTGATATTATGGTTTTCACCTCGCGGACTCCAGAACTACTTTATTTATCTAATCCCGATATGCCTCGTTGCAATTGTGACATGGTATAAAACATCATTTAGGCGTGATCTAAAATGAATACAGTGAACCGCCGGCGTGTGACATATGTCACTTTGATTTTATTTATACTGATAATCGGAATATCGTTTTTTCAAAATTTTGGTAAATCTCAAGATTTTCCTCTTATTCTTAATCCAAAATTCAAATACTTTACAAAAGATCCACAGACGGGAATGCAAAGGCCGTTCTTATGGGAAGCCACATACACATTAGGCCCAAATGATTCAGGTTTTCTTAGACGTGATATTGTAGCAGATAATGAGTGTTTGGGCCTTCACCTATACCAAGATGGCGCTAATGATACATACGCTTGGGCCAATATTCATGTCAAACAGGCGATAAGAGGATCAGATGTATCAAAACTCCTAAGATCAAATGTATCATTCTGGATTTATCCAACTTTTAGCTTTGTTCACGATATAAATTCAAAAGAGCCTTGGAATGTTTTTGGTTTAGAGGTAAATGATGGTGCCCACATAATATGGTTCATCTTTTCAGATTCTGCTGAACAAACATACCAATTACGAAATCATAGAATAGTTCACACAAATTTGCCTCTCAATCAGTGGTCATATGTCAAGCTCGATATAGCTGAAGAGTATGCTAAGGCTGGTTGGGAAGAACCTTCTGATCTATCATTTATTCTTATATCTGGAGCTACAAAAATGACTCCTGGAACCTATGCTGGGTATTTCCGTGAAATTAATGTATACACTGAACAAGAAGGTTATTGACATCAATTATATGAACAAACATGATTTGAAGTTATGACATTATAATTAATTCATTAAAATTGTAGGAAATCAAAATGTTTGAGAGCATCAAAAATAGGTTCTCCAATAAGAAAGAACTTTTTTCTGATTTGTGGCATGTAGCAGTTATCTTGGTAGTCTGTGCAATAATTTTGGCTTTCACTCCTGCACCAGCATATTTGGTATTCATTGGAGGCGCCATCATGACATCAATATTCATTCTTCCAAAGATTAGAAGTATAACCGGCCAAATTTATTCCCTTTTATCGTGGATATTTGGAACAACTGCTGTTCTAGTGCTAGTGATCTATGCTGTAAGAACAACTTTCCCCTACATAGTTGGGGATAATCTTGTATTGGTACAGGTTGAAGTTGTCCCCGGCATATTTATGAAGCCTATAACCATTTTCATGTTTTCTTTCTTCCTATGGTTTGTATTCGGATTGTATACGCCATCATCTATTAGACGCTTCGAGCAGATGCTTCCGGAGGTTCGAAGACTTCTATATTCGCTTGCTTGGCTTGGGGTATTAGCTAGTGGCTTTGAAATAATATATCATATTGTGGTTTGGACGGCAGCATTATCCGTGCAGGGTCTACAAAATCCAGATATTATAGTTAATCCTTGGCCTTTGCGAAGTATGACTCCGATAAATATTGTTTTTGCAACAAAGTTAGTATTTCTGATATTTACAATATGCTGTTTTGTCATAGATTATATTAAAATGATAGATTCTAGAGGATAGCCTTTAATCAGTACTCTTTAAATCAAGAGAGATGATAGGCGAAAGTCTCGATAAGGTCGTTGAACATTGAATCGAATGATCTTAGTTGCGCTTTTTTCAGTTCTGGCATTACTGCCGATAGATTTTACATTAGCGCAGCAGAGGCTTGATTCAATGGAGATAGTTGATCTGTTCGCTCATACAGATTATACCATGGGCGTTAAAGGTGGAAGGATATTAAGTACTGCTCCGCCTTATGGGGAAAGCCGTTCTGCTCTTCTTGATAGAGAGATTAATTTTACATTGTATCCAACATTAACTAGGGACATAAAGATTGAGGGATCTGTAAACTATAGAATCCATTTACGTTCGCCCGTGAAAAGAACTGTTAATCTAAATATTTCATTGTACGAAATAGGAACTGAAACTGAAGTTAAACAGGTCTCCAGTGCTCTGATTGCATTACCAGTTGAAGACAAGATTAGTAAATACATAGTTGGAATCCCTATAAGTCACACATTTCAAAACGAATCTACAATTCTGTTCTCCATCAAACCAGATCCAGATATCCAATCACTGACATTGCTTTGGGATGGTGAACAGACTGCCACATCAGTATCTTTGCCAATACCGTTGGAAGAAACTTTCAATATTTTTAATTTAGAAATTTTTGACTCTAAAGACATACCACTGGATGGAGCGAATGTTACTATACTTGTTGATGATAGACGTATTTGGACAGGCAGAAGTGACTCCAGAGGTCAGATTATAGCGTTAGTTCCAAAATCAGGAGATACAGTTTATGAATTCATTGTAGTTTGGAAGAGCATCATAGTTAATAGAACACTTTATCATACTTCAGAAAATCTTGAGATTCAGATTCATTGTACGGTATATAGCCTTGAATTATTGATAAGAGATCTACTTGGTTTCCCAGTTGAAGAAGCGAAAGTGGTCTTATTAAGAAATGATTCTATTGTTGACCAAGGGAACACAACAATTGAGGGTAGAATAAGCTTTCTCCAACTACCTAGATCTCAGTATAAAGTTCATATTAGTAGAGAACTTTTGATTCTTTTTGTTCCAATTTCTGTTTTAAATGATTTTGATATTCAGTTGTCCTCTGATGCGAGCAGAGAGATGGTGTTGCGTATTGTCAAACCTTGGATGATAAACTCCGTATTGGGGATACTAGTTATTCTAACATCATTATTAGTGACTTTGAATCTTTTTAGAAAAAGGAAAAAAGGATTCCGCGAGTATGATTTTGAATATTTCTATAAAATGGCTGGTGGCGATATTCCGTCATCCTCATCAGTTATGATATCGGGATTACCTGGATCAGGTAAAACAGTTTTACTTACACATTTTCTAATTAAGAGTCTAAGAACTGGAAAACCGTGTATTTTTATCGCTAATTTAGATTTTCCATCTAATTTACGAGAATATTTAAAAGGTTTTGAACCTGATCTAGAAAAATATGAAAAATCTTCAAAATTAATCTTTATAGATTGCTATTCAGCTTCCGGCGGAAAGGAGTCTTCTGAAAAACATAAGACATCATCAATGGGGGACCTTACTGGACTCGGTGTACAACTTTCTTCTTGTCTTGAAGAGTTAGGTCAAGACACTGATGTTTTTTTAGATTCATTAACTCCGTTATTTACAATGCTTAGAGATGAGTATATCGCCAATTTTATTCATTCAGTCGGTGCTAAAACCAAAGGTGTTAATGGAAGATTTTTCTACACCACAGGATCAGCAGTCGGAAGAAAAGGTCTTAATGCTATAGAGGCCGTCTGCGACAGTGTGATTGAGTTATCTTCTACCGATGAAGCTGGCAAATATCAGAGAAAATTACGTATTAAGAAAATGAGAAGGAAACATTTTGAAAGATGGATCGACTTCAGAGTTGATGGTGAAAAAGGCATCATCTTTAGAACAAGAAACTCACATAAGTCCAAACTATAACGAACTAGCTCTGCTGACCTTCAAATACACGATCTTTAGGAAAGACCTCTATTCCCTTTGACGTTATTTGGTAAGGCCTTAGTTGAGCATCGTGCGGTATTCCCCGCATTTTCTCCACCTGAATAGCACGAACAACTGTTCCTGCGTGAACCATTGTATGCATAAGGATCACTCCTTGGGAGAGAAATTCTTCCAACTGAAATGATCGATTAAGCATACCAGTTCTCAATTCAGTACTTACAAGCGATGTGCAACCTGAATTTATCAAAGAATCAAAGAAAGTCAACAATGCTCTTCTCTTCTTGAATGTCGCATCATATCGAAGCATAATAGAAGTTACAGGATCAACCGCAATTCTCTGTATACCTTCCTCTTTTACAATTTTCGTAATAGTCTCAACTAGAAATCTAACCGTCATTTTGGGCTCTGAAGAGTTATCGAATTTCGAAGAAACTAGAACATTACTCCTTCTAATACCTCCTTGCCTCAGCATTGTAGCATCTAAAAAGAGAATCTTACCATTTTTTTCAAGTTCCTCAATATCCCATCCAAATGAAGCCAAGTTATTTTTGACTTGTTCAGGAGTTTCATCCATTGCTACATATAATCCACGTTCATCAGCTTTTGCGCCTCTTGTTAAAAACTGCATTTGTAGAATTGTTTTCCCTGCGCCTGGACTGCCTACCACAAGAATACATTTTCCTTTGGGTAGACCTCCTCCAAGCAATTCATCTAAACCTTTTACCCCAGTCGAAATGAGCTGCATTTTCTATCTTAACCGCCACAATACTTTATGAAAACTCAATTTAATATTTGCACGAAACATGGATATATGGTTTAAAGCTCAATTTTACAGATAATCGTAAACTTTCTATCTTAAATTCCATGCAATTGCGTCCTATATTTGGATATTTGGTAATCTTGGAGTGTCCAATATTCGAAAATCACATAATCTAGATCATAGATGTTTATGAAATTGTATTAGCGACTCTAACCGTTTGCTGTGAAGGATTTAAACCATTAAACCATTTTTGAGAAATCAATGTATGCTGTATTGATACATAAACAGCAAACCATGCGCATGGATGATCCGATATAGGGTATAGCGTGCGCTATTTGGAGAAATAAATTATGTTCAAAAATTACTGTAAAAAAAGAAATTTCAATGCGATATCAATACTCATTATTTTGATACTAGTCTTACAAACATCTTCCATTACCGTGGAACATGCACTATGCTCAGATGAAAACGATCTCATCTCATCTTCTTCGAACCTATTGACAGATGAAATAGAGATTCCAAAATTTGAAATTGCTGGCGAGAATTATTTAGGAGATAAAATATCAATCTCGGAAAAAGGCGGGGTGCTTGAGATCTATGGTACAGAATTCTTTTTCTATCCATGGAAACATATCTCCTGGACAGAAAATAATGTGGACGTCATCTTTGTAGCTAATGTTACAGAATCTGATTTTCGTATAGGATTTTTATTTTTAACAAATGGTTCGTCGAGTTTTGATGTAAAAATCTTTGAATATACATCAGCAACCTATCAGAAGATGACATTCCAAGGAAAAACCTTTATCACAAAAGACTTTGTCAAACCAAAAAAAACATTTGATAATGAAATATCAATCATTCCTTCTGGGAAGATTGATAATCGACTTTTTGCCACAGGCCCCAATTTATTCATCGTGAGCCATGAGGGAAAATTAAATCTTGACTCTTCAATTATGGAACTCTATGTCGTCCACAATACAATAAATCCTACTTCAGGGTGGAATGAACTCTGGACATTAGGCGTAACTGAATCTGAAGATTATTATTTCAACATTTTTTATATGAATATTGAAAATAAGAGTGACATAATTTTTGGTCACTCTCTTTGTCTAAACGATTATAGAGTCCTTGAACAAAAAGAACTGGATTCGACATGGTTTATGAAAGATGAAGGTTATCAACTATCCATAATGGCACCTCTTGAGATCAAAACTATTTCGGTAGATGGTTTTCATTTTAAAAAAATAGATGATTCAAAATTCCATAACATATTGAGTGAAGGATCCCATACAATATTAATAGAGAATGGAACTTCTCAAGTTGATGGTGTACGTTTTGGATTTAGTAAATGGTCCGACAACGTTGAGAATAACCCTCGAACAATAATCCTTGATTCTAATGTTACACTTTCAGCGGAATACTCAAGAGAGTTTTTACTCACAGTTAACTCATTGAACCCAGATGTAGATGTAAGTGGCTGGTATGAGGAAGGAGAAGAAGTTCAACTACCCATGTTTATTGATCATGAGGAGGGAGACATTAAATTTATTCTTAAAAGCTGGTCTGGAGACATAAACGTAAGTGAAAATTCTACTTTTGTATTAATGGATACTCCGAAAGAAGTTTATGCAAACTGGAAAAAACTATACAAGGTTATTGTTTCTAGCGAAGGTCTACCAGCAAACTCATCTTTGATTTATAAAATCAAAGAAGGTGAGATCTCTGTAAGATCTAATGAAACAACTTATGATTGGGTTGAAGAAAATTCTCTTATTCAAATAAACGCGAGTATACAATCCACTTCATCTTCAGAAGAATTCTTTTTAGATCATTGGAAGAGTGTTGAAATTCCCGATATAATATGGCCAGTTCAAATACATCAACCAGAACAATTTACGGCAGTCTTTACAAATCAGAAACGCGACTCCAAACTGTCTTGTGATGTATCCAATGCGTATCTCATGACTACTGGTCAACTAATAATTAAAGGCAAGTTGGACCCACCTAGAGAAACAAAAGTGATCATAGAATATCGAGTTAGTGGTCAAAAGTGGAATACGATAGAGGAAGTTGAAACAGACATTTTGGGTAATTACGAGTATTATTGGTATCCTAATGTTACAGGAATAATACAAATAAAATCTGCTTGGCCAGGAGATTTAATGCATAATCCTACTGTAAGCCAAACCGAAAGTATGGCTATTAGCCAGAGCATGTTGAAATTCAAAAAACTCGCAAATACATTCAACAGTTCGACATCTTTAGTATATGATGAATTAAATGGCCCACAAAATATTGAAAGAGAATTGGGATTGCCGTTTACATTTGGTATGAACATAGTAGACACATTATATGTTGAACTATCCACAATTAGACCATTTGGTTCAATTGCCGCTATAGTCGTAGGATCGGCAATCATTGGATTCTTTTACATTTTTCCTTGGGCGATTTTAATATCAGTGATAGCAATCATTGCAAGAAAAAGATCGATAAATAAGAAATTACTTCTTCCACTATTCGTTGTTTGGATCATCAGCTTCGCATATCTCATTTTACATGAGTTGAATGTGGTATTGTTCATCGAACATTCAAGATATTTACTTACGATATTAACTGCAACATTAGCGTCTGTAACTGGACTTTTAATAGCTTTCCTACCATCGTTTAAGATCACAAATCGACTTGCGAAAAGATGGCAACCTAACGAAAAACAGTCAATTAAATATTCTAGTCATCAAAAATTTCGCTCAATATGAATTTTTTAAAAAAAAGAACTGTTATTGGCGTGCGGTAATGGGATTTTGCAACGGATAAATCAATTCAGATTTATAAGCCCAGTACGGTATTCAGTCCACTAGGAGCCCATTTGCGCTGATACGAATTGAAACAACGAAAATCAATACTAGCTTTAACAATACTTTTGGTATGCATAGGATCGATTAGCTCTATTGAAAATATAGAGTCGCAAGAAAATGGCTTACAAATAAAACGTGCATTGCACATTTTTGCTCCTGACGAATCAGAATATGGATATATAAACAAGAATATTCCTGAGGCTACAATCAACGATAGTCGGGTAGAGTTTCACGCTTCAGTCAATATTCTAAAAGTCGAGTCCAAATCTCCTGGAATTGTTCTTCAGATAGATGCTCGCGGAACTAGTCATTCTGAAGAAAGTGATTATGGTGCGATATCTTCAAAAGATGAGCTTAGGTATGCATTCAGACTAGCAACCGATGGAAGTGTGATTTTCTATTATCCATTTATGGATTCCTCGGCTGCTGTAACTGTAAAAGATGGATGGAAGTTAGGAGAATGGACCCATCTTTCAATAGTAGTTGATACAGATTCAGCTAAATTTTATATTAATGGGGCATTGGTCGACGAAAGTGATAGTGAACTATCACCGAAACCTGGTGGTTTTTATGTTTCGAAAATTGGCATGGGTAAGACAGATAGATTAAGAAGAGGTATGGATGTTTTCATCACAAGAGTTTTGCTTGTTAAAGATGGATCAAACATATTCTCAGAGAACTTTGATGATAACCTTGGATCTTATGAAATCGAAAAGTCAGCAAATGCAATAGTTCGAGTGATCGATCTAGTTCGATTTACAAGCATTGAAGTATTTTCATCTCTGAAATCAATACCTTCAGGCGATTCTTTTCTTCTAAGAGCTAGACTTTTGGATTCTTCTCTAAACGGAATTTCTAATAAGACAATTATTTTTGAGTACCAATTTAATGACATATGGGTAAAAATTGGCGAATCACAAACAGACTATAACGGTACATCCGAATTCAATTGGAAGGTCCCTAATGATCTTCAAGAGCATATTTCTATAAGAGCCATTTTCCAAGGTGATACGGAATTTGCTGAATCCCTGAGCAAAAATCTAATTCTTCAGGTTACTCTAGCATCTGGTCCAAAGATTGAGACTTTCATTATTATCTTTTCGATCTTTACTCTAGGGTTAGTAGGCATAGCCTATCTGTCTTACAGATTAGGTCGAATCAAGTTTTTGAGTATTTTATTACCGATAGTTTGTTCAATCAGTCTTCTCTTTAGTTTACCCATATTAACTAATGCCTTTGAAATTCAAACATATGTTGCTTATGAGCCTACTACAGTTTCATTACAAATATTCGATACACAAATTGATCGAATAATTTGGTTTTTATCTAGTAGTATTATGACCATCTCCTGGATTGCACTATATACAAGAAAGTTATTAGAAAGAAAAATAATCGCGATCCCAATTATTTCAATGATCTTTTCGATAATTCTCCTATCATTAGGAATAGATCACGTTGGATCATTTTTTGCTTTTCTTTCACCGATATTAGTAGTCTTTACTCCATTACTAATTCACAATAAACGAGAATTACCTAATTCAATAAATTCTTTAATCATGTTTTTCATTTCATTTCTTTCTATAATATTCCTAATCGAGATCGGTTCTGCTCTTGGTTGGGTTTATAACTCGGTGGATCCGCATGTTCCTTTCGATGGCGATCCTAGATGGATTTTACCTTCACTTGAAGCTAATTTGAATAGAATTCTGCATCCATTTGCCTTGCCTGCTCTTGTTGTTCTTGTGTTTTCGTGGGCATGGATTCCCATATTAAATAAATTCTGCAGATCATTTATCAAACAGCATATCGAGAACACGATGATAAAAACGGAAGATTATCTTAACTCACAAAAACAAGAGAACAGAATCTCAAGAGATAATCACTACAAATACTTGAAGTTATTTATCATTCCAGCAATAATTTTGACATCCTTCTTTATTGTATACTATCCTTATTTCTATACTCCTCGACTTATTGGTGTTGATACACCTTGGTACTACGAAAATCTTCTCACCATCTCAAGCTCGGAGGGAATAGAACATGTGATATCCGATTATGGCGCGGTGACAAGAATGCCGTATCTACTAATCCTCTATGCCCTAATGACTGTCTTTTCTCTGTCTCCTATGATAGTTGTTAAAATAGGCCCGGCAATACCTGCCGCTTTAATGGGCATCTCTTCATTCTATCTTACTCAAAGGCTTACACGAAATAATTTCATAGCTACTATCTCAGCATTTTTAGGATTATTTTCGATTGCTACGACCGTGGGTATTTTTGCTGGTGTTTATGCAAACTGGCTTGCTCTAGGTTTGGTTTTGACATTTTGGACGTTATTACTTAAGGTCTGGCAAAATCCTTCACAAAGTCTTATTTTAATTACAGTAATAACGAGTTTCTTGATTTTAATTACTCACCCTTGGACATGGGCCATCATTTTAGCAAGTCTTGCAGCATATCTGATGTTTAATCTAATCTTCCACCGTTCAGGCAATAGTGACAGCTCCCAAAAGATCATTGGTAACAAATCTACTCTAATTATTCTAGGCATAAATTTCGTATTGTTGGTAATTCTTCTGGCAGTTTTCTCCAGTGGAGAATTCATTCGCCTTTCAACTGAAATACTTGCTGCCATGAATATAAAGTATCTAACACAATTTTTAGGAGTTATCACATATTCTCTACAGTTTTATGTAGGTGGGTTTTTAGCCAATACAATTATCATAACATTATGTATATTAGGCCTTCTTACAATTAATAATCTAAAAAAGCAATTCTATAGATTATTCATCTCTTTGCTGGTAATAGCGTTCATTCCTTTGCTACTCTTGGATTCTTGGTGGCAATGGAGATTACTCTATATGATCCCATATAATATACCGGCGACACTTTTCATATTCTATACATTAGAAGCATCTAAGAAATCTGGAATAAGATACGCAGTCATTTCTACGATTTTATTTTCTATGATAATCGTATTATCTTCATTCAACTACACCCTAAGATGTTTGAACTATATACCAGGCTAATCCTATCTTGGATAATTAGAGGATTTTAAGTCAAGGATAGACTAATTAAATTAAATCGTTTAAAAGAAAACAATATCTTTTGAAAGAATACTTGGAATATTACTAGAATAAACCTTATGAGATATGATCTCGGTGCCGTTGTTGAAAGTAGTTTGCATCATTCCCGCCCATAATGAAGAGTCGACAATTAGTTCTGTCGTTAGAAATGCAAAGACTATTTGCAATCTGGTTATCGTTGTGGATGATGGCAGTACCGATAGAACTGTTGAAGAGGCAATAAAAGCGCAAGCAAAAGTCGTTAGTCACATTATCCGATTAGGCGTTGGTGCAGCCCTTTCAACTGGGTTACGTGCAGCCTCGAATCATGATGCCGAGATAATAGTTACTCTTGATGCTGATGAACAGCATGATCCAAAAGAAATTCCTAACGTAATAGGGCCTATAGTTGATGGAAAGGCAGACTTGGTAATCGGATCCCGGATATTAGAAAAAAACTCTGAAATGCCATTCCAAAAGTTAATTGCAAATAAAATTCTATCAAAATTAACTTCATTTGCCTCTGGAATTGAAATTAAAGATTCACAGTCTGGATTCCGAGGAATGTCACGACAGGTTGCAGACAGCATAAAATATGACTCAACAGACTATCAGTGGGCCTCTGAGATGATAATTTTACTATCCAAACGTGGAATCAGAATAGTTGATGTGCCTATCAAAACTGTTTATTTTAAATCACGTAGACGGGGAGCTGGTTTTCGAGACGCGATAAAGATACTTTATAACATCCTGCATCCTAAGTAGCGACAAATAAGTGGCGATTTCACATATGATTGAACCCTACGGATTAATAGCGATATTACTAGGACTCATAATGGCGGCATATACTTTCAAGGAATTTTACCGAAAAAGAATTGGAAAAATTCCTTTTATAATATGGACAATCATTTGGATCGCTTTAATATCTACAGGCATATATCCACAGCTTTATCTTGGACTCGCATCGAGCTTAGGTATGGCTGCACCAATCCAATTTGTGACAACTTTTTCTATCATAATATTATTCGCAATAGTCTATCAAATCTTCAGGACGGTGGGGGATATCAATAGAAAAATTACTAAAATAGTCCAACATGTAGCTCTCGAAAAACCTGAGGACGAGATAAATTAATAAACATTTAAAATATTTTGGAGGATCATAATTTTTGAAAACAACAATAGTAAAACTTGAAGATTCCGTTGGCAAAGTATTGTTTCACGATGTCACTAGAATAACTAAAGCCGGCAAATTCAAAGGTACACTATTTAAAAGAGGCCATCTAATTCAGAAAAAAGACCTTCCTAAACTTCGTAAGATAGGTAGAGAACATATTTACGTGCTAGAACTTGGACCTGATGAACTTCAAGAAGAAGATGGCGCAGCCAAACTCGCCTCCTTGATTACAGGTACAAATCTAAGAAAAGCAAAACCAACTGAAGGCAATGTAGCCATTATTTCGGATACCAATGGTATACTTAAAATCGATGTTGAACGTCTGGATAAAATTAATGAAATTGATGGTTTGGGTATAGCAACTCAACATAAAGATCGATTAATTAATTCTGACGAGAAAGTTGCAGTCGCAAAAGTATTTCCTCTAACAATAAAGAAAGATCAAATCAATCGTGCAACTCAAATCTGTGAAAACGGCGGACCAATCATAAATGTAATCCCGCTTAAAAAAATGAATATTGGGCTCATCATAACTGGCAATGAAGTTTACCATGGTTTGATCAAAGACGAATTTGGTCCAGTAATGAAAAAGAAAATTAAAAAACTTGGTTCTACCGTTACAAAAATTGTTTTTGCACCTGATAATCCAAAACAGATTGTTGATGAAATATTAAAATTAAAAAATGAGGGAGTTGATCTAATAATTGCAACCGGAGGAATGGCGGTAGATCCTGACGATGTTACATTAAGAAGCGCTTTGGAGGCAAAAGCTAACGTAGAAAAATATGGTGCACCAGTACAACCAGGTTTCATGTTTATGATCTCATATCTTAATAATACTCCATTACTAGGAATTCCAGCATGTGCAATGTTTTACGATACAACAATTCTTGATTTAGTACTACCGAGAATCCTGGCTGGAGAAAAATTAACGCGCAAAGATATAACTTCCTTAGCTCATGGAGGACTCTGCCTGAAATGTAAGAAATGTACTTTCCCCATCTGTCCATTCGGTAGAGGCTAAACTATCTTGAAAAAAGAAGCTACTATACTCATTAAAGGTGCAGGCGATGTTGCGACCGGCGTGGCTCATGCGCTAGTTAAGAATGGATATCAAGTTGTTATGACTGAAATTCCAAATCCGACAACTGAGAGAAGAGCTGTAGCATTTTCAGAAGCTGTATATGAGGATGAATGGGAGGTTGAGGGTTTGACGGCAAAAAAGACCTCTCCAGACGAAATTCAGCATACTATTTCTGAAGGAAAGATTCCAGTTATTGTTGATCCTGAAACTCAGATTCTAAAACATCTCAACCCCGATATTTTAATTGACGCAATTATGACTAAAAGGAATACTAGTACTAACTTGCATGATGCTCCAATAACTATTGGCCTGGGACCTGGGTTTGAAGCAGGTAAGAATGTTAATGCTGCCATTGAAACCAGTGAAGGACCTAACCTTGGAAAAGTGTACTACCAAGGGAGCCCTCAACCTTTTCACGGTATACCCTGCAAGATTGAGGGGAAGACTCATGAGAGAGTCATAAAAGCTCCTCAAAACGGTACTCTCAAAGTTTTGACATCAATCGGAGAACATGTCGATGAGGGACAAATTATAGCAAAAGTTGACGACCTCGAAGTTAAAGCAGAGATCAATGGTGTCCTAAGAGGTATTATGAGAGATGGGCTCAAAGTTAAGAAGAACACAAAACTTGGCGATATTGATCCTAGAGATCAAAAAGAATTTTGCTTTTCAATTGCTCAGCGTTCAGAAATTATCGGTGAAGGAGTTCTAGATGCGATTAAGACTCTCCTCTCAAGATCAAGTTAGAAATTAAGTTACATATAATGAACAGTAAGGGCTTATGATTCGAATTTCCGGTATTCTTTTGGCTGCAGGCGAATCAAAAAGGATGGGTAAACCAAAATTAATACTTAATCTCGGAAAATCAAACATCATCAATGCTACCATAGATAATCTTTTGAAATCTGAAATTTATGAACTCATTATTGTTCTTGGCCATGAAGCGCAAAAAATAGAAAGTTCATTATCAACACAGGATAAAAGAATCAAGTTCGTTACTAACAAAAATTATAGAGAAGGAATGAGCACTTCAATAAAATGTGGAGTTCTCACAACATCAAAGGAAAGCGAAGCTTTTCTAATAGCTTTAGGCGATCAACCACTAATATCACCTAAGGTAATTAACCGCTTAATAGAAAAATATCAATCGTCTAAGGTAGGCATAGTTACAGTAATGCATAAATCGTTAAGGGGCCATCCAGTGTTAATCTCAAAGAAATATGTTAAAGAGCTCTTATCGCTTAATGGAGACATTGGAGCAAGAGACTTGCTTAAACAACATTTAGACGATACAG
Source organism: Candidatus Bathyarchaeota archaeon (assembly GCA_007050885.1). The sequence goes on from SMYQ01000006.1 coordinate 34,687, forward strand.
CATCTATCAAAATAGAGTCATCAGAAGAATTTTTTGATATCGATAGAACTCAGGATTATGAGGAATTAAAGAAAATTTATGATCGTAAAATCTCTAATTAAAAAAGTATGAACTTATGAGTCAGCTAACAGACTGGGAAAGATAATTTCTATCATCGATTTTGAATAACGTCTAGAATGGTATTACTCAAAGATTTTACTGCAAACAAAACCTCTGAAGAGAGGGATTCACCAAAATCCAAATTTTTTGGTTGAACAGCTAAAAGTGCTATCTTAGTATTTGTTTCTTTTTTCAAATAATCCGCGAAAACATTCAACGGCAAAGTGTGAGTAGAAATTGATAAGCCCTGTATCTCATCGGGAAAAACAAATCTAACCGTTCCTGGCTTAGAACTCAGTTCAGCTGCATCCATCATTAATACATGAGAAGGATTGAATTTCCTGACCGGTCCAACATAAGTCTCTGGGACCGTCCCACAATCTATCAAGAGTACGTTTTCAGTCGTATTTCCTTGTAACTCGTTTACAATTACTACGCCGAGACCATCATCGCTCTTCAATAAGTTTCCGATTCCAATAATCACTAGACGAAATTCTTTGCCTAACC